>NZ_JAELTP010000180.1 GCF_016428915.1 Pandoraea sp. ASV26
GGTCATGATGTAGGGCAAATCGTTCTTGTCACGCCAGACGCCGATGTTCCCCATGAACGCGTTGCAGAGATCCCGGTTGCCAAGCCATAGCGCGGCGATGTAATGCCGCTCCAGCGCACACTGGTAGACGTCGGGCAGCGCGCGGCACAGCACCGCGCGTCTGTCGTTGCGCACCGTGACGGCAGCGGCATACGCCCTCGCCACGGCACGCGCCCCAAGCGAGCCACCGCCGGCGCCCGCAACGAGAGACGCCATCTGCCGCCCGATCTCATGCGCCTCGGCCCGCGCTTGCCTGCAAGCGTCATCGACGCCCCCACGCGCGCCGTCGATCACACGCCACGCCGCATCCCCTTCGAGCCATTCGCCCAGCGACTCATAGGCCGGCAGATACGTCGTCGCCAGATAGAGCCGCTCGGGGGCCTGTGTTCCGTCGAACGCGAGCGAGCACCCCTGCACCAGCAGCGCGGTCGGCGTCGCGAGTCCCAACGCACCGCACAACCGTGAGGCGAACCATGACTGCGTCGCGCTGCGGGCATCCGGATAGGCCCGCACGACGTACTGCGCGGCATTCGCATGCGGCGTGAGCGACATGCGAGCCGTCTCCGGGGTAGCCACCTTCGACACTGCATCGTGCACGGGTCTCGCAGCGGAAAAGTCGTGCGGACCGATGGGCGGCAACGGCACACCGCTGCCATCGTGTCCGGTCACGGGCCCGAACGTCGCCAGAGGCCCGGTCTGCGGCGGCGCCGCCTCCCGCTGCGCCCGCGCGGTGGAGAAACGACAGGAAGCAGGGCCTCCCGGCGGATAAGCGTTGATGTCCATCACGGCGTTCCTTGGTCGTATGACAGGAATCCGGCTCCGGCGCGCAAACCACGCGTCGGCCAACCCGGTTGAGATCGGCAGATCTTGCTGCGCTAGCGGACGGCAAGCTTTGGAAAACGAGGCAGGTTCGGATAATTCCGCCGCGCGTGATAGGCTCGCGCCATGTCTATGTCGCCTCGCATTCTTGTCAGCAGTTGTCTTCTGGGCCATCCGGTGCGCTATCACGGGCGTGCCGCGCCGTGCGAATCCGATGCCGCCGCCATTCTCGAGCGTTGGCGCACACAGGGCCTCATCATGCCCATCTGCCCCGAAGTGGCCGGCGGCTTGCCTACGCCGCGCCCGCCCGCCGAGATTGCCGGGGCGGCAGGCGGTAACGCCGTCTGGCAAAACCGTGCACGCGTGATGGACGACACGGGGGCCGACGTCACCGAAGCTTTCCTCGACGGCGCACGGCGCGCGCTTGCGCTGGCGCAGCGTCACGGCATTCGCATTGCGGTACTGAAGGAAGGAAGCCCGTCGTGCGGCAGCACGTCGATCTACGATGGCGCATTCAGCGGCACGACGATCGCGGGAGAGGGCGTGGCGGCTGCATGGTTGCGGCAGCACGGCATTGAAGTGTTCAGCGAGCATACACTCGCCGAGGCGGACGAAAGACTGCGCGCCATCGGTGACATCCGATAGCGCGCAGTCTCGCGCGCGCTCATCAAGCGCCAGACATTCGGTTCAAATGCCGTTCACGTTCGCGGCAAGCGCGAATCAAAGCTCGATCTTCGTGCCCAGCACGGCGAGGAACTGCGCGATCCATGCAGGATGGGCCGGCCACGCGGGCGCGGTCACGAGCTTGCCATCGGTGTGCGCGCCGTCGATCGCGATATTCATGTACTTCCCCCCGGCCAGACGCACCTCCGGTGCGCACGCCGGATACGCCGAACACTCGCGCCCTTCGATGACACCCGCGGCTGCCAGCAACTGCGCGCCGTGGCAGATCGCCGCGATCGGCTTGTCGTTCGTGGCGAAGTGTTTCACCACCGCGAGAACCTCGTCATTCAGACGCAGGTACTCCGGCGCGCGCCCGCCAGGAATCACCAACGCGTCGAAGTCGGCCGGCGATAGCCCGTCGAACGTGGCGTTCAGCGTGAAGTCGTGACCGCGCTTCTCGCTGTACGTCTGATCGCCTTCGAAATCGTGAATCGCGGTGCGCACCTTATCGCCCGCCCGCTTGCCCGGGCAGACGACTTCCACCCGGTGTCCCACGGCCGAGAGTGCCTGCACGGGCACCATCAATTCGTAGTCTTCGACATAGTCGCCCGCCAATACCAGAATCCGCTTCTTGCCCATGTGACTCTCCGTTAAGAGAAAAGATGGAAGGGAAACAGCCCCTCCATGTTACTCAATTCCGGTGACGTCTCCGGGACGGCTCCGGTCCCCACGATTCTGCGCATCAGCGGAACCGTCGGACGAAAAAAAACCGCGTGCCGAGGCACGCGGTGTCAAGCCGGCGCAGAACGCCGTCGGTCAAGCTGAAGCCCGCATTGCGCCGCGCGATAAGTCCGGCGGTGCACGAGCCGATATCGTCAGTGGTCGCCAGCGATCCTCAATAGGTCTCGAGATGCAGACGCCCTTCCGTCTTCATTCGCTGCCACAGGGCCTGCCAGTCGAGCCCGGCCTCGCCCGCGATGGTTTGCAGCACCTGTAGCACCCCGTCCTCCATACCCTTGAGCCCGCACACATAGATATAGGTATGGTCGTAACGCAGCAGCGCCGCCACATCGGCCGTGCGCTCGCGCATCGCGTCCTGCACGTACCGCTTGGCCTGCCCCGGCGTGCGCGAGAACGCGAGATTGATGTCGATGAAATCCTTTGGCAGATTGAGCAAGGGGCCGAAGTACGGC
>NZ_JAELTP010000181.1 GCF_016428915.1 Pandoraea sp. ASV26
TGCGGATACCCGTGTGAAAGTAGGTAATCGTCAGGCTCCCCTAAAGACCCCTTGCTACAACGCGTAGCAAGGGGTCTTTGCTTTGGGCAATCGCTTTGGGTGGCGATGAGCCGCATCTACGCATCTACTCAACTGGCCGGCATTGGCTATCGGTACGCCACAAACCGAGCCGCTTCCCACTGATCGAGGTGGGACTTCGCTACGGCGCCATCTGCGTCAACGGGATATCTCGCCAAGGGCATCGAGGACTGGTTCAGTTCGGCCAGCGACTTCCTTCCTGAAGACGAACCATTTAGCCGAGGATCGGTTCAGGCCGCGTTACGGCGATGCCTCTCCTAATCGCTGGTCGATATCTGGTCAAGCGCATCGAGAGCCGAGCGCGAGAGCTGATTGGCACGGAGCCTTGGCCCTATGCTTCGCTCTGGAGTGAGATTTCGCTAGTTACGCCGGGAAATGATTCGGACCGTGCTACGGCGGCCTTCTTTGAAAGGATCGATGTGAGTCGTCGCAGCATCCAAATCGGTGCGGAGATTTCCCGCGCTGAGACGGCTGCGTCCCAACCAACGTATCATCCGTCCCGAGGGTTGCGATCTGCTGAACATAGTCCCGATCCGACGAACGAAATGCCGTACTCGCCTTGCTATCAAGGCCCAGTTCGTCGCACTGCAAGGCTGTTGGTGCCCATCGGCGTCGTGACAGTCTGCCGCCAGACTCATCCGTAACCGAAGCGAGGGGCCGCCTAAGGTGCTCGGCTTATGGGCCCTAAGTCATCGGAAAATCAGGTTTCTGAGTAATCACGCGGGATCACTCGCATTTTTCACGCGTTCGCAGATGCCGTGAATCCTGGTCGCCAATGACCAGCGACGCGCGAATTCCGTCCGAATGGGTACAAGACATGTAGTGTTAGGCGTCACTATTTGACATTTTTTATCGTTATATTATTGCCAGTTTTGCCTGGCAATATGAGCATAAACCCGTGGCTTCAGCGGGTTTGCATTAACGATAAAAAAATGAACCAGATATCCGTCTCGAAGCGAAAGCTTCCGCCCGTTGTCGTCATTTCCCTCGTGGATAGCGATGTCCGTCGCGCCCATATCACCCAGCAACTCCGAGATGCCGGCGTACCCTTTCGCTTCTTCGATGCCGAGCGCATCCGGGAGTACCCGCCAGAGTACGACGCGGCCACTCGCCTCAGGTTGTACGCCAATCATCTGACGCTCGGGGAGGTCGGATGCTACGACAGTCACTATCGGATCTGGCAAGACTTGGCGCGCTCGAATGACGACATCTGGTGTGTCCTGGAAGACGATATCGAGCTGACGCCCAATTTCCCGGAGCGCCTGGCCTCAGCGCTGGACGTCTCGGTCCCCTGGGGTGTCATGCGACTGAAAGATGGCGGCTCCGCGGGGTGCTGGCAGGTCGGTCAGCTGCCCGGCGGCGCCATCTTGAACGACCATCGCAAGCAGCCCGGCGGCACTCAGGCCTACCTCATCCGCCGTGATGCGGCATTGACGCTTCTGGCGTACGGCAAACGTATGGTTCATCCGGTTGACGACATGCTCAACCGCAACTGGGAGCATGGGATCCGCATGATCTCGATGGCGCCGGATATCGTGCTCGATCGGGGCGACGATCTCGGGACTACCATCACCGGACGCCAGAAAGCCAAGCGCTCCATTTCACAGAAGCTCCGCCGCGAATTCCATATGGGGCGGGACAGCCTGAGTCGATACGTCGACGTCTGGCGCCGCCGGTTCCTGGTACCGGCGCGTCGTTGGGACTGAGCGAGATCCGGTCGATTTTCACATAATCAAGCAAATCAAAGACTTGCCGCATATAGTGGAAATCCGCAGAGCTTCAGGCACAGAATCTGCGTATTTAATGCATGGAAGGTGTTGACAAGGCAGGGGGACATCTCCATAATTGCAAATTCTCTGCGGAGGGGTGCCCGAGTGGCTAAAGGGGGCAGACTGTAAATCTGTTGGCTTACGCCTACGTTGGTTCGAATCCAACCTCCTCCACCAGAATGCGGAAGTAATAAGCGTCGGAAACCTCGGTTCCCGGCGCTTGTTACCAAGAAGCGAGAGTCGGAATCCAAGCGGGTGTAGCTCAATGGTAGAGCAGAAGCCTTCCAAGCTTATGACGAGGGTTCGATTCCCTTCACCCGCTCCAGGTGACGCGCAGAAGCAGTAGCAGTAAAGGATTCGCCCATGTGGCTCAGTGGTAGAGCACTCCCTTGGTAAGGGAGAGGTCGGCAGTTCGATCCTGCCCATGGGCACCAAAGATAGTGTGAAGCGCGGCAATCAACATGCCGAGCAACCTCGGCAAAAGATAACCCCGTTAGGAGTCGGAAATGGCAAAGGAAAAATTCGAGCGGACTAAGCCGCACGTGAACGTTGGCACCATCGGTCACGTTGACCATGGCAAGACCACCCTGACGGCCGCTATCGCAACGGTTCTGTCGTCGAAGTTCGGCGGCCAGGCCAAGAAGTACGACGAAATCGACGCAGCACCGGAAGAAAAGGCACGCGGCATTACCATCAACACCGCGCACATCGAGTACGAAACGGCTAACCGCCACTACGCACACGTTGACTGCCCGGGCC
>NZ_JAELTP010000182.1 GCF_016428915.1 Pandoraea sp. ASV26
CAAGAGGTCTGTTTTCACCACATTGCAAGCGGGTTACGCCATTGGCGATCTGGCGGTCGTCAGTGTGGCGACGGATGTCCCGCTGTCCAATCGCGAGCGCGGCAACGTCTATCGCTTCGCCCTGGACAGCGTGCTCTTCAAGTCGCCCACGGACTCGGTCGGCGTGGGTGCCACGGCGCACTTTGCGAGCGGCAAGTACGCGCAGACCTATTTCGGCGTGACGGCAAACCAGAGCCTGAATTCGGGCTATCGCCAGTACGCGGCGGGCGGCGGCCTTTACGGCGTGAGCCTGACGGCGAACTGGACGCACAAGTTCACCAAGCACTGGAGTACCACGGTGGCTGGCGGCGTCATGCGCTACACGGGCAATGCGTCGAAGAGTCCCATCGTATTCAACAAGACCAACTATCAGGTCGCTGCAACGCTCGACTACACGTTCTGACGAACGCGTTGCAGTTCCGTTTTTCTGCGAGGCCATTGCCATGCGAATTCTCGTCACCGGCGGTACCGGTTTTGTGGGCGGCGCCGTTGTCGCCCAGCTTCTCAAGGACGGCTTCGCGCCGTCGTTGTTGCTACTCGTTCGTGCGCGCACCCGCAGCGATGGTCTCGCCCGCGTGCGTGCCGCGATGGATCGCTTCCGGGTTCCGCCGGTGCATCGGCTGGCGCTTGGCGAAGCGAACATCGTGTGTGGCGATCTTGCGCAGCCGGTCTCGTTTGAAGACGATCCGCGCATGCGCAGCGTCACGCACGTGATCCACGCGGGCGCGATTGCGACCTTCTCTGCGCATCCGCAACTCGATGCGGTCAACGTGGCCGGCACGCTGGCGCTCGCGCGCGCGGTCGCCGCGTCGCCGGTGTTGGAGCGCTTCGTGCATGTCGGTACGGCCATGGCGTGTGGCGATGCGCTCTCGGGCCTTGTGCGCGAATCGCACGATCTGGCGTTTGCGGATCATCAACTCGTGCCTTACACGGCATCGAAGGCCGAAGCCGAGCGACGCCTGCGCAGCGAGTGGCCGGGCCTGCCGCTGGTGATTGCGCGGCCGTCCATCGTCGTGGGTCATACGCGTCTCGGTTGCGAGCCGTCAGGCAGCATCTTCTGGATATTCCGCATGGTGCAGTTGCTCGGTGCGTTCACCTGCGGTCTCGACGATCGGCTCGATGTGGTGCCTGTCGATTTCTGCGCCGACGCGTTGATCGACCTCGCCTTCCTGCCGCGCCTGCGGCACGACTTGTATCACGTGTCGGCGGGTGAGGGCAGCGTGCGCACGATTCGCCAGATCGAGGCGGCGCTTGCGAAAGCACGAGGCATCGCGCCGCTGGGCGAGCGTTTCCGTCACATCGGCGAAGCCGACATTGCCAGCCTGACGCCGGCGCTCGCGCGTCAGTTGGGACACGGCAACAGCCGCCTGATGGCCAAGGCGCTGCGTCGATACGGCGCGTTCGCCGCGCTCGATTACGTGTTCGACAACCGTCGTCTGCTGTCGGAAGGCACGCCCCCGCCGCCGCCCGTCACCGATTATCTCGACGTTTGCGTGCGCTCTTCGGCAGCGACGTCCGTCGCCGAGCAGATGGCGTGGGATTTCAAATGAAGCGATAGGAGACCGGCCCGACGCGTCGGTCCGGCGGGGGTTGCGACGCGTGCCTTGCTGCTTGTGATGGGGGCGCTCGCACGTGTCACCGCACCGCCGCCGGATCCACGGCGTCGCCTGCGAAGCATTGGGCGAGAAAGCGTTCCGTGGGACGCGACAGGGCGTCGGCGTGCGGCACGAGCGCGGTGAGCAGGCGCTTCAGACCGTGCGGCGGATCGATGCGAACCGAGGCGAGCGCGGCGTCTTCATGACGCATCGACATCGCCGAGACGAAGCCCACGCCCATGCCCGCCCGCACCGCTTCCTTGATGCTCTCGACCCCGGCCAATTCCAGCGCCACGCGCGGCGTGAGCCCGGCCACCGAGAACGCGCGGGCCACCAGCGCCCGGACTCCCGAGCCCGGTTCGCGCAGTATCAACGGGTATTCGGCAATGGCCTGCAATGACGCCCCCTCCGGATGCTGCGCAAGCGGGTGGTCGGCGCGGGCAATGGCGACCACTTCGTCGTCGCGCCAGGGGCGCACCGCGATCTCCGGCGACAGGCCCGGCGGCACGACGCCCTCGATGAACGCCACGTCGAGTCGGTCGAGTTGCGCCACGATTTCGCTGGTGTTGCCGTCGACGATATGCAGGGCGACGGCAGGATAACGTTGATGGAATGCCGCAATCACGTACGGCAGCAGGTAGCTGGCCGGTGTCGTGCTCGCACCGATGCGCAACGCACCGGTTTCCAACCCGCGCAGGCTGTCGCGCAGCGCGAGCGCCTGGCGATAGTCCTGCCGCAGCTTGTTGGCGTACACAGCGACTTGCTCGCCAACGG
>NZ_JAELTP010000183.1 GCF_016428915.1 Pandoraea sp. ASV26
GTGACTCGGTTCAGTTGATCGGCTTCGGCTCGTTCGGTTCGGGCAAGCGCGCTGCGCGTGACGGCCGCAACCCGAAGACCGGCGAAACGATCAAAATCCCGGCTGCCAAGACCGTGAAGTTCACGGCTGGCAAGGCGTTCAAGGACGCTGTGAACAAGAAGTAACACCAGTTGCGCGCAGGCCGGCCTTCGTGCCGGCCTATCTTTTTGCTCGCGTTGCCGTTCTGCGGCATGTGGCATTGGATACGTGTCATGTCATCCTCTCGCGAGGTCCACGACTGATGTGACGCTGCGCGCCTCGCGGGTGTCTTGCGTGCCGATCTTCGGCGACCGGGCGCCCGCGGCAGATGTCCCTCATTGCCTTAGCGCTTTCGCTGACATCTTCGCCTGACCTCCTGGCCCGACCTTGTCGTCCGGCGCCTCCTGCCGAGGATCTTCGGCAACGCCTTCCTCCCTCCGCAACGCCTCGTGTCTTTCCGCGCTGCTGCGGCCGACATGCGCGACTTTGCTTCGCCGATTTCGGTTGCGCACCTCCGGCGTCATCTCGTTGCATCTCTTATTTTCCCGGCTCATTTCCCAAAGCAACTATGCTATGTTGCTCGGCATGACACGCGCGACGACAGCGGCCCCTGCCGCCCCCGCTGAGGTATTGCCCGCGACCGGACCGGCCGGCGCAGAAGCCATTGCACCGCCGCGTGGCAAGCAAATGCGGCGCATGTCAGCCTCGCACCTGCTGGTCACGCTCGCCGCGCTTCCCCTTGCGCAGTGGCCATCGCTGCCGAATGCCTCGCAGGGCGCCAGTCACGACGGCACCATCGGGCCTCACGCCATTCATCAATTACGCATTACTACGCGTCGTCTGCGCGCGTTGATCGATGTTTTCTCGCCATGGCTCAAACCCCGCTGGCATCGTCGCCTGAAAGCGGAATTACGCTGGCTGAGCCACTCGATGGGTCCTGCGCGAGATGCCGACGTATTGGCAACAACAACGCTTCCCGCGTTACGCGCCGAATATCCCGATATCGACTGGCCGACGGTTGACGCCTACGTGGCGAAGCTGCGCGGCGACGCCCGTGCAAAAGCGGCCGAGGCGCTGGCAAGCGAGCGTCAGCGGGCATTGCATGCGTTGCTGTTGAAGGCGTTCGGGATCGGAGAAGATGGTCACGCCGAGCGGCGAGCGGCCAAGGCATTGCGCCCCCCGTCCCGCACGCCCGGCAAGCGCCCCCGTGCGTTGACAAAGCACGCGCACAACGTGCTCCGCGCTCGGTACATTGCGTTATTTCCGGATTGCCGCCAGTTGGCGATGCTCGACACGGAGCAGTTGCACGCGTTGCGCGTGAAGATCAAGAAGGCCCGTTACAGCGCCGAAGCCTTGGCGCCATGGCTGCGCAAGGCGATCCGCTCGCCCTATCAGGACACCCTGCACGCGGCGCAGGCCCTGCTCGGGGATCTCAACGATGCCGTGGTGGCCCAACGGGTCTTTGCAGACATGCCACTCTCGGCGGCGCAGCGCGACACCTTGGTCGGACGCCTCGACACGATCATCGTGAACGCGACCAGCCGCGCGGCGCACGTCTTGTGTCATTTGCCCGACGCGCACACCCTGGAGCACGGCATGCGCAAGGGCTGAACGTCAGGCATCACGCATCCGTCATCCGTCACGCCGATCTCACGCCACCTTCGTGCGCAACAGGCGCATGCCGTTGGCGATCACCAGCAGACTCGCACCCACGTCGGCGAATACCGCCATCCACAGCGTAGCCAGCCCCGCGATGGCCAATCCGAAGAACGCCGCCTTGATAGCCAGCGCCAGAACGATGTTCTGCCTGAGCACGCTCGCAGAGCGCCGGGACAACGCCAGGAAAGCCGGCAGCTTGCGCAGGTCGTCGTCCATCAATGTGACGTCGGCCGTCTCGAGCGCGCTGTCGGTGCCGGTCACGCCCATCGCAAAGCCGACGTCTGCGGCCGCCAGCGCGGGCGCGTCGTTGATGCCGTCGCCTACCATGCCGACGTGGCCGAATTCCTCTCGCAACGCCGCCACCGCCTGCCATTTGTCTTCCGGCAGCATTTCGGCACGCACTTCGCTCACGCCGGCCTGCTGACCGATCACCTGCGCGGTGGCGCGATTGTCCCCCGTCAGCATGACGGTGCGCACGCCCATTTGCGCCAGCCGCGCGATGGCTTCACGGCTTTCTTCTCGCAGCGTGTCCGCCACGGCC
>NZ_JAELTP010000184.1 GCF_016428915.1 Pandoraea sp. ASV26
GGCGCAAAGGTGTATCCGCTTGGCGTGAAGGAAATCGGCTACGCCCCGTTGACGCTTACCGACGCAGGGAAGATGTCCCCGCTGGCCGCGCTGGGCGACGCGAGCGTGCTTCACTGGCACGGTGACCAGTTCGACATCCCGGCAGGCGCCGAGCATCTGGCCCGCACTTCGGTTGGAGAGAATCAGGCGTTCGCGTCAGGCACGCATGCGTTGGGGCTGCAATTCCATCTGGAAGCCGACGCGTCGCGTATCGAATCCTGGTTGGTAGGTCATGCCTGCGAATTGGGTGCCGCGAAGATCGATCCGGTGGCGTTGCGTGCTCAGGCGCGCGAGCACCAGGCTCGATTGTCGGAAGTCGCACCGGCGGTTATCGGCCGCTGGCTGGACGCGATGTCCGCCTGACATAGACGAGTCGCGAGGGCCAGACGGCATCGTCTGGCCATCCCCATCGTTAGCGCCTCAACTGCCTGCGCTCGCAGCAATCTCGTCGAAGAAGCCACGCACGATAGGCAGTTCTCGCGTACGCTTGAATGGCGGCAGGCTCTGCCAGATCCGACGCCCATAGGGCTTGTCGACCAGACGCGGATCACAAATCATCAGCACGCCGCGATCGCCCTCCGAGCGGATCAACCGCCCCGCCCCCTGTTTAAGCGTGATGACTGCCTGCGGCAACTGATGCACGGCGAACGGGCTGAGCCCCTTCTTCGTGAGCGCATCGAGCCGTGCAGCCAACACCGGATCGTCGGGCGGCGCGAACGGCAACTTGTCGATGATGACGAGCGACAACGCCTCGCCTCGCACGTCCACCCCTTCCCAAAAACTCTGACTCCCGATGAGCACGGCATTGCCAAGCGCGCGAAAACGATCGAGCAACTCGGTGCGGCTCGCCTCGCCTTGCACGAGCAGCGGATACGGCCAGCCACGCCGGTCGAACTCTTCACGCAGACGCTCAGCCGCCCGGTTCACCGCGCGCAGCGTCGTGCACAGGACGAAAGCCCGCCCGCCGCTCACTTCCAGCACCGGCAAAGCGGCATCGAGCACGGCATCGGTGAATCCCGGCGATGACGGCTGCGGCAACCCGCGCGGCACGTACAGCAGACTCTGGTTCGGGTAGTCGAACGGACTGGCGAGCGTGAGCGACTTGCCCGCATCGAGGCCCAATTGCGCCGCGTAGTGCATGAAATTGCCCTTCACCGACAGCGTGGCCGACGTGAAGATCCAGGCTCTCGGCGCACCGGCACGCTGTTTCGCGAAGATCGGCGCAATCGACAGCGGCGTCTGATGCAACTGCACCGCCTGCGAAAACACTTCAATCCAGCGCACGGTCTCAGGGGGCGTATAGGTCTTTTCCGCGCCGCCCTCACCCGTCGACGTCTTCTCCGCCGACTTCGCTTCAGCGGCCAGCCGTGCGGCTTCCGCTTCGCGGGCCTTGGCGGCCTTCTCCCGCTTGCCATCGGTGACACGCGGGGCATCCGGATCCAGCAGCGGCAGCGGTTGCTCACCCGGCGCAGGGGGCGTCGCGCCCGTCTGCCAACGCTCCAGTTGCTGATGCAACTCCAGCGCACGACGCAAGCATGCCCCCAACGCCTCAGCGCGTTCGGACTGGTGCTGAAGCGTCTCGATCAGATCCAGCAACGCGACATCCACGCTGTCGAGTGCGTTGAACAGTTCGTGATCGTCCGCCAATTGCGCCACGGACATGCGCGTGTTTTCCTGGCCGAACGTCAGCCGCACGTCGCGCGCCGCCCGTTCGAGGCTCGCACCGAGCTTGACCCAGTCAGCCGCATCGCGTGCATGAATCAACCCTTCCGCTACGCAGTCACGCGCCAACTCGAGCATCTGCGCAGTCGAGACGGTTTCTCCGAAGAAGAGCGTTGCCGTCTCGGGCAACTGGTGCGCCTCGTCGAAGATCACCGTATTGGCACTCGGCAGCAGTTCCGCCATGCCGGTGTCACGCAACATCACGTCCGCAAAGAACAGGTGATGATTGACCACGACGAGATCGGCCTGCTGCGCTTCCTTGCGCGCTTGCATCACGAAGCAATCTTTGTAGCGCGGGCATTCCTGCCCCAGACAGTTATCCCGCGTGGACGTGACTTGCGCCCAGATCGGCGCGTTCTCGGGCACGGATGCCAGTTCCGCCTTGTCGCCACTGTGCGTGATCTGCGCGAACGTCACGATCTCGCGCAGTTGCGCC
>NZ_JAELTP010000185.1 GCF_016428915.1 Pandoraea sp. ASV26
GTTCTGGGAAGAGACGGTGCGCGTGTTCGACCCGCAGGTCACGGCGTTTCGCTGCACCTGCTCGCGCGAGCGAGTCGCCAATATGCTGCGCACGCTCGGTGAGGCGGAGGTCATGAGCGTGTTCGACGAACGTCCGAACGTTGAAGTGGCGTGCGAATTCTGCCGCCAGACCTACCACTTCGACAAGGTGGATGCGGCGCAACTTTTCGTCGAGCAGGCCCACACTGCGCCGTCCGGGCAGCATTGAAAGACGCCGGGATCACGGGTGCGCGCAACGACCGGCGCGCCCGCCAATCTCACGTCAGACATCGCGCGACGCCTGCCATCTCACCACCCTGCTGCGCTGCTGCTCATTCACGGGGAATTCGTCATGCCGACTCTCACTCCCAACGCACCCTCTACCGGTTCGCCGCGAGTGTGGCGAGTTCGGCCAGTCGCTGGTGCACTCGGCGCCCTGCTGCTGACGCTCGTCGCGGGCTGCGCGCAATGGCAACTCCCGCCGGCGGATGCGCCTGCCGCTCGTCTTCCGCAGACGCAGGAGGAAGCCCCGGCAATGACCGACGCCCAGAAGCAGGACCTCACACGCCTGAACAAGCGCATCTACGACGAACAGGAATCGGCCATCGAGCGCGAACGCGCGCTGCGCGCGTTGGATGATGCAATTCGCAATTACAACAGCAACGCCTACTTCTACGGCGGCTGGGGAAGCCCGGGGTGGTATGGGCCCGGCGGGTACGGTCCCGGATGGTATGGCGGCGGGTACGGCCCGCGCTCGTCGGTGGGTATCGGCATCGGCTTCTGACGCCACACGCCCGGAAGACATGAAAAAGGCGTTCCCGAGGGAACGCCTTTTCGTTCTACCGTGCGCGCATCATGCCAGCGGCGATCAGTGATGCTGCGTCTTGTGCGCCGACGGCGCCTTGCCCTTTGTCTGTGACGACGGCGGGGCCGGCGGGGCGGCCGCGACCGACTTGTGTGCCGGCTCGGTCGACGACACGAGCGGCGCGTCCGCAGCAGACGCCGCTTGGGGACCTCCGGTGCCGTCCGGCGCGACGAACTGCACGAACACCTCGCCGTCCTTGACCATGCCCAGCTCGAAACGAGCGCGTTCCTCGATCGCCGACGTGCCGTCCTGCAAATCCTGCACTTCGCCGGCAAGGCGATCGTTACGTTCCTTCAACTGCTCGTTCTTCTGCTGTTCGGCGCTCAACTCGTCGCGCAGTTCGTGCACGTACAACCAACCACCGTGGCCGAACCAGAGCGGATACTGGATCGCTACCAGCAGCAGCACCAGCACCAAGGTCACCATTCGCATGCTTTCGCCTGGCAAGAATTCCGGGAAGTGCGTCCCGACCGGCGTCGGGGCTCAGCTTCCCGGGGAAACGGAATTAGCGCAGATTGTAGAACGTTTCCTTGCCCGGATACGACGCGATGTCGCCGAGATCTTCCTCGATGCGCAGCAATTGGTTGTACTTGGCGATACGGTCGCTACGCGAGAGCGAACCGGTCTTGATCTGACCGGCATTGGTGCCCACGGCGATGTCGGCGATCGTCGAGTCTTCGGTTTCGCCCGAACGATGCGACACCACAGCCGTGTAACCGGCACGCTTGGCCATTTCGATGGCGGCGAACGTCTCGGTGAGCGTGCCGATCTGGTTGATCTTGATGAGGATCGAGTTGGCGACGCCCTGCTCGATACCCTGCTTCAGGATCTTCGTGTTGGTCACGAACAGATCGTCACCGACCAGTTGCACCTTCTTGCCCAGCTTGTCGGTCAGGATCTTCCAGCCGGCCCAGTCGTCTTCCGACATGCCGTCTTCGATCGAGACGATCGGGAACTTGTCGCACAGGTTGGCGAGGTAGTCGGCGAACTCTTCCGAGCTCAGCGACAGGCCTTCACCGGCCAGTTCGTACTTGCCGTTCTTGAAGAACTCGGTCGACGCGCAATCCAGCGCCAGCAGCACGTCGTCGCCCAGGCGATAACCTGCGTTCTCGACCGCTTGCTGAATGGTCGTCAGGCACTCTTCGTTCGAAGCGAAGTTCGGTGCAAAACC
>NZ_JAELTP010000186.1 GCF_016428915.1 Pandoraea sp. ASV26
GGTCTTGCACTTGCCTGGGCGATTGCAAGGCATCTGCTGGGTCACAACCGCTGCTACACCTTGTTCGCCACGCACTATTTCGAACTGACGCAACTTCCCGACGAGTTCCCGCAATGCGCGAACGTGCATCTGTCTGCCGTGGAGCATGGCGAAGGCATCGTGTTCCTGCACGCGGTGCAGGACGGCCCCGCGAGCCAGAGCTACGGCTTGCAGGTCGCGCAACTCGCCGGTGTTCCGATGCCGGTCATTCGCGCAGCGCGCAAGCACCTCGCGTTGCTCGAACAGCAGGCGCTCGATCCGGCCGCACCGCAGCTCGATCTGTTTGCGGCGCGACCGCCCGTTGAGGACGATCTCGATGACGCGTCAGACGGTGCGATAACGCTCCCGACGACGCATGGCGCCGCCGCACTCGATCCGGCCGGCGAGGCCACGCTGGCGCGTCTGGCGCAAATCGATCCGGACGAGCTTCGCCCGCGTGAAGCGCTGGACCTGCTTTATGAACTGCGCAGCCTGATGAACGGCCGCGCGAACCCCTGAGCGCTCATGTCGAACCCGCGTCGCTCGCGCGTCTCCTGCCGCACCGGCCTGCTGGCCGCGTGCCTCGTGGCACTCGCGCTGGCGACCGGACCGACACTGACGGCGGCGGCACAGGGCAACGCGAAGCCCGCGGCAAAGGCAGCAGCAAAGACAGCGACCAAAGGCCCGCCCCAAACGCTGCCGTTTGAATTTGCCGTGCTGGGCAATACCCCGTTCGGCAATACCGAGGTGCCCGTGGTGCGCAGCGTGCTGGCCACCATCGGCGACTCGCAGGCCGCGTTCGTTGTCCACGCGGGCAATCTCAAAGACGCCACGGAGTCTTGTCGTGACGAACTCATCACGCAACGCCTGAGTCTTTTCTCCAGTTCGCCCAAGCCGCTCATCTACGTGCCGGGCGCGAACGACTGGGCCGATTGCCAGCGCGGTACCGACGGGGGCTACAACCCCGTGGAACGCCTCGACTTTCTACGCGAACATGCGTTCGACGACGAGGCGGTGCTGGGTCCGGGCCCGGCGGGCTACGCGCAGTTCGATCTCACGCGTCAGAGCGAGATGGCGCGGTTTCGTCAGTATCACGAGAACGTGAGGTGGTTTTATCGCGGTGTGGTGTTCGTCGGCCTGAATTTGCCTGGCAACAACAATAACTATCGCTCAGCCGGCGGCCGTAACGGAGAGTTCGAGGACCGGGTAATTGCCACGCGCGTCTGGTTGCAGCACGCCGCGGTCTATGCGCAACAGAAAGATGCCATCGGCATGGTCATCATCGCGCAAGCCGATCCCGAGTTCGAACCGGCACGCGGCGGTGGACTGGGCAGCCTCTTCTCCGACCGATCGGCGCGGCGCGGCGTTGACGGCTACAAGGATTTCCGCACGCAGTTGCTGCGGCTTGCCACCCGCTTCAAGGGGCCGATTCTGCTGATCGACAGCGGCAAGACGATGCGTCACACGCAACCGTTGCGTGACGTTCATGGCGCAACGGTGAAGTCGTTCACGCAACTGAGCAGTTTCGGCTCCCCGGCGGCGAATCGGTGGGTGCGTGTGAGCGTTGATCCGCGTGCATCGCAACTGTTCCGCTTCGAGAGCGGGCTGCTGCCGGCCACCGCCGGGCGCAGCGGCAGCACCGCAGCGGCCAGCACGCCGAATCCGGAGTCTGGCCGGGCGTCCACCGGCGCCGCATCGGCGTCCGGCACGCCGTATTCCACCCTCTACCCGGCATCCGGGCTGGCGAGCGGCACCAGCAGCTCGGTCAGCTCGGATCCCAATCAGGGCGTCATGCCCATCGGGCCCGCACTCGCGCCAAACACCACCGCACACTCCACCGCGCACAGTCACTGAGCCCGGTTTCAAAACGCAAACGCCGGGCGCGGCGCATTGCGTC
>NZ_JAELTP010000187.1 GCF_016428915.1 Pandoraea sp. ASV26
GCACCATGCCGTCACACCGATAATGGCGGCTGCGGCAGTCAGTCCGATCCAACGTTTCATGCAAGGCTCCCGTAGTGGATGCTTAAGGATAGAGGCTTGCGAGGGCGCTGTCCAACGGGTGTCAACGTTTTCAACGACGCGTGTCGTGTCGCTTTAATAATCGTCAGGCGGCCGACAGTCTACCGCCCGCTTCGTGACATGATTTTGTCAGCCAAATGTCATGGACTGCCGGGGGCCGATCCGGCGGCCCCGCCAAGATGTGCGGTGCCGTTCCCGATGGGCAGGACGGTCGTCGACTTGATCTGCGAGAGCGCAATCATCGAGTTGACCTCCTGCACCATGGGCAATTGCGAGAGCCGCTCGAAGAAGAAGCGCTCATAGGCATCGACATCGCGCGTGACGATGCGAAGCAGGAAGTCGACGTTGCCCATGAGCACATGGCATTCGAGGACTTCAGGGAATTCCTGGATCGCCTTGGAAAACTCCGGCAGCGCGTTCCGGTTGTGCCCGGCGAGCTTCACGTGAGCGAAGAGCATCACGTTGAGTCCGACCTTCTTCCGGTCGACGAGCGCGACGCGCCGCTCGATGACCCCTTCGGCGTCGAGCCGGTCGATGCGACGCCAGCACTGTGACTGAGACAAGCCGATGCGCTCACCGATCTGGGCGGCCGAGAGCGACGCATCCACCTGAAGGAGTGCGAGAATTTTTTCATCGAATTCGTCAAGTTGCATGATTGATTCCTCTATCGTTTTAAATTTGAATAAATCATGTGAAATTGGTGGAATTTTGTCAACGATACGCGAAGCATTTACCGCGCAATCACCGTAAGCTTGAGGCTCATTAGGCCTATTTGCCGCAACAATCCGCCCTTGTTCGTTTGACTCCGCAGGAAATCACGTATCCATGAAACTCGACCTGACTTTGCCCGCTGCCGAAACCGCGACCGGTGCCGTCGCCCAGCCGGTTGCCCCGCTGTCTGCCAAAGGCGCAGACCTGATTGCGCGCACGCTGGTCGAGATTGGCGTCGACACGGTGTTCTGCTATCCGGGCGGCGCCAACCTCGAGATGCTCGACGCCCTTTCTCGCGTGGCCATCGCCCTGGTACGGACCGAGCACGAGCAGGGGGCGGTCTTCGGGGCGCAAGGTTATGCACGTGCCACCGGCAAACTGGGCGTTTGTCTGGCGACGTCCGGCCCCGGCGCGACGAATCTGGTGACCGGGATCGCCGATGCCGCGAGCGATTCCGTGCCGGTCCTCGCCATCACCGGTAACGTGGCCACGCATTGGCTCGGCAAGAATGCCTTTCAGGAAGTGGATATCGTGGCGATCACCAGGCCGGTGACGAAGCTCGCCCGGCAAGTGCGCGAGCCGCGCGACATTCCCGCCGCGGTGCGTGAAGCGGCGGCGTGTGCGATGGCGGGGCGGCCCGGCCCGGTGCTGCTGGATTTTCCCAAGGACATTCAGCAGGCGCGTCCCGACCAACCGACCGACAAGCGTTTCGCGGCGCCCGTGCCCGCCGGGATGAGCGACGAAACAGCCCGGCGGATCGCGGCCTTGCTGGCCGGAAGCGAGCGCCCGGTGATCTACGCCGGGGGCGGCGTGATTGCCTCCGGCACCGGGGACCGGCTTGTGGCACTCGCTGAAGCGCTCCACTGCCCGGTGGCGCTCACGATGATGGGCCTTGGCGCGATGCCGGACGACCATCCGCTGCTGCTCGGCCCGCTTGGGATGCATGGCGCTTATGCGGCCAACGTCGCGGTCAACGAGGCCGACCTCGTGCTGGCGCTGGGCGTGCGCTTCGACGACCGGGTGATCGGCGACCCGTCGTCGTTCGCTCGCCACGCAAAGATC
>NZ_JAELTP010000018.1 GCF_016428915.1 Pandoraea sp. ASV26
GGCGGCGGCATTGCAACTGCCGGGCGTGAGTGCGACGGTGCTGGACGGTGAAACGTCGCAGGCGAAATTCGATCTCGATCTGGGCATCGTCGAATTGCCTGACGGGACCCTGGGCGGCGGCCTGGGCTATGCGTGCGATGTGTTCTCGTCTCAGACTGCCGAGCGAATTTGCGCCCATTGGCAAACGCTCCTTGCTGCGCTCGTTGCGGAGCCGCTGTCGTCGATTTCGCCGCTGCGCGACTTGCCGCTTGCGCATGCGGATGAACTGGCGGCCATCCGCCGCTGGGGAAGTCCGGCCGACACGTCAACGCCGGATGGGCGTTTGCTGCCCGACATGATTGCGGCGCATGCCGCCACGCGCGCGGATGCCTCGGCCATCGAGTGCGACGGCGTGGTGCTGACCTACGGCGACCTGCTGCGCCGTGCCGATGCGCTCGCCGCTCATTTGCTTGCGCGCGGCCTTGAGGCGGAAGCCCGCGTGGGCGTGTGGCTGGAACGTTCGCCGCAGGCGCTCGTGGCGATGCTTGCCGTTCTGCGCGCCGGGGGCGCTTACGTGCCGCTCGACGTGGAGCATCCGGACGAGCGCGTCGCCGAGCTTTGCGCCGACGTCGGTATTCGCGTTGTCGTGACCGATGCGCAGGGGCTGGATCGTCTGCCGGCCGGAGTCAGTGCGGTGGACATCGGTTTGGCGAGGTCGTCTTGCGTGCCGGAAGTCGAGCTGCCGACGCTGCATCCGGCGCAACTCGCCTACGTCATTTTCACGTCGGGCTCGACCGGACGGCCGAAGGGTGTCGCCGTCGCCCATGGCCCCATCGCCATGCATTGCCGTGCGATTGCCGGGCGCTTCGGGATGACGCCGGCGTTTCGCGAACTGCACGTGGCGTCGCTCTCGTTCGACGGTGCACATGAGCGCTGGCTGACGCTGCTCTCGCAGGGTGCGTGCGTCGTGCTGCGCGGCCCACGCCAATGGACGCCTCAGGAGATTTGCGAGCAGATCGTCTCGTGCCGTGTGACGAATGCCGGTTTGCCGACGGCGCTGCTGCGTCATGTGGCGCAATGGGTCGAAGCGCATCCGCACGCCGTGCCGCCCGGGCTCATCTACTCGTGCGGCGGCGAAGCGCTGTCGCGCGACACGCTCGCGCTGGTCATGCGCACGTTGCAACCATCGCAACTGCTCAATGGCTACGGGCCGACGGAGACCGTCGTGACGCCGGTGAACTGGACCGTGCACGCGGGAGGGCAAAGCCCGACGCCGTACGCCCCGATCGGCTCGCTGGTCGGCGCGCGTCGTGCCTATGTGCTGGACGGCAGATTGCAGCCGGTGCCCGTCGGCGTGGCCGGGGAGTTGTATCTCGGCGGCGAGGGCGTTGCGCGGGGGTATCTGGCGCGTCCCGGTCAGAGTGCCGAGCGCTTCGTTCCCGATCCGTGGGGCGTGCCTGGTGCGCGCATGTATCGCACGGGCGACCGGGTGCGCTGGCTCGATGACGGCACGCTGGAGTACCTCGGCCGTCGCGATCAGCAACTCAAGGTCCGAGGCTTTCGCATCGAGCCGGGGGAGGTCGAAGCGCAGTTGCTCGCCGAGCCCGGCGTGCGCGAGGCCGTGGCGGGTAGCGCGCAAGGGCCGGCAGGTGTGCAGCTCATCGCGTATGTGAGTGCGACGCCGTCTGCCGGTACCGATGCGAACGCGTTCGCAGAACAACTTCGACAGGCGCTTGCCGCGCGCTTGCCCGCGTATCTGGTGCCCGCGCAGATCATCGTGATGGCGGCGCTGCCCAAGCTGGTGAACGGCAAGCTGGATCGCAAGCAGTTGCCCGCGCCCGTGTGGCACAGCGCGAGTGATGAAGCGCCGCGCGCCGGTGCCGAGATCGATTTGGCAACGATCTGGACGCAACTGCTCGGCGCCGCGCAGGTCGGCCGGCATGACAACTTCTTTGCCCTTGGCGGCGACTCCATCATCGCCCTGCAACTTGTCAGCCGCGCGCGAGAGGCGGCGTGGCGCATCACCGTGCGCGATGTCTTCCGGCATCAGACGTTGGCAACGCTTGCCGCTGCTGCCGCGCCGCTGCACGAGGTGTCGGGCGCTTCGGCGTCGACAGCGGTCAGCGCGGCGGATGCCGGGATGCCCTTGCTGCCGATTCAGTCATGGTTCTTCGAAGCGCCGGTCGTGCAGCGTGACCACTGGAATCAATGGGTTCAGGTCGACGTGCGCGATGCGGGCCGTCCGCTCGATCCCGACACACTGCGCGATGCCTTGCAGGCGGTCGCGGCCCATCACGAAGCGCTGCAAATGCGATACGTGCAGACGGACGACGGCTGGCAACAGCGGCGTACGGCACAGAGCACGTCGCTCGTCGCGTTGGATGTCGTGAATGCTGCCGACGAAGCCGAAGCGCTTTCGGCCGCGGAGCGTGCACAGCGAGGTTTGTCGCTGGCGAACGGGCCATTGCTGCGCGCAGTGCTCGTCACGCTCGCCGGCGCTCGGCAGCGCTTGCTGCTTGTCTGTCACCACGTGGCGGTGGATGGCGTTTCATGGCGCATTCTGCTCGGCGATTTGCAGCGCGCGCTCGCGCAGATCGAAACGGGGCAACCCGTTGCATTGCCGGACACCGGCACCTCGTTGGGGACATGGGCGACGTTCTGGCGAGACTGGGCATCGTCGCCCGAGGCCGCGCAGGAAGCCCGGTTCTGGCAGCAAACGTTGCAAGGCGCGCATGACACGCTGCCGACCGATGCCACGCCGCCCGAGGGCGACCGACAGGCCGATGCGACGGAGATCACCGTCACACTCGACACCGCAGCGACGCGTCGCCTGCTCGATGCGTCCAATGACCGCGCGCGCATCCACGAACTGCTGGTGGCGGCGTTGGCGCACGCCGTCGGCGAGTGGACGGGGCGCGAGCGCATCGCGCTGTGCGTCGAAGGACATGGCCGCGATGAGGGGGCGGCTCAAGGGGCGGGCACCGAGGGTTTCGATCTGACGCGCACGCTGGGATGGTTCACGTCGGTCTATCCGGTGGCGGTCGACGTTGCGGCGTCGCCGCGCGAGACGCTGTTCGCGCTCAAGCGCGTCTGGCGCGCAGTGCCGCGCGCCGGGCTTGGCTTCGGGGCAATGCGCTATCACGGCGACTCCGACACGCGCGCGGCGATGGCTGCCCTGCCGCAAGGGCGTATCACGTTCAACTACCTCGGACGCGTCGACGCCGGGTTCACCGACGGGCGCTTTTCCCCGAGCGACGCCCCCGCCGGTGCCGCCCGGGATGCCGCTGCCCCGTTGGGCAACTGGCTGTCGATCGACGGCGCGATGGCGCACGGCTGTCTGCGACTGCATTGGCGCTTCTCCAGAAAGCGATTCCATGAGGCCACGATTGCCGGTGTCGCCGCTCGCATGCGGGCGGCGCTCGACGCGCTTGTCGCGGCCAGCATCGATGCTCAGGTGACTAGCGCGGCCGACTTCCCGCTGGCGAAGCTCACTGAGGCGGAGCTGGCCGGGTTGCCCGTGCCGGCGGCGAATCTCGAGGACGCGTATCCGCTCTCGCCCATGCAGCAGGGCATGGTGTTTCACGCGCGACTGGCGCCGGACAGTGCGTCGTACATCAACCAGCTTCAGATTCGTCTCGAAGGCTTGCAGGCCGATGCCTTCGCCGCCGCGTGGCAGGCGGCCGTGAAACGGCACGCGATTCTTCGCACGAGCTTCGTCTGGCGCGACGGGGCGCCGCCACTTCAGTTGGTGCACCGCGAAGTGCCGCAGGCGTTACGTCAGATCGACTGGCGCGAACGGATTGCGCAGCACGGCATGGGCGTGCTGCGAGAACTGGCGGCGGATGAGCGCGCGCAGGGCTTCGATCTCGCCCGTGCGCCGTTGCAACGCGTAGCACTCGTGCGTGTCGGCGACGATGCATGGCAACTGATCTGGACCTTGCATCACGTCTTGCTCGACGGCTGGAGCAGCGCACAACTCATCGGCGAAATCCTGCAAGCGTATCTGTCCGGGGCGCCCGAGACTGGCGGCGCCGCGCCGCGTTTTCGCGATTACATCGCGTGGCTCGAATCGAACACGCCGCGCGATGCCGAGTCGTTCTGGCGGGAGCGGCTGGGCGCGTTCGAGTCACCAACGCAGTTGCACGAGACGGTGTTGCGCACGTCAGCCCCGGCAACAGGGCATGGCGAGCGTATGTTCCGTGTCGACGCGGCTACCGCGCAGGCATGGCAGCGCGCGGCGCGGGGTCGTCGGCTGACCGTCAACACCTTGATGCAGGGCGCATGGACGCTGCTGTTGCAACGCTACACCGGGCGGCGTGATGTCTGCTTCGGCGTCACGGTCTCCGGACGTCCCGCCGAGTTGCCCGGCGCCGGGCGCATGATGGGCCTGTTCATCAACACGCTGCCGGTGGTGCAGGGGCCGGTGCCGTCCGAGCGGCTCGACGACTGGCTGCATCGCTTGCAGGAAGACAATCTCGCGCTGCGCGAGGCCGAGAGCACGCCGCTCTACGACATTCAGCGCTGGCTGGGCTGGCCCGGGCAGGCGCTGTTCGATTCGCTCATCGTGTTCGAGAACTACCCGGTGGATCGGGCGCTGCGAGCGCAAGGTGCGCAGGCGCTGCGCTTTGGCGACATCGTGAACGTGGAGACAACGCATTACCCGCTGACGATCGGCATCGCGTCGGGCGAGACCATCGATGTGCGCATGAGCTTCGATCGCCAACATTTCGACGATGCCGCAATCGAGCGCTTGTGGACGCAACTGCACGATCTGCTCGCTCAATTGTGCGCTCCGCAAACGTCGGCAGATCGACGCGTCGCGGATGTGGTGCTGCACGACACCGATCCGTCGTGGCCCTTGCAGCGCGGCCCGCGCACGGCGTTCGGCGTGACGACGACCGTCGATCGAACGATTGCGGCATTCGCGCTCACGCAACCCGACGCCGTAGCCGTGACCGATGGCGAGCACACGCTGACATACGCCGAACTCGAGGCCGGCGCGAATCGCGTGGCGCATGGGTTGCTGCGCCGGGGTGTTCGGGGGGAAGACCGCGTAGGCATTGCGATGACGCGCCGGGTCGAGCTGATTGTGGCCATTCTCGGTGTAATCAAGGCCGGTGCGGCGTATGTGCCGCTCGATCCGGCGTACCCGGATGAGCGTCTGGGCTATGTCGTGGAGGACGCAGGCATTGCGGTGGTCGTGACGGAGGCGCCGCTCGCGCACGCTGCATGGTTGCCGCGCGCCAGCGTGACGATCGAGGCGCTGCTCGACGATGCGTCGTTGCCACGGACGTCGCCGGACGTGGCGGTGCCTATCGATCAACTGGCGTATGTGATTTACACGTCGGGGTCGACGGGGCGTCCGAAGGGCGTGCAGGTCGCGCATCGTCAACTGATGCGGCTACTGCATTCGACGCAAGACTGGTTCGGCTTCGGCACGCACGACGTATGGACGATGTTCCACTCGTATGCCTTCGATGTGTCGGTATGGGAAATCTTCGGCGCGCTATCGCATGGCGCACGCCTCGTCGTCGTGCCGTATTACACGAGCCGTGAACCGCAGGCCCTGTGGGCAATGATCGAGCAGCAACGCGTGACGGTGCTGTGCCAGACGCCGTCCGCGTTCTATCAGATGCTGGCGGCATTGCCGCCCGAGGCGTCTCAGACGACGCTGCGCCATATCGTGCTGGCCGGCGAGGCGCTCACGCCCCGGCGACTCGCGCCATGGTGGGCGCACTTCGGTACGCAGACCCGGATCGTCAACATGTACGGCCCGACGGAGACGACCGTCTATGTGAGCTACGGCGTGGTCACGCCGGAGGGCGGCATCGGCCAGTCGCCCATCGGCGAGGCGCTGCCGGACATCGGATGGCGCGTGCTCGATGCGTCGCTGGCGGAGGTGCCAATGGGCGTGCCGGGCGATCTTTACGTCAGCGGAGACGGGCTGGCGCGCGGGTATCTGGGGCTTGCGGCATTGAGCGCCGAGCGTTTCGTGCCAGACCCGTGGGGTAAAGCCGGCGCGCGCATGTACCGGACGGGAGACCGCGTGCGGCGTCTGCCGGACGGCACGCTGGACTACCTCGGGCGCGGCGATCAGCAGGTCAAGCTGCGCGGCTTTCGCATTGAGCCGGGCGAGATCGAGGCGCAATTGCTGGCCCACGCCGAGGTGAGCGACGCCGCCGTGCTGGTGCGCAATGACGGTGCGGGCGAGCACTTGGTGGCCTACGTGGTCGCGCAGACCGATGACGATCGCCTCTGGGAGCGTCTGCGCGATCACCTCGCAACGCGTGTTCCGGCGTTCATGATGCCGGGGCAATGGCTGCGGCTCGATGCGTTGCCGCTCACACCGAACGGCAAGCTCGACCGTCGCGCGCTGCCCGCACCGCAAGCCGCCGGGGCGCGCTTTGTACCACCGCAGCCCGGCGTGGAGACAGATGTGGCGCAGGTCTGGCAAGCGGTACTCGGCGTGTCGCGCGTGGGGCGTCACGACAACTTCTTTGCGTTGGGCGGCCATTCGTTGCTCGCCACGCAGATGGTGGCGCGCCTGCAAGCGGCGTCGGGCCGCCCGGTGGCGTTGCGTCAATTGTTCGAGACGCCTGTGCTGGCGGACTTCTGCGCAGCCTGGTCGACGAGCGCACCGGCGGCGCTCGATGCACGCGCACGCGGGGTGCTCGATGACCTGCTGGGGGATCTCGAGGCCGATGCGGCCTGATGGCTACGGGCTTGCCTCGTGCGTGGATGCCACGGGCAGGGCTGGCCCATCTCAATTCGATTTGTGATGGTTTGATAGAAGGATCTCGCGATGTCTCTCGCCAATTCCGCCAATGCTGCTAATGCCGCTAATGCCGCTAATGCCGCTAATGCGACTAACGCGGCCGGTGTCGCCAAGGTTGATGACTCGGCCCTGATGCGCCGCTTCCTCGCGCTTCCCGCCGACAAGCGCACGGTATTTCAGTCGCGCGCCCGCGAGCAGGGCATCGATCTGGCCAGTCTGCCGATTCCGGGAGGACTGCGAGACGGGACCGATGCGCCGCTATCTTATGCGCAGCAGCGTCTGTGGGTCGTCGAGCAACTCTCGCCGGGCACGGGGGCGTACAACATTGCGGCGGCAGTGCGCTTGCATGGTGCGCTCGACGTCGAAGCGCTCGCGCAGGCGTTTGCTGCCGTGATCGCGCGCCATGAGGCGCTGCGCACCAGCTTTCACGATGGGCCGGATGGCGCCTGTCAACGCATTCACGCCGATGTGCCGTTCGCCCTCGCCTACGAAGACTGGCAGGCAGAGGCAAGCGCCGCTACGGGGGCGTTGCAGGAAGCGCGCGTACACGCCTGCGCTCGCGAGGAGGCTGTACGGCCGTTCGCGCTGGACACTGCGCCGTTGTTGCGCGCGCGACTCATTCGTCTGACGGCCGACGAGCACGTGCTGTTGCTGACGCTGCATCACATCGTGGCGGATGCGTGGTCGATGACGCGTCTGGTCGACGAATGCACACGCGGCTATGCACGTCTGGCCGTAGCGGGGACTCACGTCGAACCGCTGCCGGAGTTGGCGATTCAGTATGCCGACTACGCCATCTGGCAGCGCGGGTGGCTCGAAGCGGGCGAGATGGACCGGCAACTGGCGTACTGGCAACGGCACCTTGGGCATGAGCACCCGGTGCTGCCGCTGCCCGTCGACCGGCCGCGTCCGGCGGTACCCAGCGGACGCGGTGCCACCTATGTTCTGGACGCCGATGCGGCGCTCACGACCCGGTTGCGTGAACTGGCGCGTGCGCATGACACCACGCTCTACACCGTGTTGCTCGCTGCGTACGGCGTATGGCTCGGCCGCATCGCAGGTGTGCGCAGCGTCAGCGTGGGCGTGCCGGTGGCAGGGCGGTCAAAGCTGGAGACCGAGCCGCTCATTGGCTTCTTCGTCAACACGCAGGTCATGCGTGTGACGGTCGATCCGAAGGCGACGTTCGGCGATCTTGTGGCCGCAATGAAGGCGCAGGCCATCGACGCGCAAGCGAACGCGGACGTGCCGTTCGACAAGCTGGTCGAGGCGTTGCAGCCCGAGCGCGACGCGGCCGTCAATGCGCTGTTTCAGGCAAAGTTCAATCACGAGATCGCGCGCGATGCGGTGCCTTCGATGGCGGGATTGCGCGTGGAACCGGTGGCCGTGGCCGGGCAGCGTTCGCATTTCGATCTCTCGCTCGATACGGTGGAGCGCGGCGATACGCTGCAAATTGCCTTGACGTACGCGACGGATCTGTTCGATGCGACGACCGTCGAGCCGCTGGCTCGCGCGTTCCGGCAATTGCTCGGGCAACTGTGCGGTGCGCCGGATGCCTTGTTGGGGCGCGTCTCGCTTGAAGCGGAAGCGCCGTCTGTGACCGACGGCGAGCGCAGGGCGTGGGAGACCGGAGACTGGCTCGACGCGTGGGCATCGCGTGTGGCGCAGGACGGCGAGGCGCTTGCCGTTGAGGGAGACGATGGCGCGTGGTCGCGCCGCGCGCTCGATGCGCATGCGAATCGCGTAGCGCAGGCGCTGGCGACGTGTGGCGTGGGCCGGGAGGATCGCGTTGCACTGATCCTGCCGCGCAGCGCCGCATGGGTGGCCGCGATGCTGGGCGTGTGGAAGCTGGGTGCGGCCTATGTTCCGCTGGACCCGTCGCAGCCGGGCGCGCGTCTGGCGCAACTGATCGCGGCGAGTGGGGCGCGTGCGGTGATCGGGGGCAAGGAACTGGCGTCGCTACCCGCCGTGGCGGGGTGTCAGGCGATGTCGATACACGACGTACTCGAAGGCGACGAGGCGCGCTTTGTGCACCGTCGCGTGCATCCCGCGCAGTCCGCGTATGTGATCTACACCTCGGGGTCGACGGGACAGCCCAAGGGCGTAGTCGTGAGCCGCGGTGCGTTGCATAACTACGTGCAGGGCGTGTTGTCGCGTTTGCGCGAATTGCCGGAAGACGCGGGCATGGCGATGGTCTCGACCGTGGCCGCCGATCTCGGACACACCGTGTTATTCGGTGCGCTGGCGATGGGGCGAGCGTTGCACCTCATGCCGCAGGAGAACGCTTTCGATGCGAGCCGCTTCGCGCAGTGGATGCGCGAACGCCGGATCGGCGCCATGAAGATCGTGCCAAGCCATCTCAAAGGGCTGCTGCTGGCCGCCGGTCCCGACGTGTTGCCGCACGACTGGCTCGTGGTTGGCGGCGAGGCGGCCGATGCGGAGTTGCTGGCGCTGTTGCACAAGCATCGTCCTGCGCTGCGGGTGCTCAATCACTACGGCCCGACGGAGACGACTGTGGGTGTGCTCACGCACGTCGCGCCCGGGCTGGCATCGGGAGACGCGCAAGTGCCCACGTTGCTTCCCGTCGGCTCGCCCTTGCCGAACGTGAGCGCCTACGTGCTGGATGCCGATCTCAATCCCGTGCCGCCGGGCGTGAGCGGCGAGCTATACATCGGCGGCGTTGCGCTCGCGCGCGGCTACCTCGGTGAGCCGGGCAAGACCGCCGAGCGGTTCGTTCCCGATCCGTGGCGCCCCGGCGCGCGCATGTACCGCACGGGCGACCGCGTGAAGCGTCGCGCCGATGGGGAGATCGTCTATCTGGGACGCGCCGACGATCAGGTCAAGATTCGCGGCTACCGCGTTGAACCGGGCGAGGTGGCACATGTCCTGCGAACGCTGGATGGCGTGCGCGACGCGGTGGTGCTGGTCGAGCGCGATGCGCGCGGACAATCGCAGTTGCTCGGTTGTTACACCGGTGAGCTGACGCACGCCGACGCGCGCGCAGCGCTGCAATCGCTGTTGCCCGCCGCGTGGGTGCCGGCGCGCCTCGTGCGCGTTGAGATGCTGCCGCTGACCGCGAACGGCAAGGTCGATCGTCGTGCGTTGCTCAATGCGGCATCAGTGGCATCGGCGGCGGCGGCATCGGTGGGCGCATCCGCGCACGACGACGCCGCACCGCTCACGGTGCTCGAAGCGCGCATCGCGCAGGTCTGGTGCGCGGTGCTGAAGACCGATCATGTGAACCGCGATGCCAACTTCTTCGAAATCGGCGGCGATTCGATCCTTGCGTTGCAGGTGATTGCCCGTCTCAAGCGCGGTGCGCCGCCGCTCAAGGTGAGTCTTCGCGAGTTGATGCAGCAAGGCACGGTGGCTCGTCTGGCCGCAGCGCTTGCGCCGCACGACGCGGCATCGGCGGCGGCCGGCACCGATCTGCTGGTGCGTCTGAATACGGGTGCGCCGTCGGCACCGGCGCTGTTCTGTGTGCATCCCGCTGTCGGAACCGTCTTCGACTATCGGCCGCTCGCGCAAGCCATTGCGGGCGAGCGTCCGGTGATCGGTATCCAGTCGCGCATGCTGCTCGATCCGACATGGCGTGACGCATCGCTCGACGAGATGGCAGCACGCTATGTCGATGCTGTGCGCGTGTCGCAGCCCCACGGTCCCTACCACTTGCTGGGCTGGTCGCTCGGGGGACCGATTGTCCTGGCGATGGCAGAGCGCTTGCGCGCGAGCGGCGAGGCCGTCGCTTTCCTGGGTCTGGCCGATGCTTTCGTGCCGCAGCACGCGCCGGCGAAGCTGGCTACCGCTTCGGCACGAGACTGGACGGGCGATCTGCTCGACTACCTCGTCACGACGCTGCCTCAGGTGGACGCGGCAAAGCTGCACACCTCGCTCGCACCGCACGCGGGCAAGCCGCTCGACGAAGGGGTGCTGGCCGCCGCGGTCGATGCGGCGCTGACGATGCAGACGCACGGCGGTGCGGCGTCAATGGCGTCAACGGCATCCACAACATCAACAACACCAGCGACGGGCGACTACGCTTCGCTCGGCCGCGATGAGCTTGCCCACATGTTCCGTGTGACGGCGCATCTGCGGGCGCTGGCCGATGCGCATCGCGTGCGTCCGACTGACGTCCCGGTGCATGCATGGTG
This sequence comes from Pandoraea sp. ASV26, assembly GCF_016428915.1. GTDB lineage: Bacteria > Pseudomonadota > Gammaproteobacteria > Burkholderiales > Burkholderiaceae > Pandoraea. The sequence goes on from NZ_JAELTP010000018.1 coordinate 10,903, forward strand.
GGTCAAGCGTCGCGCGATGGAGGACCGGGAGCGGCTGACGCAGGCGCTGGGCGCTGCGCCGGTGTATGAGGGCACGGTGGCGTCGAGCCACATGCAGTTGCCTCGCACGCAGGCTTGGATCGACGATGTGGCGCGCTCGCTGCGTAGCGTCGGCAAACCCCATGCGGGGTGGCGACTGGCGTCATAAGGCGCAGCGAGTAGGGGCAGGGGGCGAGCGACCATCGACGAAAAAGGGCTGAGTCCTGTGCAATACAGAACTCAGCCCTTATCGGCTTGACTCACCCGTCCAACGTTACGGGTTCAGTTCAGTGAAGGCTGCCGCTTGGTTGCGTCGACGACGGCGTGCCAGCGAGGCCGGCGAGGCTCACCATGCGCCTCGCGTGGCGACTTACCAACTGTACTTCGCCGTTCCCAGAATCGTGCGACGCGCGCCATAGGCGCACTGCGAAGTCGTCACACACACCACGTAGGTCTTGTCGAAGATGTTGCTGCCGTCGAGCTGGAAGCGCCAGTGCTTGTCGTACTGGTAGTGAAGGCCCAGATCGACGAGCGTGCGCGACGGTGCCTGACCGGCGGTGTTGGTGGATTCGATGTAGGTCGGTCCGACATAGCGAATGCCGCCGTTGAACCCGAAGCCCTTGAGCACGCCCGAGTGGAACGTGTAATCGGCCCACAGCGCGGCGGCCGTGCGCGGCTGCTGCGGCGGCACCTTATCGAGCAACGTCGGGTCGTTGGTCTTCGAGTTGACGATGTTGGTGTTCGTGTACGACGTGATGACCTTCAGGTTGTCGGTCAGTTCACCCACTGCCTCGATCTCGAAGCCCTTCGAGTGTTGCTCGCCGGTCGTCACCGAGAAGGCCGTGTTGGCCGGGTCCGGCGTCAGCACGTTCGTCATGCGGATGTCGAACAACGACAACGTGATGAAGCTGTTGAAGCCAGCGGGCTGGTACTTCACGCCGATTTCATACTGCTTGCCCTTCGACGGGTTGAACTGGTTGCCGAAGCGATCGGTGCCGACGTTCGGCTGGAACGACTCGGAGTAGCTGAAGTACGGCGCCAGCCCCATGTCGAACAGATACGTCAGACCCGCGCGATAGGTCGCCTGCGAATCCGCCTGGCTCGACGAGCGGTTGGTCAGCCGGTTGTAAACGTTCTGCGCGGCCCAGTCCTGCCGCACGCCGAGCGTGAGCAACCACTTGTTGTACTTGATCTGGTCCTGGAAGTAGAGGCCGCCTTGCGTGAAGCGCGAGTCGCTGTCCGCAGCCTGACGCGTGAGCCCGAACACCGCCGCGCCGTAGTTCGGCGAGAAGATGTTGAGCTGGTTTGCCGCGCTCGCCACGCCCTGGCGCATGCTGCGGTGCTCGTTGTAGTAGTAATAATCGAAGCCGAACAGCGCCACGTGCGAGAGCGGGCCGGTCGTGAACTTCGTCTGCAACTGGTTATCGATGGTGAGCACGTCGGTCTGACGGTAATCGGCGAACGGCAACCGGTTGATCATGGTGAGGCTGCCCGGCGCGAAGCCCAGACCGTAACCGTCGGTGTCGACCTTGTAGTCGAAGTACGAGTAGCGCGCGGCCTGCTTGAACGAGACCTGATCGTTGAAGCGGTGTTCGATCTGATAGCCCGCGAAGACCTGCTCGCGCTTGATGTTGTCGTAGTTCGGGTCGCCCACGAATCGTCCGACCGGAATCTGGCCGTTCGGGTTGAAGAGGACCGTGCCTGCGGCGGGCAGGAACTGGCCGAAGCCGACCTTGTCGCGCTGGTAGCTCGCCTCGAACGTGATCGTGGTCTTGTCCGTGGCCTTCCACGTGAGCGACGGCGCGATGTAGATGCGGTCGTTCGGTGTGTAGTCGACCTGCGTGTTGCTGTCGCGGAACAGACCGACGAGGCGATAGAGCACCTTGCCGTCGGCATCGAGCGGGCCGCTGAAGTCGAACGCCGCCTGCTTGTTCTTGAACGACCCGGCCGAGAGCTGGATTTCGTGCAGCGGTGTCTCAAGCGGCTTCTTCGTGACCATGTTGATCAGCCCGCCGGGCGTGTTCTGCCCGTAGAGCACCGACGACGGGCCGCGCAGGATCTCGATGCGCTCCAGTCCGTACGGATCGAGCTGGAACTCGGTGGACGATTGCAGACGCGTGCCGTCCATGTACAGCCCCAGCGTGGACGCCGAGAAGCCGCGAATGTTGATCCAGTCGAAGCGTGTCTCGAAGCCGGCGTTATCCGGCAGTACGCCGGCGCTGTAGCGCATGGCCTGACTGACCGTCTGCGCGCCCAGATCCTGAATCATTTCCTTCGGAATCACCGAGACCGATTGCGGATTCTCGATGAGCGGCGTGTCGGTCTTCGTGCCGGTGGTGCTGCGCTTGGCAACGATGCCGTCGACCGGCCCGGCACCAGTCTCCGGGGCGCGGTCGGCGCTCACCTGCGTGGGCGAGAGCGACACCTCGCCTGACTGGCCTGAAGCGGCTAAAGCGCCTGAAGCGCCGGACGATTGCGCATAGGCGCTCGCGGCGAATGCCAGCGGCGCCACAACGAGACTCGCGGCAATGGCGATATGGCGATGGATCGGACGATGGCCTGCCCGCTGGCGACTGGCCCCCCGGCCACAGACGCTCCCGTAGTGCTTCATCTAAGACTCCTAGGTTTTTATCGAAAACTGAGGTGATGAGCGCACTCGTATCCCCGCAACGCCCATACCCGTCGAGTAGTGGACGAATCAAGTCCTCCGATATTTAGGGAGCGTTCACTTACTGCGCCAGATGCAGCACGCTCACCGTGGCGGCGGCGACATCCGCCTCGTGCAAAGGCGCGCGCTGCCAGCGTTTGTCGGCCCAGGCTTGCAGCGCCGCGGCGTTGCGCGGGTCGTCGGGATTGTGGGGATCGTCGGCGGGGCCCGAGGCGTCGAGGGTGGAGGCCTCCACCGGCGCGCCCGGGGCGGCGGGGAAGGTGACGACCTGCACATAGGTGTCGCCGCGAGGTGAGGCGTCCATGGCGTAGCGGCCCGGCCCCATGCGCGCGTCGGCGCAGATGACCGAGAAATAGCCCGCGATGTCGCATCCGCCCGCCAGTCCGATGCGTTGTCCGTCACGTGTGGCGAAAAGCGCTTCGTCGCGGCGGCTGTCCAGTGCGAGTCCCATGCGCTGCATTTCCAGTACGGCGCCAGCGAGCGCCTGCGAGATCGTCGCCCGGTCGGCGCTCAGTTCGCCGGGGGAGGTTGCGGCTTGCGACGCATCGAAAGCGCCCGCCATCGCCCGGCGTCCCGTAGGGTCGGCACCGGCCAGACGAACCCAGACGGCGTCCCAGAGGTTGGCGCCGCGCGCCGCACGCTCGCCCGTGCCGTCCCACGCGGCAAGCACGCGGCAGGCCGGCGCGATATCGACGGTCTGTGCCGGCTCGAGCGGCTTGCCGTCGAACGGATCACGCGAGATCGATACGTCGATGCGCTGATCGGTCGACGGGCACGCTCTCGCGAGCAACGTCTGCCGGGCGAGATCTGCCGAAAGTGGCCGGGCGAGCAGCACGGTGTCTCGCACCGCTTGCGTCGTGATGGGGCCCGCGGCGCGTAACGCGGCGATACGTTGCAGGCCCGCGCGACTGCGCAGCGAGAGTGGCGCGTGAGTGCGGCCAAGAACGCCGCTCAGGTGGGCCAAGGGCGCGTCCGGCGCGGCCAGCCATGCGCTGTCGTTCATGTTGGCGACGACGGTGGTGCTCATGATGTCCGGCATGTCTGCGCGGCCCAGCGTGCCCGGCAGCGGGCTGTCCGGGGACGTCTGCCACGCACATGCGCTGCGGCTGCCGTCGAGCACGGGCAGCCCGGGGGCCCGCTTGGCGAACGCTTCCCCGGCGGGCTTCGCGGTACAGGCGGCGGCTAGCGTGTCAGATACGCCGGGCACCGGGCCGATGTCGCCGAACCACACCCGTGGGTCATGCCTGCCGATGGCCAGCGTGTTGACCCATGGATTCGCGGCATCGGCGCGGGCGCTGGCGGCGAAGGCGTCGAGCGTTTGCGCCTGCGCCAGACGCAGATAGTGGTCGAGCAGACCGAAGTTGCCCGCGTTCGCATCGCGCAGGACGAAGGCTTGCTGCCGGGACCAGCCCAGCGCAGGGGAGAGGCCGGAGAGGTTGACGACCGGTCCGTCGCCGGTTCGGTAGCGCGTTCGCGAGAGAACCGTTGTGCGGCCTTGCGCATCGCGCACCGGCACCTCGACCGATGCGCGTTGCATGGTCTTGGTGTTGCCGTCCACGCGGTAGCGGGTCGGGTCGGCCGGGTCCAGCGTGAGTGCCATGAGGCCGAAGCGGCGTGCGCTCGACACCGTATGCGTCCAGGCAACGTTCTGGGTGAAGCCGATCATGATGAACGGCGCGCCGAGCATGCTGACGCCCGAGACATCGAGCGTGCCGGGAATCGTCAGATGCGCCGGGTAGAGCCGGTCCGGACCCTGCCAATACCAATGCGGGCTGCCGTAGAGGATCGGTTGTCCGCTGGCGCTGAGCGCAGCGCCGAAAGCGATGGCGTTGCTGCCCAGCCCGGCGTCGTTGAGCGACGACATGGCCGAATCGGTCATCGCGAGCTTCCCCGTTGCCGTGGCAGGCTGGCCCAACGCGGTGCTTGCGGAAGGTGGCGTGGCGCTGGCGATGGCGGCGATCTGCGTGGCGGATCCGGCAGCGAGCGTTGCCGCATAGAGCCGCCGGTAGACGTCGTCTTCCGTCACGCTGGACAGGTGGCGCAGCCAGTCGGCATTGCGGCACGCGGTGTGCTGACGCGCGTCGGTACCGGTCTGTACGTCTCTCAGATAGCGGTTGATGCCCGCGGCGAACCCTTGCGCCAACTGACGTGCGCGTGGCGACTGGGCGGCGCGGTAGCGGGCGATGGTGCTGTCGTCGAACGTCAGCCGGAAGAAGATGTCGGCGTCGAGGTTGGCAGGCTGACCGAAGGTGCTGCGCTGCGCCACATGCGCGTCGGCGCCGAAGGTGAGCGAGCGCTCGCCGCGAAACGTCACGAGGCTCTCGGCGAGCGTGCAGAGATTGTCCTGTGCCTGCGCATAACCGAAGCCATAGCCGAGGCCGCCCCAGTCGTTCGCGCGAATGTGCGCGGTGCCATCGCCGGTGCGGCGGATGTCGGCGGTGTAGTGCTGGCTGACGGCGGCTGGGGAGACGGCGGGCGCGGCGCCCGGCGACGGGGCCTGGGCGCATGCCCCGAGGAGTGCAGCGAAGGCGGTGGGGCGGGCGAACAGGCGCGACAGCGGGAGCAATCGTGACATGGGTAAATATGCCGGGTTGTGATACGTCTTTTGGACGACGAACCACGACTTCAGGAGTTTAGGCGGCTAGTGCTGTCGCCGGGCGCCCTCGGTGCCGGGGCGCCTGAGCGCGCCCGGGACGCCGAAACCGAAACCGCCCGCGACCCGTCACCAAGCGACCCAGCCGCCAGGCCCGGCATACGACATGAACGAATCTTTGACCCCGATCGCTGGTGCGGCCTTGCGCGCGCAAGGATTGAACGTTGCCGTAGGGGCGCGCAACGTGCTCAACCATGTCGACGTGCGCTTTGCGGCCGGTCGCATCAGCGCGCTGTGCGGCCCCAACGGCTGTGGCAAGAGCACCTTGTTGCGCACGTTGGGCGGATTGCTCAAACCGACCTCGGGCCGTGTCTGGCTCGACGACACGCCGCTCGACTCGCTGCGCGCGCGCGAGCGCGCCCGCCGTATCGCATTACTCGCGCAGACGCCCGGCATGCCCTACGGCATGACGGTGGCCGAACTGGTCGCCTGCGGGCGCTACAGTCACACCGGCATTGGCGGACGCCTCGGCGAGCACGACAACCTCGCCATCGAGCGCGCACTGCACCTGATGGAGCTCGACGCGTTGTGCACGCGCGATGTCACGGCGCTGTCCGGCGGCGAGCGTCAGCGTGCCTTCATTGCGATGGCGTTGGCGCAGGAGGGCAGCGTGCTGCTGCTCGACGAGCCCACGACCTATCTGGATGTGCGTCACCAGATCGACATTCTTGGCCGGATCCGCGACCTCAATCGCGAGACAGGCATGACGGTCGTCTGGGTGCTGCACGATCTGAATCAGGCGGCGGCCTTCTCCGACGCCATGCTGCTCATGCGCGACGGCGCGCTGGTCTTCTCCGGCACGCCCGACGAGACGATGGATCCGGACCGTCTCATGGACGTGTTCGCCACGCCGATGCAGCGCATCGACTTCCGGGGCTTGCCGATGTGCTTGCCGGTGCTCAATGGCTGATCGCATGCGCGCTGTTCGTACGCTGAAGCTCTCGGGCGCGCTATCGGTGCCCGCGCACGCAGCCCCCCGTCAATATGAGCGGCGTACGCGCGCCCTGTGGGGCGGCTGGCTGGCGCTCGCGCTGGCGATCGTCGTCCACGCGCTGGCGAGCGACGCGTGGCCCGGGGCCGACACCGTCACGCTCGCCATGCAGGGGCGACTGAGCGGTGACGCGTCTCTTGCCTGGCTGCTGTTCGTCGACGCCTGGCTGCCGCAGATTCGTGCCGGACTGGCTGCGGGCGCCTGTCTGGGGCTTGCGGGGGCGCTGCTGCAAACCATCACGCAGAATCCGCTGGCGTCGGGTGAACTGCTTGGCGTATCGGCGGGCGCGCAGATGGGGTTGATCGTGGCGCTGCTGGTCCCCGGATTGGCCGTGCTGCCGATGATGCTCGCGGGCGGCGTGCTGGCGGCGCTGTTCACCTTCGTACTCGCCGGCGGCACGCGCACGACGCCGCTGCGGCTCACGCTCGCCGGCGCCGCGAATGCGCTCGCGCTCTCGGCGCTGTGCATGGTCGCGCTCACGCTCTACACCCGCGCGGCCGTGGGCGTTGTGCAATGGAGCACCGGCTCGCTTCAGCAATTCGGCAAGCGCGGGGCGGACGAAGCGCTCTGGCTGCTGCTGCCCGCCGGGATCGGCTTGCTGGCGCTGCTGCATCCGCTCGGTCTGGCGCGTTTCGGCGAAGCGCAGGCGGCCGCGCTCGGGCAGCGCGTGGGTGCGGTGCGTGTGGGCACGATTCTGCTGGCGGCGGCGCTCTGTGCCATTGCCATCGCGCTGGCGGGGCCCGTGGGCTTCGTCGGACTGGCGGCACCGAACCTCGTGCGACTGATGGGCGTTCATCGTCCGTCGTGGCTTATTCCGCTCGCGGGCCTGTGGGGCGGTGCGATGCTCATCCTCACCGACGCCATCGCCCGGGCGCTGGTGGCCTTCGGGGCGCTGCCCGTGGGGGTCATGAGTGCTGTGATCGGCGCGCCGATTCTGCTGCTGTTGCTGCGCTACGGTCTACCCGCGAGCACCGCCGAGATGACGGCGCCGATCGCGTCGGGCAATCGTTCGCCGAGTCGTCGTCCGATGGTGCTGACGGCGGCATCGGTGGCGCTCGCCCTTGTCGTCGTGGCAGGTCTTACGTTGACGATGGGGGTGCTGCCGTGGCCGTCGGTATGGCATTGGCGAGACGTGTTCGACACGCAGACGTCCGCCGGCATGCTGGTGGATCTGCGATTGCCCCGCAGTCTGATTGCGATGGGCGCGGGCGCGCTGCTCGCCGGCAGCGGGGTGCTGTTGCAAGGCGCTTGCCGCAACCCGCTGGCGGGGCCGGAATTGCTGGGCGTGAATCAGGCGGCGGGGCTGGCGGTGCTTGCGCTGCTGCTGTTTTCCCCGGAATCGGCCGGGCGCTGGTCGATGCCTGCGGCATGGGCGGCCAGTGCCACGGTGCTCGCCATCGTGCTGGGCGTGAATGCGCGCTGGGGGCTGGCGCCGATGCGGGTGATTCTGACGGGCATGGCATTGGCCGGATTGCTGGCGGCGCTGGCCAGCCTGCTGGTGCTTCAGTTCCACGTGCATGCCACGCAGGCGCTCGTGTGGCTTGTCGGCAGCAGCTACGGACAGTCATGGCAGGGCGTACGCGCGATGCTGCCGTGGCTGGTGATCTGCCTGCCGCTGGCGATCTATGCCGGGCGCTGGCTCGACCTGCTCAGTCTCGGCGACGAAACCGCCGAAGCGCTCGGCGTGCCGGTGGTGCGGGCACGGCTGGGCCTGCTCGTGCTCGCGAGTGCCATGGCCGCCGCGGCGGTCGCGACGGTCGGCCCCGTGGCGTATGTCGGACTGATCGTGCCCAACGCGATGCGGGCGTTGCCGCTGGCCGGTACGCGTGACCGGCTGCTGACGGCGGCGTTGGCGGGCGCGTTGCTGCTGGGCGTGGCGGACCTGTTCGGCCGCACGTTGTTCGCGCCGCTCGATTTGCCGTTGGGTATCGTGACGGCGGCCGTTGGCACGCCGCTTTTCCTCTGGTTGCTCTCTCGTACTTTCCTGAGGTCGCATGCGCATGCCGGTTAAACGATTTGCGGCCGGGGACGTGGCTCAGGCGCACACGCTCACGTCGCCTGACCGGCGCCGCACGCTGAAGTATCTGGCGGCGGGTACGGCGATGGCGACCGGGGCGTTCGTGCCCCATGCACGGGCGCAAGGCTATCGCGGTCTGTTCAATCGGGCGTCGCCCGAGTTGCCGACGAATGCCCGCCGTGTCGTGTCGCTTGAATTTCTGTTCACGGAGTCGCTGTTGGCGCTCGACGTCACGCCTGTGGGCGTTGCCGATCCTCGCGGCTATACGCAGTGGGTCAAATATCGGGCGCAGCGCCTTGGCGCGGATAGCTCGGTGGGCACCCGTGAGCAACCGAATCTCGAGGCGATTGCGGCGTTGCGCCCGGACCTCGTCATCGCGTACGCCTATCGGCACGAGCGGTTGTTCGACGCGTTGGCGCGCATCGCACCGACGGTCGTCTTCAATGTGCAGCCCGCGCAGGGCGAGGGCGACGCGCTCGACCGGATGCTGGCAATTTTTCGCTCGATGGGCGACATGACGGGACGCTCGGAAGCGGCGGCCCAAATCGTTCGCGAGAGTGAAGCGCGCATCGCCGTGGCGCGCGCGACGGCGTTGCGCGACGGCTTTCGCAACGCCCCGATCGCGCTGCTCAACGCGAATGCGGGGGGCGGCAACTTCTGGGCGTACGACAACAAGGACATGATCGGCGCGCTCATCGGCCATCTCGGCGCGCGCAACGCGCTGGGATGGCTCGATGCGCGCCAATCGATGGTGAACCTGTCGCTGGGCGATCTGGCGCGTCACCCTGAATGGTCGCTGATCGTCGTCGATCGGGGCGACGCGCCTGCGTATCAATTGCCCGTCTGGCGGGCGTTACCCGCCGTGCGCGACGGGCGTGTGGCGTTCCTGCCGCCGTCGTGGGGCTTCGGCGGCCCTGTGTCGCTCGACCGGATCACCGGTCTGGTGAGTTCGGCCTTCGCGTCGATGGCGCCTGCCATGCGCGCGAGGGCGGCTGCCGGTGCGTGAATCTGACGGACGCCGCGGCGGCGTCCGGCTTGCTCGTGAGGAGATCGAATCGTGTCTATCGCAATGACTGCCCCTATCGAACCGCGCGTCGTGGACGACACGCCATCGTCTGCCGGACGGCATGGGCCGGCGGGGCCCTATACGCTGACGCTGCCGGACGGCCACCGCTACCATACGAGCGGACCTGACGACGCGGTCGCCCGCGCGGGTCAGGACCTGACCCTCTGGCGAGATGGCCAGGCGATCGCGGTATTTCGTGTCAGCGAACTGGACGACGGCATGACGCTGCGCGCGATCACGCCGCACGATGCGAGCCTGCCGGTTCAGGCGTGGTTGCCGCTGCTGGCGACGGTGTTCTGTCGTCACAAGGCGTGCCGCCGGGCGACGGTGGTCTGGCCGGACGCCCTCGCGGGCGCCGGGCTCGCGTCATGGCTGATCGCTGCGGTGCGCGACGGTGTGGGCGAGCACCTGTCGCAGGCTGACGGCGCGCGGGTGCTGCACGTGTCGCGTCAGACCTTCTGGCAGCATCCGGCGCTGTGGCTGCGCGGCCCGTCGTCGGCGGGCATGGCGCTACAGTATCGGGTGAGCGACGGCAAACGTCATCCGCTACGCGCCCCGAAGCCGGTCGGTGAGGTGTATCGCCGGCACATCGCCCGGTTGGGCACGAGCTTCAGTCTGCGTGCCATTGACCAGCCGGGGGACGTCGAGCGCTTTCACGAATGGATGAATCTCGACAGCGTGGCTCACTTCTGGGAGCAGGCGGGCACGCTGGAGGAGCATGCCGAGTATCTGGCGAAGATGCAGGCCGATCCGCACACGGTCACGCTGTTCGGTTGTTTCGACGACGAACCGTTTGCCTACTTCGAGGTGTACTGGGCGAAGGAGGATCGCATTGCGCCGTTCTGCGACGCCGTCGACCACGACCGGGGCTTTCACTTGCTGGTCGGTTCGACCCGCTTTCGCTCACCGGGACGCACAGAGGCATGGCTGCGCTCGATCATCCATTACATCTTCCTGGACGACCCGCGCACGCAACGCATTGTGGGTGAGCCGCGCATCGACCACGACCGCTGGATCGCGTACATGCAGGGGCAGGGCGCGGCGCGTCTGCGTGAGTTCGACTTTCCTCACAAACGCGCCGTACTGATCGCCTTCGAACGCCAGACAATCTTCGAACAGTACGCGCCCTGGTAACGCTTTGCGCCGTTTGGACGCCTTGCCCGCGAGTGTTTCGGGCTTGGCGATGCAGGGAGTCAGGCAGACGGCCCGCGAGCCAGCTTGCTCTCGAGCATGGCCTTCACTTCCGGCCATTCGTCATCGATGATGCTAAAGCGCACCGAGTTGCGCTTGCGGCCGTCGGGCATGATGCGCTCGTGACGGACGATGCCTTCCTGCCTGGCGCCAATCCGCAAGATGGCGGCTCTGGACTTCTCGTTCAACTCGTCCGTCGTGAACTGCACCCGGACGCAATGCATCGTCTCGAACGCAAACGTAAGCAGCAGGTATTTGGCCTCGGTGTTGATGCTCGAGCGTTGGACCGACGCGCTTAACCAGGTGTGCCCGATCTCCAGCTTCCGATTCGCCCGGTCGATCTTCCAGAATCGCGTGCTGCCGACCACCTTTCCCGTCGCCCTCGACACGAGGACGAACGGCATGACGGTGCCGTCTTCGCGTCCCTGTACGGCCTTGTCGACGTAGCCGCCGATAGTCTCGGGGCCGGGCACGACGGTCACTTTCAAATTCCACAATTCCCCGTCGGCCGCAGCCGCGAGGAGCGACGGCGCATGGTGAGCTTCAAGGGGATGGAGTTCGACGCTGCGGCCTACCAGCGTGGGCCGCATTTCGTCGGCCGGGAGGACGGTAGTGGAAGCGGTGGTGAAAGCGGTGGTGGACATGGGGAGCGACTCTCAGGACAGGACGGCCTGTAAAACATCGATTTTGCCCTGAGCGCCCGGTGCGGACAAGGCAACGCCATGGCAGCAAGCGTGGATCGATAGCATCGCGTCGGAGCACCTATCTGCTGCCTCCTGCCTACATCCCGAATTCGCGTAACCCCTCCAGGTCGAGAATCGTCAGCACGCCGTAGTCGACCTTCACCAGCCCGGCCTGCTCCAGCACCTTGAGCGCGAGATTGACGCGTTGTCGAGACACGCCGGCGAGATAACTCAGTTCTTCCTGCGAAATCTGCACGGTGTTGTCGTCGGACGGGTACAGGTTCGGATTGAACATCGATGACAACGAACGAGCGACGCGCGCATCGGTGTCGAGCAAGCGCTCGTGTTCGACGGCCGCGATGAACTGGCCGAGGCGCTCATTGAGTTGGAGCGTCAGAAAACGATTGAACGGGATGCTGGTATCGAGCAACCAGTCGAACGTAGCAATCGGCATGTGAGCGACGACCGAGTCGCGCAGCGCCATCACGTCATATTTCCGGATCTCGCGCTTGAGGACCGACCCTTCGCCGAACCATGCCCCCGCAGGCACACCGGTAAAGGTCACGGACTTGCCGCTGGCCGAGGCCGTCGCGATCTTCACCAGCCCCTCGACGACACCGAACCACGCGTGCGTGGGATCGCCCTTGCGGCACACATAAGCGCCGTTCTCGACGGGGCGGACCTGAATCTCCCGCGCCACGCGCTCGCGCTGTTCTGGCGTCAGTCCTTGCGCCCACACGCTGCGCTGCAACAGGGTTTCGAGCGACATATAGGGATTTTCCCTTGATTGTCATCCGGGTGACAAATCCGTCGTGAGCCATGAGGTATCTTCGCCTTGCCTGGCAGCACCGAGACAAGCATTCATGGCGGTTCGTACACGACGCCGAAGCACAAGTATAGAAGCTGAGCACTGCCGGGCATAGCGATCGTCGCACCGAATTTCCGTATCTCTGTATCTATGTATTGCGGACTTTCGCAGACTCACGCGAGCCAACGAGCAAGTGCGTCGTTCACCGACGCGACCAGCACCAGAACGAGAGAGCGTGCCACACGCACGCGCGCCGACCGAGCCACGCCACTCCCCCTCGACAGCCGTCGAAACGTGGCGAGACACAGGAGACAGGCATGCAGGAGCGGACCACTTTCCCGCGGTTGTTGCTGGCCCATGCCGCAACGCGCGGCAAACGCACGGCGTATCGGGAAAAAGATCTGGGGATCTGGCAAAGCTGGAGCTGGCAGGAAGCCGCGCACGAAGTTCGGCTGCTGGCTTGCGCGCTGGCCGCTGCCGGATTCAAGCGCGGCGATAACCTCGCCATCGTCGGCAATAATCGCGTGCGCCTGTATTGGGCCATGACGGCGGCGCAAGCGCTCGGTGGCGTGGCCGTGCCGTTGTATCAAGACGCCGTCGCGGCGGAAATGATCCACGTGCTCGAAGACGCCGAGATTGACTTCGCCATCGTCGAAGATCAGGAGCAGGTCGACAAGCTGCTGGCGCTGCGCGAGCGCGTGCCGCGTCTGTCGAACATCATCTACGAAGATCCGCGAGGGCTGCGCAATTACGACGCCCCCGGCCTTCGGTCGTACGCTGCCGCTCTGGCACAGGGGCGCGATTTTAACGATCGGTATCCGAACTACTTTGACGAGGCGGTCGCCAGCGTCGATCCCGACGACACCGCGACGATCCTCTACACGTCGGGCACTACCGGCAAGCCCAAGGGCGTTTGCCATTCGCACGCCGGTCTGATCGGCGCGGCCTCTCACGGCAGCGCATTCGACAGACTCGCCCCCGGCGACGAGGTGCTGTCGTACCTGCCGATGGCATGGGTTGGCGATCATCTCTTTTCCTACGCGCAGGCGTTGGTGGCCGGCTTCACCGTCAATTGTCCCGAGTCGCCCGACACGATCGCCACGGACATGCGCGAGATCGGCCCGACCTATTACTTCGCACCGCCGCGCGTGTATGAAAACGTGCTGACGCAAGTGATGATCCGCATGGAAGACGCGAATCGGCTCAAACGAAAGATGTTCGCGCATTTCATGGGCGTGGCGAACCGGTGCGGTGCGGCGGTGCTCGACCGCCGAGCGGTGCCGCTGCTCGACCGGCTGCAATACGCGCTCGGGAATCTCTGCGTGTACGGCCCGCTGCGCAACACACTCGGTATGAGCCGAATTCGCACGGCCTATACCGCCGGCGAAGCCATCGGCCCCGATCTGTTCCGCTTCTACCGCGCGATCGGCATCAACCTGAAACAGTTCTACGGACAGACGGAGACGTGCGCGTATGTCTGCCTGCAACCGGATCGTCAGGTGCGCTTCGACAGCGTAGGGCCTGTCGCGCCGGGCATGGAGATCAAGATCGCCGACAGCGGGGAAGTACTCGTGCGCGGCGTGGGACTGCTCAAAGCGTATTACAAGCGGCCCGACGCCACGCGTGAAGCCATCGACGAGGCCGGCTATTTCCGCACGGGCGATGCCGGCATCATCGACGCCGATGGTCATCTGCGCATCATCGATCGCGCCAAGGACGTCGGCAAGCTCGCCTGCGGGGCGCTGTTCGCCCCGAAGTACATCGAGAACAAGCTCAAGTTCTTCTCATACATCAAGGAAGCGGTCGCGTTCGGTGACGGACGCGACGGCGTGTGCGCGTTCATCAACATCGACATGGACGCCGTGGGCAATTGGGCGGAGCGGCAAAGCCTCGCCTATGCCGGGTATGTGGACCTTGCCACTCACCCACGCGTTGCCGAACTGATTCTGGGATGCGTCGACACGGTGAATGCGGATCTCGCCAAGGAGTCGGCGTTCTCGAAGGCGCAGATTCAGCGCTTCGTGATCCTGCACAAGGAACTGGACCCGGACGACGACGAACTTACGCGCACGCGCAAGGTGCGCCGCGCGTTTATCGCCCAGAAGTACAACGTGCTGATCGACGCGTTCTATTCGGGCAAGGCAACGCAGTTCATCGAGACACGCGTGAAGTTCGAGGACGGCCGCGAGGGCAGTGTGAGCGCCACGCTCACGATACATCCCGCCCGCGTCGTTGGCGCACGTGGGCCTGCCGATGACCCTGCGCCTGTGAAATTGCGCTGCGCCGCCTGACGTTCGCAGCGGCCCCTTCATCGGCACTCAGCCAGGTATTTCGCAGGAGAAGGCATGAACGACAACCGCAAAACCGGCGACATCTTGCTCGATTTGCAGCACATCAGCCTGTCGTTTGGTGGCGTAAAGGCGTTGACGGACATCTCGTTCAACGTTCGCGAGCACGAGGTTCGCGCGATCATCGGTCCGAACGGCGCGGGCAAGAGCTCGATGCTCAACGTGATCAATGGCGTCTACCACCCGCAGCAAGGCACGATCGTCTTTCGCGGCGAGGTGCGGCAGCGCATGCACCCGACCTCGGCGGCGCGTCAGGGGGTGGCGCGCACCTTCCAGAACATCGCCCTGTTCAAGGGCATGACGGTGCTCGACAACATCATGACGGGGCGCAATACCCGCATGCGTTCGGGCCTGCTCGCCAGCGCGATCTGGTGGGGGCGAGCGCGTCAGGAGGAAATGGCCAATCGCGCCAAGGTCGAGGAGATCATCGATTTTCTCGAAATCCAGCACATCCGCAAGACACCCGTCGGACGGCTGCCTTATGGCTTGCAAAAGCGTGTCGAACTGGCGCGTGCACTGGCTGCCGAGCCGGAACTGCTCTTGCTCGACGAGCCGATGGCCGGCATGAATCTCGAAGAGAAGCGCGACATGTGCCGCTTCATTCTGGAAGTGAACGAAGAATTCGGCACGACGATCGTGCTGATCGAGCACGACATGGGCGTGGTGATGGACATCTCCGACCGGGTCGTGGTGCTCGATTACGGCAAGAAGATCGGCGACGGCACGCCGTCCGAGGTCAGAGCGGACCCGGAGGTCATTCGTGCCTATCTGGGGGCGGCTCAGGGGATGCCCGCAGCGGCATGACGCGTAGACGGTAGGACGTACAAGGTAGACGGTGGAGGGCGGCCGGCGACGCGTTGGCAACTTGGAGACATCGATGCAGTTCTTTATGGAAATCCTGATTGGCGGCTTGCTCTCGGGGGTGATGTATTCGCTCGTCGCACTCGGCTTTGTGCTGATCTTCAAAGCGTCCGGCGTATTCAACTTCGCACAGGGCGCGATGGTGTATTTCGCGGCGCTCTCGGTGGTCGGCCTGATGGAGCGCGGCTTGCCGCTCTGGCTGGCGGCCATCGGCGCGTTCGGCGTCATGGTGCTGGTGGGCGCCGCCACGGAGCGCTTCGTGCTGCGAAAGCTGGTGAACCAGTCGCCCATCACGTTGTTCATGGCGACCATCGGCCTGTCGTTCTTCCTCGAAGGACTGGCGCCGCTGCTGTGGGGCAACGAGGTGCGCCCGCTGTCGCTGGGCATTGTCGACGAACCCATCGCGTCGATCATGGACTCGACGGGCGTGCTGGTGAGCAGCTTCGATCTGGCCGCTGCCGGCATTGCCGCCGTGCTGGTAGCGTTGCTCGCGCTGTTCTTCAAGGCGACGAGTATCGGGCGGGCACTGCGCGCGGTGGCCGACGACCATCAGGCGGCGCTCTCGCTGGGCATTCCGCTGCAACGGATCTGGGTGGTGGTGTGGGGCGTTTCGGGGTTTGTCGCGCTGGTGGCCGGCATGCTCTGGGGCTCACGCAACGGCGTGCAGTTTGCGCTGACGATGACCGCGCTCAAGGCGCTGCCCGTGCTGATCCTTGGCGGCTTCACATCGATCCCAGGGGCGATTGTCGGCGGGCTCATCATCGGCGCGGCGGAAAAGCTTGCGGAGATCTACGTGCCGCAATTGTTGCAAAGCCAGTTTGGCGGGAACTTCGGGGGCATCGAGGGCTGGTTCCCTTACGTCTTCGCACTGCTGTTCCTGCTGGTTCGTCCGGAAGGGTTGTTCGGCGAGCGGCATATCGACCGGGTCTGACCCGGCGGCATCCCACTCGGGACGTACGCGCACGTATTCATCGCAGAGGCCATCCATGTTCTATCGCGAAGCAGGGCAGTTCAAGACATCGTACGAAGCCGACGGCCAGATTTTCCCGATTCGTCAGGACCGGATCGCGGTTGGCACGGTGCTTGCCATTGCCTTCGGCGTGCTGCCGTGGATTGCCGCCGAGTACTGGCTGACGGCGATTCTGGTGCCGTTTCTCGTGTTCTCGCTGGCCGCGCTGGGGTTGAATCTCCTGACGGGCTACGCCGGGCAGCTATCGCTGGGCACGGCGGCGTTCATGGCGGTCGGCGCGTATGCGTCCTACAACTTTCAACTGCGCATCGAAGGCATGCCGATTCTCGCGTCGTTTGCGCTTGGCGGCGTTTGCGCGGCGCTCGTGGGCATTGCGTTCGGTCTGCCGTCGCTGCGCATCAAGGGCTTCTATCTGGCGGTTGCCACGCTCGCCGCGCAGTTCTTCGTGCTGTGGGTGCTGACGAAGTTTCCATGGCTCTCGAACAATAGTTCGTCGGGCGTGATCACCGCGCAGAAGATCTCGATTCTCGGGGTGGACGTCAACACGCCGGTGCGCAAATACCTGTTCGTGCTCGGCGTTGTGAGCGTCATGGCGCTGGTGGCGAAGAATCTGGTGCGCTCCCACATCGGGCGCGCGTGGATGGCGGTGCGCGACATGGACGTCGCCGCCGAGGTCATCGGCATTCCGCTAATGCGCGTCAAACTGCTGGCCTTCGCCGTGAGTTCCTTTTATTGCGGCGTGGCTGGAGCACTCTATGCCTTCTGCTACCTCGGCTCGGTCGAGCCGGATGGCTTCTCGCTGGATCTGTCCTTTCGCATCCTGTTCATGATCATCATCGGCGGGGTCGGCAGTATTCTCGGCAGCTTTCTGGGCGCAGCCTTCATTCTGCTGTTGCCGATTCTGCTCGACAGCACGCTGCCCTCCATCGCGTCATTCCTGCATTTGCCCTTCACCAACGCTACCGTCTCGCATATTCAGTTGATGGTGTTTGGCGGTCTCATCATCTTTTTCCTGATTGTCGAGCCGCACGGGCTGGCGCGGCTTTGGCAGATTGCCAAGGAGAAGCTGCGCATCTGGCCCTTCCCGCATTGAGAGTCGACTGGTTCGCGCACCGGGAGTAGCGCGCTGCCAGACACGTTTTGCCACGAATAAAACCACAGATGGAGACACAGCATGAACACGAAACACTTGGCGGTCTCGTTGGGTACGGCGCTCGTGCTCGGCATGGGGAGCGTGAGCACATCGTTCGCCCAATCGAACGATCAGTTCATCGCACTCGCTGACTATCGGGTCGGGCCCTATGGCGCGAACGGGCAGTCGTTCTACGGCGGGTTCATCGACTATCTGCAATACGTGAATCTCAAGCACGGTGGCGTCAACGGCGTGAAGCTGTCGTGGGAAGAGTGCGAGACCGAGTACAACAACGCCAAGGGTGTGGAGTGCTACGAGCGTCTCAAGGGCAAGAATCCGGTCACCAAGGGCACGGCTTACCACACGATGGCGACGGGCATTTCCTACGCGCTGATCGACAAGACGGCAACCGATCAGGTGCCGCTGGTGATGATGGGCTACGGCCGTACCGACGCGGTGGACGGCACCGTGTTCCCGTGGGCGTTCCCGCTGGTGACGACGTATCAGATGCAGGCGTCGGCCATCATCAAGTTCCTTGCGGACAAGAACGGCGGATCGCTCAACGGTAAGAAGATCGTCTTCCTCTATCACGACTCGGCGTACGGCAAGGAGCCGATCGTCGCCATGCAGGCGGAGTCGAAGATCAACAAGTTCAACCTGATCGAGATTCCGGTCGCGCATCCGGGCAATGAGCAGGGCGCGCAATGGTTGCGCATCCGTCAGGAGAACCCCGATTACGTGGTGTTCTGGGGCTGGGGCGTGATGAACCAGACGGCGCTCAAGGCGGCGCAGAAAGTGGGCTATCCGCGCGAGAAGATCGTCGGTAGCTGGTGGGCCGGCTCAGAGGAAGACACGATTCCGGCAGGCCCGGCGGCCAAGGGATACATGAGCGCGACCTGGAACGTGGCGGGCAAGCAGGTGCCGCTCATCGCCGACATCGAGAAGGTGGTCTACGGCGCGGGCAAGGGCAATATGCAGGATCCGTCGAAGGTCGGCTCGGTGCTCTATAACCGCGGCGTTTCGGCGGCGGTCGCCACGGTCGAAGCGCTCAACACGGCGCAGAACAAGTTTGGCAAGGGCAAGGTCATGACGCCGGTGCAAGTGCGTTGGGCTCTCGAGAATCTGAACATCGATGCGGCCCGGCTCAAGACATTGGGTGCGACCGGTCTGCTGCCCGACATCAAGACAAGCTGTGAGGACCACGAGGGCTCGGGCAAAGTGCGCATTCAGCAATGGGACGGCGCCAAGTGGGTGCTCGTCTCGGACTGGATCGAGGGCAATCGACGCCTGATTCACCCGCTGTTCGAAGCGTCGGCGAAGCAGTACGCCAAGGAGAAGGGGATTACGCCCGCCTGCTACAAGATGTGATCGACGCCTTCGCCCGCGTTGCCAGGCGCGAGGCGGGCGAAGGCTGACGAACCAGAGCCGGTGGCTGAACCCGGCAGCATCGATTCCGGAGTTATGCATGGAAGCGAGTTTGCGCGTCAACAATATCGAAGTCATATACGACCACGTCATTCTGGTGCTCAAGGGCGTGTCGCTGATCGTGCCGGACGGCAAGATCGTGGCGCTGCTCGGGGCCAATGGGGCGGGCAAGAGTACGACGCTCAAGGCCATTTCGAACCTGCTTCAGGCCGAACGCGGCGAGGTGACGAAAGGCACGATCGACTATCGCGGCGAAAGGGTCGAGAAACTCACGCCGAACGGTCTGGTCAAGCGCGGGGTGATTCAGGTGATGGAAGGGCGTCACTGCTTTGGCCATCTGACCATCGAAGAGAATTTGCTGACCGGTGCCTATGTGCGCCATGCGTCGCGCAGTGCCCAGCAGCACGCGCTCGAACGCATCTATGCCTATTTCCCGCGCCTGAAGACGCGTCGCAAATCGCAGGCGGGTTACACGTCGGGCGGTGAGCAGCAGATGTGTGCCATCGGGCGCGCCATGATGGCGCAGCCGTCGATGGTGTTGCTCGATGAGCCGTCGATGGGGCTCGCGCCGCAGATCGTTGAGGAGATCTTTGCGATCGTGCGCGATCTGAACCAGCGGGAGAACGTCAGCTTCCTGCTGGCAGAGCAGAACACGATGGCGGCGCTGCGTTATGCGGACTACGGCTACATCCTCGAAAACGGCCGGGTGGTGATGGACGGCGACGCGCAGTCGTTGCGCGATAACGAGGACGTAAAGGAGTTCTATCTGGGGATCGCCAAGGATGGTGCGAGCAGCGCGGGGAGTTTTCGCAACGTCAAGAGTTACCGGCGGCGCAAGCGCTGGATCGCTTGAGTGCCGGCGTGGCTGGTGAATGGATGACCGTCAATCCTCAACGTATTTCCGTCTATATGAACGATTACTTCGACACGCTGGAAACTCGTGCGCCGGAGGTTCGCGAGAAGGCCCTGCTGGCGGCGCTGCCGACGCATGTGTCGCATGCGCAGACGCATGCGCCGTATTTCGCGCAGGTGCTGGGGGAGGTCGACGCGAAGGACATCGGCTCGCGCGCCGCGCTGGCCAGCCTGCCCGTGACACGCAAGTCGGATCTGTCGGCGTATCAGGTGCGTCACCCCCCGTTGGGCGGGATGAACGCGACGCCCATGGGGGCGCTGGCGCACGTGTATCAGTCGCCGGGGCCGATCTATGAGCCGGACGGCCGCGCCAGTGACTGGTGGCGCTTTGCGCGCGCGATGTTTGCGGCGGGTTTGCGCGCGGGGGATTTGGTCTACAACACGTATTCGTATCACTTCACGCCGGCGGGCATGATGATCGAGACGGGCGCGGCTCGGCTGGGCTGTTGCGTGTTCCCGGCGGGGGTAGGGCAGACAGAGTTGCAGCTTGAGGCGATTCGCCACTTGCAACCGGTCGCGTATGCGGGAACGCCGTCGTTTCTGAAGATACTGATCGAGAAGAGCGAGGCGGCCGGGGCGGACATCAGCAGCATTCGACGGGCGACGTTGTCGGGCGAGGCGCTACCGCCGTCGTTGCGCGACTGGTTCAAGACGCGCGGCATTACGGCGCGACAGTTGTATGGCACGGCCGATCTGGGGCTGATTGCATTCGAGAGCGACGCGCAGGCAGGGTTGATCGTCGACGAGAACGTGCTCGTGGAACTGGTGGAGCCGGGTGGCACGAAGCCGGTGCCGGACGGCGAGATCGGTGAAGTCGTGGTGACAAACTTCAATCCGGACTATCCGCTGATTCGATTCGCGACGGGGGACTTGTCGGCCGTGGAAGCGGGCATCAGTCCTTGCGGGCGCACGAATATGCGGCTCAAGGGCTGGCTCGGGCGCGCCGATCAGACGGTCAAGGTGCGTGGCATGTTCGTGCACCCGGGACAGATCGGCGAGATCGGCAAGCGGTATCCCGAGTTGGTTCGCTTGCGTCTGCGTGTGGAAGGGCGAGTCGGCGACGATCGGATGCGCCTGCTTTGCGAGACGAACGCCTCGCCGTCTGAAGGGCTGGCCGCCCGAGTGCAGGCCACCTTGCGGGACGTGACACGCCTGCGCGGCGAGGTCGACTTTGTGGCGACCGGGAGTCTGCCGACGGACGGGAAACTGGTCGAGGATGCGCGGGCTTACGACTGAGTTGTCGGCTGGCTGGAACCCTCGTAAGGCCGGCGGGTCACGCACGACGCACGGCCTTACGTACGCTCAGAAACCGTGGGGGTAGATAGCACCCAGCAACCACATGGCTACGCATGGCGTCAACAGCAGAAACACCGCGAAAAGCGGGTTCGCTTCGCGAAAGAAAGAGACGAGGGGAATCTCCTCTCCGTAATATCGCTCCCCCTTCAGACGGGCCCACAAGCCACCGAAAAGCGCCGCTATTGCGCCGATGAAGCTCGAGAGCCCCACGGCAAAGAAGAGGATGCCCCACACGACAAAGACGCCGAGCGGCAACACCGCGTGCAGCTCTCCCCTTGGATTGGTCAGCCCCAAAAATGCCTTCGCGGCAATCCAGCCAACAACAAGTGCCAAGGCATAGATCTTGAGCGCACGCTTGGCGTTCGAGTCTGATTTCTGCGCTTCGACGTTTCCACTCGTCTTATTCATATTCTTTTATTTCCCCAGAGAGCCATCAGAGTGCATTCTGGAGCAAACCGTGTCACAGCTCAAGATGAGGGAAAAATTGATCTCCCAAGGAGGAAGGCGTGCGGGGCCGTCAGCGCAACGCCATGCCTCGGTTGCGTCATTGGGCTTCTGTAAGTTTCAAAAAATCATGGCATTAGCAGTGTCTTGACCGCGCGTCGCTCATCCATGGCGAGGTACCCGTCGGCAACATTGGACAGCGGCAGCGTCAGATCAAACACCTTGCCCGGATGAATCTTGCCATCCAGCGCGAGGCCGATGAGCTTGGGCAAGAACTGGCGCACAGGCGCCGGACCGCCATGCAGGTTGACGTGCTCGAAGAACAATTCCTCACCTTTCAGCGTCACGCCGTGAGGCACGCCAACATAGCCCACGTGTCCGCCAACGCGCGTCGCGTGAATGGCCTGCATCATCGATTCCTGCGTGCCCACGCATTCGATCGCGCAATCCACGCCCAGACCTGACGTCATTTCGCGAATGCGTTCAACGCCTTCGTCGCCGCGCGCCTCCACGATGTCCGTCGCG
Organism: Pandoraea sp. ASV26; assembly: GCF_016428915.1. Taxonomy (GTDB): domain Bacteria; phylum Pseudomonadota; class Gammaproteobacteria; order Burkholderiales; family Burkholderiaceae; genus Pandoraea. The sequence goes on from NZ_JAELTP010000018.1 coordinate 32,911, forward strand.
CCAAAGTCGCGCGCCATCTGCTGGCGCGCCGGATGACGACTCATGGCGATGATGCGCTCGGCGCCCATCTGCCGCGCCGACAGCACGGCCAGTTGCCCGACCGCGCCGTCACCGACCACAGCGACGGTAGCCCCCGGCTTGACCTGCGCCGCCACGGCACCGAACCAGCCGGTGCCCATCACATCGGACAGTGCCAGCAGGTCGGGCAGCATGTCGGGCGAAGGCATTAATGGCACGGCGACCAGCGTACCGTCCGCCAAAGGCACGCGTAGCAAAGGCGCTTGCGCACCGCCCACGAACTCGGCCTGTTGACACGACGACTGATAACCAAAATTGCACACCGGACAGCAGTTGTCCGAAGCAAAGAACGAGCCGATCACAAACTGGCCCGGTTTGATGTGACGCACGTCGCGTCCGACCGCCTCGACCACGCCGCAGTACTCATGCCCCATAGGCATCGGTTCGGTAATGGTCTGGATGCCGCGATACGGCCAGAGGTCGGAGCCGCAGACGCAGGTCGCCGCGATGCGGATGATCGCGTCGGTGGGATGGATGATCTCAGGATCGGGCCGCGTCTCGAAGCGGATGTCGCGCGGTCCGTGGAGCATGGTGGCGAGCATGGGATTCCTCGTGAGGTGAGTGCCTGGGGCGGGGACTCGGCGTGCAAGGCATGGATGCCGAGTCGTGCAGCGTCATGGACGAATGCAAGACCTGCCTGTCGCGTCTGAGTCCCCTTCGAAACATACAACGTCGAGCGTGTCGTCCACGTTCAACGCATGATGAAACCGCCGTCTACCGAGATCGATTGACCGGTCACGTAGCTCGCCGCCGAGCTGGAAAGCCATAGAACGGCATCGGCAATTTCTTCCGCGCGACCTTGGCGCCCCATCGGGATACTCGCCACCATCGCGTTGAGCGCCTCTCCTTGGCCTGAGGCCACCATCTGTTCCGACATCGGTGTCCAGATCAGCCCCGGACATACCGCATTGATCCGGATGCCACGCGCGGCATATTCGAGCGCTGCGCTTTTTGTCAGTCCTATCACGCCGTGCTTGGCCGCGTGATAGGTTCCGCGCTCGGCGCCGCCTACCAGTCCCCCAAGCGACGAACAATTGACGATGGCACCACTGCCTTGCTTGCGCATGTGCTGCAATTCAAACTTCATGCAACTCCACACGCCACGCAGATTGATCGACATGACGCGGTCGTAGTCGTCGCGAGGCGAGTCCGCCGTCTCTGCCAGGACATTTTGAACGCCGGCGTTGTTGTACGCGACATCCAGTCGGCCGAAGGTGCTGACCGTCTGTGCCACCATGGCCTCCACCTGCGCGTCGTCGGAGACGTCGCAACGGATGGCGAGGGTCTTGTAGCCTTGATCGGCCAGCGCTTGCGCCGCATGACGGACCGCACTCTCGTTCCAGTCTGCCAACGCCACCGAGGCACCGGATGCGGCAAATGCCTTCGCCGTTGCCAAGCCCAGTCCCGAGGCTGCGCCCGTCACGAGGGCCACCTGATTTTCAAACGAAATATTCACAATGCTTTCTCCAATCTCTCAACAGATTGATTCATGACGTAATCCGTCGCCGTCCCTTGTCGATCGAACGCACACACCGGAATCGAAGGCTTCACGACTCGCCTGCGACTCGGCGTGATGCTTATCGCTGCGCTTGCTTATCGAGTGCTGCCTGCACACGCAGCGCTGCGGTGGCGTCCCCTTGCTCGTCCAAGCGCCGCGCCACCTGACGCAACTGCGCCACGCTCAGGCCCACGTTCAAGCTGATGCCGATGTGAGCCTGCAATTGCGGCTCGACGCCGGAGAGCGCAGCCAGCGCGCCCACCGTTGCCAGTTCGCGGCTTTGCCAGTCGAGGTTGTCGCGCTCGAAAATGTCGCCAAACAGATGTGTCTTCAGGTACTGGTCGATGGCTGGCGCGAAGTCGAACAACGGCCCCTTCACGGGGGCTCCGGCGAGCTTCGTCTGGTTCGCGGTGCCTGCGGCGAGCAGGGCCTCGCCCGTCGGGATGTCTCGACCGGGATCCCGACCGGGCACATCGTGGATGCCGCGCTCCCTGCGTGTATCGATCACCTTCATCAGTTGACCGAGCGCATTGAGGCTGCGGGGGAAACCGGCGTAGGCATAGAGTTGCACCAGAATTTCTTTGATCTCGCTCACGCTCAACCCGGCATCCAGCCCTTGATTCAGCGCGTTCGCGAGACGCGCCATGTCGCCCGTGGCCGCGAAGGCGGCAAGTGGCGCGATCGCTTGCTGTTTCGCGGAAAGTGCTTGTTCGTCAGGCATCGTCGCGTACTCCTTGATTGCGGTGTCCGGCAGGTTGTCGGCCAGACAAAACGTGGCGTCCATCACCAACGTACTCGCGAGGACGGCTGTGGCAAGCCTTCGATTACGCCGGTGCGAGGCTCGCAGTCGCTCAGTCATGTTCATGATGACCACACACGGTGGTCATGATGGGCGACGCCAGCACGGCACGAGCCGCGATGGCATTGAAGGGCTTGCGCATGATCGTCCTCCCCGATCGGAATCTCGTTTGGCCGGCGGGCGACGTCTTAACGCTTCGCTTCACCCGACGGACCCGCCAGATACTGCGCATCGGTGACGTGCTCCAGCCACACGACGTTCTTGCCGTCGAGCGCTTCCTGAACCGCGATATGCGTCATCGACGTGGTAGGGGTTGCGCCGTGCCAGTGCTTGTGACCGGGCGGGCACCAGATGACATCGCCTGCACGGATTTCGACGATCTCCTCGCCCTCACACTGGGTCCAGCCGCAACCGGCCGTGACGATGAGCGTCTGGCCAAGCGGATGGGTGTGCCACGCGGAACGTGCGCCGGGCTCGAAGGTGACGCTGGCGCACGACACGCGCGCAGGTGCCGGCGGGTTGTTCAGGGGATCGATGCGGACCGTGCCCGTGAAAAATTCGGCGGGGCCTTTGACGGAAGGCTGCGATCCGGCGCGTTTCAGTTCCATGGTCAACTCCTTGAGGTAGTGCTCGCTCGACTTGCTCATGCAAGCCATGCGCGTATTGCCAATGTACAAGTCACCCAATTGTTTGAGAAGATTGCAAAATCAGCATGCCCTGGTGCAAAGGGTTCACCAATGAAAAGAGAAAATCTGAACGATCTTCAGGCATTCGTGACGGTGGCGCGCGAGCGGAGTTTCACGCGAGCCGCTGCGCAGTTGGGCATTTCGCGCTCGGCGTTGAGTCATGCCATGCTGGCGCTGGAGGCACGGCTGGGCGTGCGCTTGCTCACGCGTACGACCCGCAGCGTGTCCACCACCGAGGCCGGCGCGCGACTACTGGGGACGTTGGCACCCCGGCTCGACGAGATCGAGGCGGAGCTGGCGTCGCTGACGTTGCTGCGGGACAAACCTGCCGGGACCGTGCGCATCACGGCACACGATCACGCGATCGCCACCGTGCTTTGGCCGCGACTGATGCCGTTGTTGCACGAATATCCCGACATCCGTCTGGAGTTCAGTGTGGACTATGCATTCACCGACATCGCCGCGCATCGCTTCGATGCGGGTGTGCGCGTTGGCGATCGGGTGGATAAGGACATGATTGCCGTGCGTATCGGCCCAGATTTTCAGATGGCGGTTGCCGGCTCGCCGGCGTATCTGGCAGGAAGGACAGCGCCCGTCACGCCGAGCGAGCTCGCCGAGCATCGATGCATCAATTTGCGTCTGCCCACGCATGGCGGCCTGTACGCATGGGATTTCGAGAAAGACGGCGAGTCGCTCAACGTGCGCGTGGACGGTCAGACCGTGTTCAACAACACGTTTCTGATGCTGCAAGCGGCACTCGACGGTATGGGATTGGCATACCTGCCGCTCGACGTCATTGAACCGCACGTCGCCGCCGGCCGGTTGGTGCCCGTGCTTCAAGCGTGGTGGCCGCGACTGCCGGGTTATCACCTCTACTACGCCAACCGGCGCCAGCTCTCACCCGTGCTGTCGTTGATGATCGAGACGTTGCGCTTCAACGGTTGACGGAATTATCCGTGATGCATCGCAGATCCCGCTAAGATGCGTTCTCTCATCAAGAGGTGTCCACTCATGACCACATTGGCCGATCGGCCCAACACCGCACTCGTCGTTATCGATCTTCAAAATGAAGTCGTCGCAAACGTCTATCGACGTCGTGAAGTCCTCGACGCCGTCAATCGGCTCGTCGAACGGGCACGCGTAGCGCAGGTGCCGGTTGTTTGGGTGCAGCATGCCGACGAGGACCTCAAGGCGGGCAGCGAGGGTTGGCAGATCGTTGCCGAACTTGCGCCGGCAGCGGGGGAGGCGATTGTCGAAAAGCGTTATCGCGACGCGTTTGAAGATACGCATCTGGAGCAGGTGCTGTCGAGGCTCGGTGTCGGCAAGCTCATCGTGACCGGTGCGCAGACGGATATGTGCGTCCGATCGACGCTCCATGGCGCACTCGTGCGCGGTTACGATGCGACGCTGGTCGGCGATGCCCACACCACAGAGGACATGACGCACCGCGGGGCGCCGCCACCGGATGCCGTCATCCGACATACCAATATGTATTGGCGCCATCAAAGGGCGCCGGGGCGCTCGGGTGGGGTCATCGACAGTCAGGACGTCAAGTTCGAGCGCTGCGGTTTCTGAAGGAGCGAGTTCGTCTCTGGCGACAATGACAGCGTGCGTTGACGCCAATCCTTCACAGAGATACCGGCACTTTTCTGTAGATGTTTAATATGCCGGGCGGCTCGTGTGGCATGCAATTATGCAACTGGCGGTCGCTTCACCATCACAACCATAAAAAATGGCGCCGAGAGCTGGATGCTCGCGGCGCCATGGTTCGGTGCGACGAGGTGTCACGACGCAAACTGCACGCCGTGCCCCGATAGCAGCCTTACATCTGAACCGTGTCGGCCACTTCCTTGAAGTCCTGGATCTGGTCGAAGTTCATGTACTTGTAGATCTTGTCGCCGTTGGTGGCGAGCACACCCATGTCGGCCATGTACTCTTCCTTGCTCGGGATCTTGCCCAGGCGCGAGCAAATGGCCGCCAGTTCCGCCGAGCCCAGGTACACGTTCGTGTTCTTGCCCAGACGGTTCGGGAAGTTGCGGGTCGACGTCGACATGACCGTCGCGCCTTCACGCACTTGTGCCTGGTTGCCCATGCACAGCGAGCAGCCCGGCATTTCAGTGCGCGCGCCGGCCGTACCGAAGACACCGTAGTGACCTTCTTCGGTCAACTGCTTCTGGTCCATCTTGGTCGGCGGGGCCACCCACAGCTTGACCGGAATGTCGCGCTTGCCTTCGAGCAGTTTCGACGCTGCACGGAAGTGACCGATGTTGGTCATGCACGAGCCGATGAACACTTCGTCGATCTTCGCGCCGGCCACATCCGACAGGGTCTTGACGTCGTCCGGATCGTTCGGGCAGGCCACGATCGGCTCGTGGATGTCGGCCAGATCGATCTCGATGACTGCCGCGTACTCGGCGTCGGGATCCGGCGAGAGCAGCTTCGGATCGGCCAGCCATTGCTCCATTGCCGTGATGCGGCGTTGCAGGCTGCGCGGGTCTTGATAGCCCTGGGCGATCATCCACTTCAGCAGCGTGACGTTGCTGTTGAGGTACTCGATGATCGGTTCCTTGTTCAGGTGCACCGTGCAACCGGCGGCCGAGCGCTCGGCGGAGGCATCCGACAGCTCGAACGCTTGCTCGACCTTGAGGTCGGGCAGGCCTTCGATTTCAAGGATGCGGCCCGAGAAGATGTTCTTCTTGCCTTGCTTGGCGACGGTCAGCATGCCTTGCTTGATGGCGTACAGCGGGATCGCGTTGACGAGATCGCGCAGCGTGACGCCCGGCTGCATCTTGCCCTTGAAGCGGACCAGCACCGATTCCGGCATGTCCAGCGGCATCGTGCCGGTGGCTGCTGCGAACGCGACCAGACCCGAGCCTGCCGGGAAGCTGATGCCGATCGGGAAACGGGTGTGCGAGTCGCCGCCCGTGCCGACGGTATCCGGCAGCAGCATGCGGTTCAGCCACGAGTGGATAACGCCGTCGCCCGGGCGCAGTGCGATACCGCCACGGGTGCTGATGAAGTTCGGCAGGGTCTGATGGGTCTTCACGTCCACCGGCTTCGGATACGCGGCGGTGTGGCAGAACGACTGCATCACGAGGTCGGCCGAAAAGCCGAGGCAGGCCAGATCCTTGAGTTCGTCGCGGGTCATCGGGCCGGTGGTGTCTTGCGAGCCGACCGAGGTCATCTTCGGTTCGCAGTACGTACCCGGACGAATGCCTTGACCTTCCGGCAGACCGCAGGCGCGACCGACCATCTTCTGTGCGAGCGAGAAACCGCGGCCGCTGTCAGCCGGCTGCTGCGCCAGACGGAACAGCGTCGACACGGGCAAGCCGAGGGCTTCGCGGGCCTTGGCAGTCAGGCCACGGCCGATGATCAGGGGAATACGGCCGCCGGCGCGCACTTCGTCGAACAGCACGTCGGACTTGACCTGGAATTCGGCGATCACTTCGCCGTTCTTCAGGGCCTTGCCTTCGTAAGGGCGCAGTTCGACGACGTCGCCCATTTCCATTTTCGATACGTCGAGTTCGATCGGCAGAGCGCCGGCGTCTTCCATCGTGTTGTAGAAGATCGGGGCGATCTTGCTACCGAGGCACACGCCGCCGAAGCGCTTGTTCGGGATGAACGGGATGTCTTCGCCCGTGAACCACAGCACCGAGTTGGTGGCGGACTTGCGGGAAGAGCCCGTGCCGACCACGTCACCCACATAGGCGACCAGATGGCCCTTTTCCTTCAGCGATTCGATGAACTTGACCGGGCCGCGCTTGCCGTCTTCTTCCGGGGTGATGCCGGGGCGAGCGTTTTTCAGCATGGCCAGCGCGTGCAGCGGAATGTCGGGGCGGGTGGTGGCGTCCGGAGCCGGCGACAGATCGTCGGTGTTGGTTTCGCCGGGGACCTTGAAGACCGTGACGGTCAGGCTTTGCGGCACTTCCGGGCGGCTGGTGAACCATTCGGCGTCGGCCCAGCTTTGCAGCACGGCGCGGGCGTGGACATTGCCCTTGTCTGCCAGTTCCTTGACGTCGTGGAACTGGTCGAACATCAGGAGGGTTTTCTTCAGCGCGTCTGCGGCCACGGTGGCGACTTCGTCGTCGCACAGCAGTTCAACCAGCGGCTGGATGTTGTAACCGCCCAGCATCGTGCCGAGCAGTTCGGTGGCGCGAGCGCGCGAGATCAGCGCGCAAGCCGTCTCGCCCTTGGCCACGGCGGCGAGGAAGCCTGCCTTCACACGAGCGGCTTCGTCCACGCCGGCGGGCACGCGATGGGTGATCAGGTCGAGCAGGGTCTGCTCTTCGCCCGCAGGCGGGTTCGTCAGCAATTCGACCAGTTCTGCGGTCTGCTGCGCCGTGAGCGGCAGGGGAGGAATTCCAAGCGCGGCGCGTGCGGCCACGTGAGCACGATAGTTTTCAAGCATGGGGAGACCTGCTGTGTTGCGTTTCGGGGGAAGGCTTTTCAGGCCTCCAGGGCTATACCGGGCGCTACTTTGATCGTGATTTTAGTCCCGACACCCGACTACGTCAAATGTCTTATATCTTATATAAGAGTTGGTGAGGCGTGATGGATACATGCCCAATCTTCAGGCGTTCATTTCTCGGTGGAGGATTGCGCAAAGGCTGCGTCGGGCGCGCCGTCGTGGGAGATGAGAATCGCCAACCACCGGCTGCTTTGAAACTGCGCTGCGATCACCATCACGAGGACGGTCAGCGGGGTCGAGAGAATGGCGCCTGGCACGCCCCACACCAGCGTCCAGATCCCGAGTGCGAACAACCCGAACAGCGGGTCTGTGTTCGTGCTTTTCGCCTGGAGTTTGGGCTGCACGAGATTGTGCGCAATCTGGAAGATGGAGAGGGTGACGACAAACACCGCGAGCGGCACGGTAATCGAATCGCTATGGAGCGCCGCAAACAGGGCGGGCACGACGCTCGCCACGAACGGCCCCACGACGGGCATGAATGCGAGAAGAAACACCGTGACCGCCCAGAAGGCCGTGTTCGGCAGTTGCGCGACGCGGAAGACCAGAGCCGAGATCACGGCAATCGCCAGATTGATGGCTGTTTGAGAGATCAGATAAGCCTGCACGCCATGCACGATTTTGTTGAGCACCATGCGCTGGGAGTTCGCCCGGGCCTCGCTCGTCGTGATTCGCAGAATCTTGGGATCGGTGTTCCTCGACGCCCCAAGCAGCATGAACACGAGAAACAGCAGGGTCAGAAATGCCATCGACACGGCATTTCCCAGCCAGGCGGCAAAGCTGTGCTCGAGTTGAGGTAAATCGATCAACCCGAGCACCGTTGCCAGATCGAATTTCCGTCCGAAGCCCACGGTGGCGGATCGGATGAGGCGGTCGAGTTGACCCGGCAGGTCGGGGGATTGTTTGATGAGATCGCTAATCCCCTGAAGCGTGATGATGAAGATGCTATAGGCGCTGAAGCCCACAATCGCTGCGGTTGCCACCAGGATCAGCCATTTCGGCGCGCGCGGCAGGATACGAACGACCAAGGAGACGATGCCCGAAATCAGAATTCGCAGGAGTATGGCAAGAAAGAACGGAATGAGTACCGGGCGAAGAAAATACAGGATTGCCAGACCGGCGGCGACGCCCGTTGTTGTCTGTGCAACGGACGCGGGTGTTGTTGTCATGATGGATTTTCTTAACGGTGATGGCAGAAAACGTGCCGTTGAGCGCGCGTCTTTCGTCCGCAAGAATATCAGGCAAATTTGTTTCGGGGGATGGCGTCAATGCGGCAGGTTGGCGCAGCGCTCGTGGATCCGGGCGTGGAAAAAGGCCACTTTGCTGCGTGAGCAGCAGACGGCGCTTGTCATCTTTCAAATGCTTTCGCGGATGACTTTGGCCGCTGGCTCGCACTCGCGATCCGCTGGTCACGCTTATCGTCTTTGCTCGTGTGGCGGTCGCGGTGGGGAAAATAATTCCGATGGACTGCATCCAAATCGGCGCTTCGTGTCTAGAGAGAGTGATGTTCCCGGATTCGAGACATCAGCCTTATCAAATCCACATAGGAGTTTTGCCATGAAGCGCATCGTCTTTGTCTGCTTGGCCGCCCCGGCCCTTCTCGGTGCTTGCGCCGGAAACATGTCGATGTCTGGTCCATCGGCACCGATTGCAGATGCCGTTAAGGTTCCCGACGGCCATCGCGTCACCATGCAAACCGTGGGTAAGGGAGAAATTCTCTATGAATGCCGGGAAAAGAAGGATGCGATGGGCCAGTTTGAATGGAGCTTCGTTGGTCCTGACGCCGTTCTGAGCGACCGATCCGGCAACGCCGTCGGGAAGTACTACGGCCCGCCCGCCACATGGGAAGCCAACGATGGTTCCAAGGTGACAGCGACTCAGGTGGCGATATCACCGGCAGGCACGGGGAATATTCCGCTGCAATTGGTCAAGGCGAATCCCGCTACGGGGTCGGGGGCGATGCAGGGCGTGACCTATATTCAGCGGCTGGCGACCCAGGGTGGCACGGCACCCGCCTCGCAATGCACTATGGCGACCAAAGGCGCGAAGGAAACCGTCAAATATCAGGCGGACTACATATTTTGGAAAGCCTCTTGACAGGATTTGACGCTAAAGGCATTTTCCGGAAAGCGTAGTCTATCTTCGGCGGCATGTTGAACGCGTGCCGCCGCGCGCTTCCGAGGGGTGCCTGTGCACGACAAGACGGATGATTTTGACTACGAATCATTGATTGCCGCGTGCCGCCGGCAGGACGCCAAGGCATTGCGGCAGCTCTATGAGCGAGATGCCGCCTATCTTCTCGGTGTCGCACAACGCATCGTGCGCGACCGGCAACTGGCTGAAGATGTATTGCACGATGCGTTCGTGAGCGTCTGGACACAGGCAGCCACTTTTGATGCGGCGCGCGGTTCCGGGCGCGGGTGGATCTTCAGCATTGTCCGTCATCAGGCGCTCAACACCGTTCGTCGCCGGAGCAACGAAGTCGATGTGGACGAGGACACGCTAGACGCCTGTATGAACGCCGACACAACGCACGTCCCCAATCCGTTCTCGTTGGACGCTGATCCGCTGATGCGTGGCCGTCTGGCCAAGTGTCTGGAGCGGCTGGATGCCCCCCGGCGCGCCAGTATCCTTTACGCGTATCTTGACGGCTGCTCGCATAGCGAGATCGCGGAGCGTCTGCGATCTCCTCTGGGCAGTGTGAAGGCGTGGGTACGTCGCGGTCTGCAATCGCTTCGTGAGTGTATGGAATGACGCCGGAGGAACTTAGCGCGCTTGACGACCTCGCGGGCGAATACGTCCTCGGCACCTTGTCTTGGGAGCGTAGACAGGCGGTGGCGTCGCGACTACTGAATGAGCCGGTCTTGGCGGCAAAGGTTGCGCAATGGGAGTCCCGGTTGCAACCGTTGGCCGACACCGTCGCGCCGCTTGCGCCTACGGCACAACTTTGGCGACGCATTAGCCGGAGCATCTCAGCCGCGCGGCGCTCGGTATGGCGTCGCTGGTGGGACGACATTCGTTTTTGGAGACTGGCCTCGGGCGTAGTGTCCTGCGCAGCGTTAGTGCTCGCCGTCGTCCTCGGAGGGAAGCTGGGCACACCCGCGTCGCCGCCACGGTTTGTCGTCGTACTCGCGTCTCCGCTAGATAAAAGTCCGGGCTGGCTGGTACAGGTCGGAGCCGATCGAAAGTTGCGTTTGATCCCTCTGAAACCCGAGCCAATGCAGGCAGATAAGGCGTTGCAGCTATGGACCAAGGCCGATGGATGGTCCGGCCCGGTTTCGTTGGGATTGTTGCAGGCGGGAGGGGCTGTCGAGTTTTCTATCGACAAACTTCCGCCGCTTCAGCCCAATCAGTTGTTTGAGATCACCCTTGAGCCCCCTCAAGGTTCACCGATCGGCCGACCGACCGGGCCAATTCTCTCGATTGGGCGGGCGGTGGCGACTTAGTGGCTTATGTTCTTTGTAGTGGGCAACCCGTCGTTAAACTGGGTCGGTGTTTAACGATCTGAAAACGCGCGGTGTGAACGACATCTGATCGAAGTGACCGATGGCCCCAAGAGCATGCCTGAAGCACTGGTTGCCGAGTTTTCGGCAACAACCTTGCAAACCTGCATCGTCCGCCTGATCTGAGATAGCCTCAAATCAGCGAGCCGGAAAGACGGTGAATCGCTCTCTGCTGCGATCCGGCCGATCTATGCTTTGCCGCGCCGAAGCTGCGCAGGCCAAACTCGATAGCTTTGCAGATGGGCCATGAGGCCAGAATTCCTGCCGGTCAGTGCAGCCTGACGTAATGCCTGTGATGGTGTGATTCTGCTCTTTGCGTTGCCGCCGGAAGTGGGCAACGTGATCTGCACGACGAATGCCGTTGAGAACAGCAACTCGCAACTACGCAAGATCATCAAGACCCGGGGACACTTCCGGAACGATGATGCCGCAACTAAACGCATCTGGCTGGTGCTCCGAAACATCACCGTCGATCGGGGGCGACCTTCCCACGAGGGACTGGAAAGCCGCAATGAATCAGATTGCTATCCTGTAGGCGGATCGATTACGAACGTCCGTGCGACGATCAACCCGCCTTGAGCAGTAAGTTTCTGACTCTCCCAATGAAAATTGCGTGACATCGAGCCTGCTCAAATAACGCTGCCTTGCTTTCCCTGTCAGAAATACTTCGAGATGCTCGAATTGCGTTCAATTTAGTTTGATCGCGTTGAAAAATGTGGTGGGAGATACATTGCCACCCGAGACGACCGCTACAACGTCTTTATCGCGAAATCTTTGTGGTTTCGACAGGACCGCAGCAACTGCAATGGCACCACCCGGTTCAGTCACGAGCTTGAACTGTTCGAAGAGCACTTTCATTGCAGCTTCGACTTCTGCGTCGCTAACCAACATGACTTCGTGAACCGATTGCTTCATCAGCTCAAAGGTGAGTGCCCCAGGGCGGGGATTTCTCAGAGCGTCGCATATCGTTGCGCTGGCATTGGGGTCTTCACAAACTTTGTTTTCGGACAGTGAAATCTTCGTGTCGGCAGCACTTTTTGGCTCAACCCCGATGAGTTCTATTGGACTGTGTCCAAGCGCCAATGACGCTCCCGCTATGAGACTGCCACCCCCGCACGGGTAGAGAAGCACATCAGGATCTGTGCCTCCATTGTGGTCAGAAAATTGAGAAAGTAACTCCAAAGTCACGGTTGCCTGGCCTTCAATTACGGAGATATCGTCATATGCGGGTATGACGACCGCATCGAGTTCGCGGGCGACAGTATTTCCAAGCTCCGTGATGTTTTCGCCAGCCGATGCGAAAAGAACTCCTGCCCCGCGACTGACAATGTTGTCGATTTTCGCTTGTGGTATCCATGGGGGAACGACCACCGTCGCAGGAACGCCCAAGAGCCGCGCTACCTCAGCTACGGCAGCTCCATGGTTTCCTGAGGACCAAGTCACAAAGTGGTGTGATGGAGAACTTGCATTCGACAAAAGAGTTTTGTTCAATGCCCCTCTGATCTTGAAAGATCCCGTTCGCTGCAAACATTCTGCTTTTACGAAAAGATTGCATTTCAGAAAATCATTCAGATGATCTGACTTTAGTGTGGGCGTAGGTTGAATGAATGGGGCTATTCGATCAACAACTTCCTGAAGACATCTGTTGCTTTTGCATATCTCTGAGTGTTGACTCTTGTGTTGCATCACCAGGTCAGTTGGTTTCATTTGATTTTTATCCTTTTAGGAAGTTGTATTGTTGTGCTTGTGGTGCCTGAAGTAAAATTCCTCGCCTTGCATGAAAGCGCTCCGCTTCGTCGATTGATAAGCACACATTTTTTTGAAATGGAGGGGTGCCAGATGGGTTGTGAAAATAAATATTTTTTTCATCTGCGCCATAAATCAAAATTAGATGTCCCCCTTGCCGGAAATTTGGCATCGTAGGTGCTCTTATTTCCGTGCTAACCGAGGCTATCGCCATGGTGAATTGGGATATGTTGTCTGCTACGTAGTGTAGGTTTTGATTTTTGTAAACTTTTGTTTTTATTTTGTATTCTTCATAAATCCATTTGCAAAATGGATCGTAAATGAGTCCATTTACAATATTATTCTCTGATATCACGTAGGCTCCTCGCTGAATTGCGTCGAATAGCATGCTTTTTCTATTTTTGTGTGGGATTTCGGTGAAATCCAGAATGGACTCCAGGCATGCAATTCCACATATTCTTCGACTCCAAAATCGATATTCATCTTCACTGATAAATCCCGCATTAACCCACGTTGGATCTTGGCAAGGGTCGATTCGATTATCAATTATCTTTTTATTGAAATCTGGATTTCCCCATTGAGATCTATATGGGACGTTATCGTGTATGTATCTTCTTTTCATTATTTTCCTCTCTGATTTCGTTAAGTAACGGAATGGCAAGTAACTGTAGTCCGGATATGATTGCGGCGGCGCCAAACGCTGCCGGATACCCGTATTTCGAGGCTATGGCGGCGCCCAAAAAAGCACCTAAGGGCATGGCGCCCCACGAAATAGTCCGGTATATGCCAGTTACTCGCCCAAGCATTTGGCTGGGTATAATTCGTTGCCTGTAGCTGATAGCAACCACGTTCCATGCGCTCAATGACGTTCCATAGAGAATTAGTGCAATGAGAACTAGTGCGCTGGATTGCGAAAGTAAGCAGATAATGGCAAGCATGAAAATTGCGCTAGATGCAAAGCATATTAAGGAGAACTCGCCGATAGTAGAAATCAACTTTGGAATTAAAATTGCGCCGGCCAGTGCTCCTAGTGCAATTGAAGACATCATTAGTCCATAATTTGCCGTTGTCATTCCTAGCCCGTTGCAGGAATCGAAGGCGTATAACGCAAAAACCGAGCTCCATGCACCATAAGACGCCATCATTAGAGACCCGACTGCGAAGATCCCCAAAAGAGTTCGATGTTTAAATATTTTTTTGATTAATTCTATGGTGGAAGATCGGGGTGGCAGGGATCTGGGCGTCACTGGTTTATAAAAAATTGCAAATGCCGTGGTGGTGATTTGAATTGAGATTGCGAAAGTGACAAGCAAATCTATGCTCGTAGCAAGAAGTACTCCAGCCGTAGCAGGGGCCACCAGCTGCCCCGCAACCATCTGTGTTCCGTACAGTTTCGCGTTGGCGTTAGGTAGATTGATTTTAGATCCTAGACTGGGGATGGATGTTTGAATCGCCACTTCTGTCGCTACGTCTCCTGTGGAAATGATTAATGAAATCAGCAGGAAGGCATGGAACGTTAGTTGGCCATTGGATAACAAAGTTGCAAGTGCAAAAAGTCCAGACAATCTAATTAAAGCTCCGATCTGAATAACAATGTTGGGTGCATATCTGTCTATTGCTACACCCACGATAATCGAAGCGGATAGCCACGGAAGTTTTGAGATCGCGACAGATACGCCAACAGTTGATGGCTTCGTCTCCAGAGCTATCGCGATAATGGGAATTGATGCGCGGTAAAGTCCCTCACCTAGAAAGTTCAGTGCGGCAACTATCAAGATCTTAATAAGATTTTGCATTTACGGCCGGTACGAAATTGATTTATCAATTGTGGAAATTAATCGGTAAATCAACTCTTCATAATTCCAGCCGAACGCATAACTCATTTGGGAAAAATTGCCTTCCTTGGAAAGCCCGGGAATCGTATTCACCTCAAGAAACCAAGGATCTTCCTCAGATAAAATGAAATCTACGCGAGCGAATCCTCTGCAACCCAAAGCTTGGTAGATTTTAAGAGCTTGATCTTTGAGTGTTTTTTCAGTCGATCTAGATATTTCTGCCGGGCAAACGTAATTTCGAGGTATTTTTCCGCTTTTAACTTCGAAGCTATAGAAGTGGTCTCCGTGCCGGGTCTCCAGCAAAGGGAGAGCCACGGGTTTATGGTCAATTTCGATGATGCCGACGCTGATGTCTTTACCTCGAACATACTGGGCAGCCAGGAAAACTGGGCATTCGCCGTGTGCCGAACTTTTCATCCAGTCCTTGACGTCGTCAGCGCTATTTAGAATTTTTGCTCCTTGACTGCAACCATTGGAAGCTGGCTTGACGAATACACGAGAGCCGAGAAGTTTATGCAGGCAATGGGGACTAACTGCTTCCGGGGATCTCAGATCGACAACTTGCGATCGGGGAGTTCGTAAACCGATACTTGTTGCAATTGCGTTGGCGAAAGGCTTGAAGTAGGCGGCCGCGCTGGCAGCGACCCCGGATCCTGAGTACGGAATGCGTAGCATGTCGAGGGTCCCTTGTAGTTTTCCGTCCTCGCCGTACCATCCGTGCGTGGTAAGAAACACGCACTCGACTTGCCTAAGCTCGTGAAAATTCAGGTCCGCTGCGTCAAGAATTTTATGATTGATGCCTAGGGATATGCAGGCTTCTTGCACATGCTTCCCGGAAAGAAGCGCACCTGCTCGCTCGGGACCATGACCTCCAGTAACAATGCCTAGTCGCATAATTTCCTCGTATCTAGCGAATAGTTCGCTAGTCGAAAATCGAGGGGGGCACTTTAATACTATTAAAGCAGATTGTTCCGCATAAATGACGTTATCTCATTTGGGAATTTGCCGAGATTTTAATTTGTCCGCAATTTACGGTGGGTTATATTTTTTGAACGCAGATTGCACATTAATGGGGAGATCTCAGCTATCACTGAAATTCATTCGGGCGGATTTATGCAGGTCTGTGTTGCCCCCCCGGAAATACCCGCTCATGAACCGCGCCGGATTTTTGGGGGAGCTCCAACGCTTGAGACGGTTGGGCTATGAACAAGACGGTAAACAAGCTTCCCCGGAAGTTCGGGAGCGTGCAGTAGTATGGTGCGCGACCAGCGTAGCGAAAATCCGTCGATGTCGGCAGCGGTCGAATCGATTGCACCAAGGATTGGCTGCACCAATGGATCAAGCTAGACCAAATGCACCGCAGAGAGCGCGAGCACCTCAAGGCGCTGGAGCGCGAGGTCGATGAGCTGTGTCATGCTAACGAGCTTCTGAAGGTCGCGAGCGCATTTTTCGCCCAGGCAGAGCTTAAATACTGAAGGCCTTCCTCGGTCGGCATCGCGACCCTTTCGAGGGCCGAGCCGATCTGCAAGGTCTAGCTGATTGCCTCGTTACGCTATCGACGCTATGCGATACGACGACAGGTTTGCGTTTCCAGTGCCTGGCAGAGATGCGACCGAGAATTTGAAATATTCGATGGTCGCCATAGCACTCATCACCGGGGGTGGAACGAGAATGAATGGACATACCACCCACGCGGCGACAACGGTTTTTCACGCTGACAGAAAATTCGTGTTCACCCCTGCAGCGAAAGATCATTACTCAAGTAATGTCCTGGCATTAGGCGATGCCTTGGCTGAACAAGATCCGTTTCTGATCGCAGTCAAGGTTTCTTCGTCGGCGAAAGCGTACGAATTGAAAAAGTTGGCGGATTAGTATGAGCTTGGAGCGGTGATCCGGGAACTGAGTAGAGGATCGCTCCGGTTCGAGATTCGCTATGCAGGTCAGGCGGAAATCGGCCAGTTTCGGTCGCTCGAACTCGGGACGTAAATCGTCGACAATCACGGCTCAACTATGAAGGATTGACCGACTGCAATGCCCAGCGAAAAATTCACGAAATACAACTGTATTGACTGAGATTTTTTAACGAGATAGTGCTAAGTTGTCGGCCGCCAAAAATTTGAAAAAAAGAATGAAATGGACACCCCTGCCTCACGGTGAGAGGAGCTCGCCAAAGTGGCTCAAGACGAGCCTGACTTTGCTCTATCGTTTCTTATTCGGGCTTTTGGTGATAAGCGCGTTTTCGCTTGTTGTGGTGCATGTATTTGATATCCCGATTCAGTTCAATGCGATTCGGGTGGTTTCGCTATTCCTCCTTGCTGGTGGCCTGCTCTCGATCATAGACACATGGCGTACTTGGTTCTTTCATCTGGCTGGCAAGACTCGATTTTCTCCGCCGGTGCCATACGGCTACCCGGGATGGCGCGCCATCATCCAAGCTCAGTTTGTAAGCGGATGCTTCATAATTGGATTCGGTTTGCTGCTATTTTTATTTCATGACGCGCCGACTGGCGTTTAATGAAATATTGGTCAGATCAATCGCGATCAATAAAAATTTAAAAGAATTTAGATAACCGGTCGTTTGCGTCAGATTAAATACCCATTTGGGGCAGAATGCAGACATCCAAAAACGGTTGCAAGCGGCCAGGAGAGTTCGATCGACGTAGTCGTTCAAAATGACGAGGATCACGGGCTAACGGAGGCTGATTCGTCTCAAGACGATAGGACATGATGAAAGGACAAGCTGAAAGGACAAGCGTTACTTGCCTTGGCATTGCTTTGCGCAGGATGTGCCGATATGAAACAACCGTCGCAAGATCCGACCGCGCTCGCAACCCTGCCTGCCGATCCGGATCAGGTGAACGTACCACAATGGGTGTTGGTGAATCTGACGCACCCTTCGGCGCTTTTCAAGAAAGTCGAGCTCGACTTGAACTCGATTCATAAAACAGCCGCCGGTGGTGTCACCGTCTGGAGCCGCGACACCTACATCGACGAGCAAGTCGTTTCGACGACGGAGACTTACAGAATTGGTGAAACCAGGTATCGGTTCGATTGCGCTCGCAAGCTGTTCAACATCGACTATGTTCATACAAGGGAAGGTGATGGAGCATTGGTTCGATCACGCCCCACAGCGATTGCTACTCGCCGGACCGATAATCCAATTCCACCGAGGTCGTTGATCAGCGCGGAAGCGGACCTCGCATGCAGCTACGCCGAGAAGCTATAGAAAACGACAGTTTGCTATGCCCTCGTGTAGCACGCCACGATCTCGCATTGTGCGCTTTCGATCGAGAACTAATTTCACCCGTTGGTGAACATCTGTTAGCGGTGAATCTAAATCGCCCATGAGGGTCGAGAACAGGCAGTCGCTCATGACCGAAATCGGCCAGCACCGGACCTCGACAAAGCATGAACTACTGGCAGTTCTCCTCGGACGTTGCGACGCTCAATCTGCGCCAGGCTGCGGGGAAAAATTGAAATGATCGACTCCGGACACACCAGGCCGGTTTTGCGGGCCGGCCAAGGGCGAGTTAGTGGGCCTTCAAGAATGCGGTAATCAGCTCGGTGATCTCTTGCGGCGCATCCTCGAAGCTGTAATGGCCGACTCCGGCGAGTCGGTGAACCGGCGCCATGGGAAAGATCTCGCTGAACAGCGGAAGAAAGTGTTCAGCAGCTAGCGTCCGATCGGCCTCGCCCCAGATGGCAAGCGCCGGCTTTGAGCGGATCGCGTCGAGTGCAAGCGCGTCTGGCACTTCGAAACGATGTGCCCCGATTGCGAAGCCCTTTGCCCAGCCAATCGCGCCGGCACTGTCGGTCGGCAGAGCGAAGCGCGAGCCGTAGGCGCGCAGCCACGTATCGTCAATACGCGCGTGGTTTTCGAAGCCGTTAAGCTTCAAGACACTCAGGATGTTGAAGCCGAGTTCGTCCAGCACGGGTTCGAGACGGCCTTGCGAATCGGAGCGGAGAATCCACTGGAACCATGGCGAGACTGCGGCATTCGCGTTTAGCCGGTCGAATAACGTGCTTTGACCAAACGGCGTCGGGCCGTTCGTGCTGACGACTCGGCGAATGCGGTCTGGATGCCGAGCGGCGAGTCCCATGCCAACGGGGCCGCCGAAGTCGTGCATGACGAGAGTGATGTCGTCTAAATCGAGCGCAAGCACGAGCTTTTCAAGGTTGTCTATATGATCCTGTAGCCAGTACGTGCGATGTTCCGGCGTCTCGCTCTTGCCGAATCCCATGTGGTCGGGCGCGATCACACGGTAGTCGCCCGCGAGCGCCTTGATCAGGTCACGAAGCAGGTAGCCCCACGTCGGTTCCCCGTGAATGCACAGGACGACCGCGCCGTCGGCAGGCCCTTCGTCAACGTAATGCATGCGAAAGCCGGCAACATCACTGAAGCGCGGCGAAAACGGAAACGTTCCGTCAAACGTGTCATTGGATGGTGTCATATGGGCTCCTTGACGAACGGACCGGCGGGAAATCCGCACGGTCGAAAGAGGTTAAACTTTGACATCGCTGTCAAGGTCAAGCGTATCTTTCGGGAGATGTCATGCGTATCGGAGAACTGGCTCGCCGCACTGGCGTCAGTGAGCGGATGCTGCGGTATTACGAGAACGAAGGTCTCCTCAATCCGAAGAGGACCGATTCGGGCTACCGCGATTACGGTCCCGACGAAGTAGACGCCGCACAGCGCATCCGCATGCTCACCGCGGCAGGTTTGAAGATCAGCAGTATCCGGCTGTTGCTGCCTTGCGTACTAGGTGAAAAACCTGTGTTTCATCCATGCGTAGAGGCGCGCGCCTTGCTGCGTGGTGAAGTCGAAAAGCTCGACGTTCGGCTGCGCGAACTCAGTGAAACGCGAGAAGTTGTTGCGAGACTGCTCAATGCGGTCGACACCAACGAGACATTGGCGCTCTAACAGTTGCGTGGGTTTGAGTATTTGATGCACCGCCGCTGGGCGAGGCCGATCAAGTTGACGTATTTCGATCGAGGGTGGAAGCAAATGCTTCGGATCACCGTCAAGAAATGTCTCCACGAACGGCCGTAATCGGGCGTGGTAGCGACGCTCACAAATAGCTGTCCGACGGCGGGGAAGGGTCGAAAGCCGCGATTAATCGCACCGCAGCGCGTTCGTCATTGCCTTGTCCACCCGACGCGTCAAACGGCGCAATTTCCTGCTTTTGCGGAGCACCGCCGACAAAAGTCAGTAGCTACTATCAGGAAGACCTAGGAAATCTGGCGGAGGCGGTGAGATTCGAACTCACGGAAGGGTTACCCCTTCGCTGGTTTTCAAGTCTTACTGGGAAATCGTTGTGGGGGAAGGGGTTAGGGGAGGTTTTGCTTCGAAAACGGGGACGCGTGAAAAGCCGGAAACCCGCGTGTTTACTGGGGGTGGAAAACGGGTTGCGGAGCAAAAGTTGGAGGGATTTGGAGGCGTGCGGTCGGGAAACTTCCTGATTTATTGTCGCCACAAAAAATAGTTGATGGGCGAGAATTTTTGTGAGTACAATAAATGCCCATGGATATCAGTTTCGACCCGGCGAAAAGTGACCGGAATGTGCAGGAACGGGGTTTGCCGTTCACGATGGCCCAAGACTTCGAATGGGACAGCGCGGTGATCGAAGAGGATGTTCGAGTCGACTATGGCGAAAGACGCTACCGGGCCTTTGGGTACATCGGTGACCGGCTGTTCGCATTGGTCTTCACGCCTCGCGCAGAAAAAATACACGTCATAAGTTTGCGCAAGGCGAATTCGCGAGAGGTGAAACGCTATGCCGAAACTTAAGCCGGGAACCGTCCTCCCTACACCGGCTGAGGACGTCAAGATCAAGAAGCAAATGCGCCAGGATCCGCAGAATCCGGAATGGACGAAGAAGGACTTCGCCAAGGCGCGGCCTGCGAGTGAGGTGTTGCCGGGGATCGTTGGCGAGGAGGCTGCCGAGAAACTGCTCAAACCTCGTGGTCGGCCTAAGGCTGATGTTACGAAGGAGCGAATCAACATTCGGCTGTCGCCGGAGGTTGTCGATTACTTCAAGGCGTCCGGTAGCGGTTGGCAGACGAGAATCGATGCAGCGTTGCGGCAGTTCATTGCAGAGCATCCTCACTTGGTGTGACGGGAGCTGCTGAGCGGGGCCATCGATCCCGTCTTTTCTTGCGCATCAGCGACTCTCTCAGCCTTTGGACACCAATTTCGTCTTGGCGCTCGCTGTGCCCGCCCTGCACTTTATCCCAGCTACACTTGCCTGCGGAGCTGGCAGAACGCCGGCCACGCGTGTTTGTGCCTTAGTGATGTTAGGGCAGAGAGCGTGCCGCTATGAGTGAATGCCGCAGCGACGCGCAACCGCAGAGAGCAGTTATTCGTACCAACCTGTATCGTACGATTGATACTGTTCGTTGTTGTCTGTCGGTCGGATAGCCCACAAGAAATTACTTCCCTGAACTTTGCCGATTCTCTGAGCAAACTCGTGCTTCACTTCCTTCTCGTAGCTGCGCTTCCCGGCATACTTTACTTCTCGTTGTCGATTGAACCAGGGCAGGCAGTTGTGACGCTCGATGAAGGCAGTTATTAAGTCAGCCTCGACGTACAGACAGAGGTCTGCGTCATTGGCGCGAACGCAGTCTGCAACTCGAACCTCGATTTCCGCGTTCGGAACCGCGACTAACAGGGCGGCGATCCATTTCGCATGACTATATAAACGGCCTGCTGCATCGCCCTCGCCAATATAAATGACAGGCGAAAACTGTAGCCCGTAAGCAATCGCGACGTCCCCTTTAAGGCGGACCACGTAAACGCACTGTTTGGGCTTGTCGAGGACTGGAAACTGGGATTTGAGTCTGCGTTGGACTAAGGTAACTGCTTCGTCCACGGTAATGCCGGAAAATCCAAATCTGATCGAAATCGGTGGTCGCCAGCGGATATGGTTAGTTGTAACGGTGGCCATCTATCTAGTCTGTTTGTTATTTCTGTAGGGTGACGATTTTATTGCGGCCACTTGGCATCTGCAATGCGGCTCGACAAGTTTTGTCGGTGTTAGCGAGGCCGATCACCGATAAGGCTCAAGGGTGACGTATGAGTAATGATCCTCGGCGGCTATACTCCGGAGTTACCCATGTCGGAGAAAGACAGAGCTAACGTCTCTATAGGTGACGATTGCTCTGCGACATGTATGGAGAAAACACACAGATACATCGGGGAACTGTAATGTTGACGCCTTGGGGCGATTTGAGATCACTTGATCTCTCGAACCGCGACCTTGCCACAGCAATCCTATGCTCAGAAAAGCACAGTTTGGTTGAGGGGCTAATCGTCGAGTGCTTGTTCGATCAGATTCTGGATTGCGTGCCGAAGAATTTTTCCAATGTCACTCGCTTGCCCGTTGAAACGGTCGTGGCGAAGGGATCCAACTCGAGTGCGAAGCCTGTTGCATTTGTCTGGGCTAAGGAAAAAACAGATGGTCTCGGGCGATATCTCGTGGCTTTGCAGGAGCGCTTTCGCGTTGTTCTCGTTGAGTATCAACCTTCGGATGGGTTTGTTGCTTCGCCAGTGTCTGGTGGGCGGCGTGAGGCAGATCCGATAGCATTGGTGAAATTGGTCGAATCACTAGCTGGCCGGGCACCCACTCCTTTCGTCGTATCAGAGTCGGTGAGAGATCAAGTGCGTCAGCTCACGGCAATCTGGGGGTTTCTGTCCCAACATTACGATTCCCGACTTCCCGCTGAGATTCTCCTGCCAAGGATATTGATCAACTATGGGATTCAACCGTGGTTCCGCGCGGTATGGAACGTGGACCGGATATTCCTGGTGGATGGGCACCTCTGGACCTTCGAAGTAAAACATAAATTCCCATTTGGGCGGCCGCTCCAGTTCGGGCTGAATAATGGAGAGGCGTGGATAGCGGGCCAGCTCGAACGATGTGGCATCAGGGGGATTTTTAGCATTATGGTTAAGCCTGTCTGGTCGAAGGACGTCGGATCGATGTACATACTCAATGATATGAGTGCGCGAGATCGGACGCATGTCGTAGGGCGGGTTCTCGACGCTGAATCAATAGATGAAATCATGAACCGTCAGTCACTTACATCGGGGGCGCACACAACGATCACCGGTAGCAAAGGCGGGGAGCTCAAATTCAAACCGATACTGGCGTCCTCGTTTTCTAAGCTTGGTGTTTTGTCGGATAAACCAGCCGACATAGCATCTAAAATTGTCACCTTGTTGCGGGGAGAGCTGCTGGCGAATGTGTCACCGGGGGAGTTGCAGCAAGCTCGATTCGAAAGGTCGGATGTTCGGGGGACGTGATGCGGGGCCCCGACTTTATACCTGATGGCTTCGAATTTCGATTTGTGCATGGTCGGGATTCACGAGCCAATTACTCAGCAAGGTCGTGATTTCGGAGACGCTGAGGCGATTTTTTCCTTTGATCGCGCACTCCCATACAACTCCAACGCGCCAACAATCATTCAGCAAGCTCTCGCGGGCAGCCTCATCCCGGCTAACGTTCTGAGCTATCTTGGTTCGCCAAAAATCGGTGCGTGAACCCGGTAGTTTGAACATAGCGCATTGGTGGCCGTGCCAAAAGCAGCCGTGAACGAAGATAACGGCTTTGTACTTCGGAAATACAAGATCAGGCGTTCCTTTTAGTGCCCTGTCGTGTAGGCGGAATCGGAACCCCATCGAGTGAAGCGATTTTCTGATTACAAGCTCCGGTGCCGTGTCCTTGTGACGGATCGCCCGCATATTTCGCGAGCGAGCCTCCGGAGAGTGGACATCAACCATTTAGGCAGCCGCGCGTCGGACTATCGTTGCCTTCTTCTTTCCGTCAACGATGCGGGATTTCATTAGCTTGGCCACGGCAGAGAAGACCGGGACCACCACTGAATTCCCAAACTGTTTGTATGCCTGCGTATCGGAGACGGGAATCCGGAAAGTGCTCTCACCACTATGGTCATAGCCCATCAGGCGGGCACATTCACGGGGAGTCAGTCGTCGCGGCCGGTGCTTCATATTCGTCGGGTGATTAACGTCCTTCTTAGGGTCGAATCCTCGATCGATCAATATTTCCGAGCCATCTTTGTAATAGCGGGCCGACAATGTCCGGGCAATGTCGTCTCCGCTGACAAGACCATATCCGAAGCCATTGCCCTTAGCCTTGTGCTTGATCGAGTAGTTGAACAGGTACTCCCATAGCTTGGGTGTAAGGATGTATTTGTCGTCGACCTTGTCTTCGAAAATGTCCCGAAGCTTAGGCTTCCTTGCGGGGAGTAACTTTGCGATATCCCGAAGCGTAAATCCTTCATGTACGCCCAAGTCTTTGCGGAAGCCGACCAGAACGATACGTTCCCGATGCTGTGGCACAAAGTGCTGTCCATCGATAACCTTGGGATCGTCGGCGCCTGTCTCATCTACGTCGGCAACCCAATACCCCAACTCATCAAGCGTTTCCACGATGACCTTGAATGTACGGCCTTTGTCGTGGCTCTTCAAATTCTTGACGTTCTCCAGAAGAAACGCCGCAGGTCGCTTCGCAGCAATAATGCGGGCGACGTCAAAAAAAAGTGTGCCTTGAGTCTTACACTCGAACCCGTGAGCGCGCCCGAGCGCGTTCTTTTTGGAGACGCCTGCGATGGAGAATGGTTGGCAGGGGAAGCCGGCGAGCAAAACGTCGTGATCGGGAACGTCTGCGTCAATTAGGGCGTAGGCTTGGTCTTCGGAAACATCTTCACGATCACTTCGCGTGATCTTCCTGATGTCGTCATTGAATTTGTGAAAACCCGGGTCTGAGTAATAGTTTGCCTTGTACGTGCGAACGGCAGGTTCGTTCCATTCGCTGGTGAAAACGCAGCGTCCACCAATCTCTTCGAAACCTCGACGAAGTCCGCCAATACCTGCAAACAAGTCGATAAAGTCGAAATCGTAGCTCGGGTGATTCTTCGGGGGCTGCGGCAGGAGCTGTTCCAGTGCACGAAATTCTGCATACGTCAGTGACGGATCGGCTTTCCCATTCACCCAACGATTGATGGTCTCTCGGCAGCGATTGTTCGGCAGAACCGAGTTGAGGTGTGACGCGATGAATTTTTGATCGTAGATCTCAAGGACGCGGTTGATCAGCGCTAGTTCTTCGTCGCGAGCAGTCATGGGTACTCTCTACAGCTATGGGATTTGTTCGTGACATCATATCACTCGTTTGACCCAGCGACAATTGCGGGTTGATGGGACGCTGCCGCCGAAATTGACCTTTATCGAAGACATTTGGGAATGATCTCGGACGATATGGTTGACGTTCCGGACGTCGGAAAGTTAGGCTCATGTACTCCGCAGTGCGTTCGGCACCATGTGCCACGATTTCGTTAGCGCTACTACAAAATTGGTTGGGGTGACGTGTGAAAAAAGGTGAGCTTTCCGATTACTTCCAAGGTGTCGGAACCAAGATTCTCAAGGGGACAGAAGTCGATCCGACCGTGTCAAATGGCCACGAGCTGCAAGGCGTTGACGACTTTCGCGCATTTCTGGGAACGCCGTCTGAGAAGGTAAAGATCCCGGTGTCCTACGTGTGGCTGGAAGACGACGCCGAGCCGTCAGTGTTGGCGCTCCAGGGTACTTGGTATGACAGTAGGAAGGGTAAGTCTCATCGCGGCCCGGAATATCGCCTTTACTATCCGGCGGCGGCAGAAGAGGTGATTTTCCGTGCGAGAGCTGGTGACCGATTATTTCTCTGTCAACCGAAAGACGGCGGACTACTGGCACTCTTCTGTCGTCGACAAAGTACGGTCGAGCGGCAGCTTCTATGGTTGTTTGGACTAAACGACACCGAAAGCACTGATATTACGCAGGTTGACTTCCGCGACGACGCGGGGCGCCCGTTGGGACTTGCTGCACGGCACGTTCTCGAACTACTCAATGTTGAGGTCGATACGGCAGACGACGACCTGCTCGAACGCCTGCTGAAGAAATTTTCCCAGGCAAGAGAGGGCACGTTTCCGCCGACGTCGAAGTTCTCAGAGTTCGCTCGCAATGCCGCAACTGACACCGATGCGCTTGAGGATCCGGACGGCGCGCTCTTATCATGGATGGACTTGGAGGAGCGTATGTTCATGACACTCGAACGACACTTCGTTGCCCAACGGCTCAGGCAGGGTTTCATGATCGATGACGAGGCGGATGTCGAAGGGTTCATTTCGTATTCGTTGTCGGTCCAGAACCGTAGAAAGTCACGCGCCGGTTGGGCTTTCGGGAATCACATCGATGCGTTATTAACGTTGCATGCACTGCCGTTTAAACGGGAAGCGAAGACAGAGAAGCGTAACGGCCCGGATTTTCTTTTTCCCGGTGAAGAGCAGTATCACGATAGCTCTTGGCCTGAGACGAAGCTCACCATGCTCGCTGCCAAGACTACGTGTAAGGACCGGTGGCGCCAGGTTCTGGCGGAGGCCGATCGAATTTCCAACAAGCATTTGCTAACTCTGGAGCCTGGCATTTCGCCGACGCAAACAGGTGAAATGCGGCGCGCCAACTTACAGCTCGTCGTGCCGCAGTCGCTTCATCAGTCTTACACGGCCGAGCAGCAAGGGGAGATTATGGGGGTGAACGCTCTTCTGGAAATGCTGCGCGCCCGACATGCTGGTGAGTAATCTGGGGGCGTTTGCCGAGGTAGGAATCTCCTGGTATCTTTCGTTTTGGGCGAGCAATGAGACCATTAGTGATGTGCCTTTAAGACATTTCCTCGGTGAAATGGCGGGACGAGTCCGAATCACGTTTGGTGCTGTACAGTTTGGCTTCATGACCGTTGTCAGGTAGTTTGGAGCGAATTATCCTCTTAGCCGTCACGTCCCAAACGTGACCGGGCGTAGCAACCCGATTGGTTAAATCCCGGGCACACGACCGCAGAATCTTGCGGTCTGCGTGTGCGCCGACTCATGCGTTCGTTTTCAACGGGCGGGCCTGTACTGGGACACCTTCGGGTGTGCCGTGTATTCGGGAAACCAGCGGTTTGCTACCCCAGTCCAGTGCCTGCCCACCCCCTCTCGTTTTTGCGAGGGGCAGGATTGAAACGGTTAGCATGAGGACACACCGCATGACATCCCCTGTCTCTATCTCTTCCGAAGTTCGTAGCTCCCTCGACAAGCTTCATGACCTGTCCGAGCGTCTTCTCGCTCTTTGCATGATGGCGTCGAACCACGACAGCGCCGACTCGATTCCTATCCCATACGTCAATGTAGTGGTCTAATCCCTCCGGACACGCATTTAGGCGAGAATGCTCGCCATGAAGAGGTGTCTGATGACCAAACAACGTCGATCGTTTTCCCCTGAGTTCAAACGCAACGCTGCGGCACTGGTCCTTGATCAGAGCTACAGCCACGTGGATGCATGCCGTTCTGTCGGCGTTGCCGAGTCCGTTTTGCGCCGATGGGTTGATCAGCTCCAGCTTGAGCGCCGGGGTGTTACCCCTCAGAGCAAGGCCCTCACGCCAGAGCAGCAGCGTATCCAGGAGCTTGAGGCGCGTATCGACCGCCTTGAGCGCGAGAAGGCCATTTTAAAAAAAACCACCGCGCTCTTAATGTCGGAAGGGATCGAACGTACGCGCTGATTGAGCAACTCGCCAAAGGTGAGCCCATAGCCTTACTCTGCGCGCTGTTCGAGCTTCCACGATCTTGCTTGTACGCTTATCGTCAGCGGCGCCAGCGTGTCGACCCGATACGTATGTCCCAACGCAGTCGTGTGCATGAATTGTTCGTCGAAAGCCGTAGCTCAGCGGGCAGCCGCAGCATCGTGGGAATGATGCGTGAGCAAGGCATTGCCATCGGACGTTTCAAGGTCAGTCGATTGATGGCGGAGCTTGGACTGATCTGCAAACAACCGGGCAGCCACGCCTACAAGCGAGCCACCATCGAGCGCGTGGACATTCCGAATCGCCTGAATCGGCAGTTTGTGGTGGAGGCGCCGAATCGAGTCTGGTGCGGCGACATCACGTACGTTTGGGCGCAAGGCCGTTGGCATTACTTGGCCGCAGTCCTGGACCTGTTCACGCGTCGTGTCGTCGGTTGGGCGTTCTCGACGCGTCCTGACGCCGACCTGGTGGTGCAGGCACTCGATATGGCCTATGAGCAGCGCGGTCGTCCACAAGGGCTGCAATTTCACTCGGATCAGGGTGGTCAGTACGGTAGTCGCAAGTTCCGCCAGCGACTATGGCGGTACCGGATCGAGCAGAGCATGAGTCGGCGCGGCAATTGCTGGGACAACTCGCCAATGGAGCGCTTGTTCCGGAGTTTGAAAACGGAATGGGTGCCGAACACGGGATATATGACGGCACCGCAAGCTCACCGGGACATCAGTCATTACCTGATGCAGCGGTACAACTGGATACGTCCGCATCAGTTCAATGACGGGCTGGCCCCTGCCGTAGCAGAAGAAAAACTTAACGCAGTGTCCGGGATGGGTTGACCACTACAATCTTCTCGGCAATACGCTGCGGCTTAAAGCGGGGAATTTCGACGCTGTGTTCTCGGCTCTCGCCAAAGACACGCGGTTTCAGGTCATCAATAGCCCCAACCTGCGCATTCGCTCCGGAGCAAAAGGACGCCTCACGGTGGGCCAGAAGGTCCCCATCTTGAAATCGGTTAGCTATCCGCGCGGCGGAGGGGAGCCGGTGCAGTCTGTTGAGTACCACTCATCGGGAGTGATCTTCGAGCTGGCTCCGACGGTGCGGGGAAAGGCCATCGATCTGCACGTTATGCAACAGATCAGCGATTTCGTTAAGACCACTACTGGGGTCAACAACTCGCCAACGCTCAATACGCGGGAGGTGAGTACCGAAATCAGTTTGCGTGATGGAGACGTAATTCTGATGGGCGGTCTGACGACGAACAAGACAACCGCGAATCGCTCAGGTTTGTCCTTCCTGCCACGATTCCTGGATAGCGAGACCGATGCGGAATCGAAGACGGAGATCTTGCTCATGTTGCAGGTGGAGCGGGTAGGGGCGTCTAGCGTCGGGAGTGTCGGCGCGGATGCCGAAGCCACGTTGTCCCACGAGCCGGATGACGACGTCCGGGCGGTTGTCGCGCGGCCCAGCGCGGCTTGCGCGACCGAGCAGCGGGTAGCACCGAAGGCGCCAGCCAGAACGCTGTCGCTGAGTCGTCCTCACATTTTTGAAAAACCGTCGGGCGAGTGCGCTTCCGCCGGTATTTCCGGGGTGGCGAGGGACGCGGCCGGAGGGCTTCGCGCGACCGCCGCCGCCCGCAGGGGCGAGGACGGCGGGGGCGCGCGAAGCGCGCCCTAGATTTATATCAATAACACTTAACGTACATAGAGACGGCGCAGATCGTCTGACCGAGCAGGAACACTCCCCCCGAAAAGAAGATGCCCCGGCCGCCACAGCGGTTCGAGGCTGCGAAGCCATATGACAAATAGGAGTTTCCATGTTTGACGAAAACTTAGTTGGATCTGCTGCCTTTCGACGTGAGTGGATCATACGAGGCCGTAATTTCGGCCACGGACAAGTGGAGGTCACAGCGACTCGCTTTGACCGCTACATAGGCGCACAGGCTCTGCATTTGATGCCTAGAGCGCGTCGGGGTGAGTCTGAGAAGTCGGAGGATAACCAGCTCGCGGCGGCGAAACGTGCCAAACGTCAGGTCCGCATGCGATGCAAGGCGATTCATGCCGACCGAATGATTACGCTGACGTATCGTGAAAACATGCAGGACCGCACACGATTGAAGCGTGATTTCGATTTGCTGCGTCGCCGTCTTGGCCGCTTTCAAGACTTCCAGTACGTCGCAGTATCGGAGCGACAGAAGCGAGGTGCGTGGCATCTGCATATCGCCGTGCAAGGCAGGCAGAACTACCGGCTGCTGCGAGCAATTTGGCGCTCAATCGTTGGCGCTGATAACGGGAACGTCGATGTGCGCAATCCGTTTCGGGAGAAGGGGCTGCGTCATAAGTTGGCTGCCTATCTCGGCAAGTACCTGACGAAGGACTTTGCAGAGCACGAGATGAACGAAAAGCGCTACTGGTCGAGCCGCGGTATTGAGGTGCCGGAGCTGCATTCGATCGATCACATCCTGAGCAATGACCCGGAGAGGGCAATCGTCATTGCGTTCGAGGCAGCGAAAACGGCGGGCGCCACGCTGGACCGGTGCCAGGTGTTCTGGAATCAGGAGCTTGGATGCTTCTGGTTAGCGACGCGGGAGAAGTGAGTATGGATACCTTCTTAACGCAGCAAGAGGTGGAGTACCTCACAGGCCGACGGGTGAAAGCGAAGCAGGCAGAGATACTGCGCCGTATGGGCGTCCCGTTCTTCCTTAATGCCGGTGGACGACCCATCGTGACGCGAGTCGCTATTGAGGGGCGGGGCGGCGCGGTCGAGTTGAGCAAGCCGAAATGGGTACCCCGCGTGCTGGAGGGCAGGCATGGGGCCTAAGCCGAGCGTGAATCTGAACCTGCCGAAAGGGATGCGGGCACGGAGGCAAAGAAGCGGCCGGGTCTTCTACTATTACGACGCCGGGGTTAAACCCCGCCGTGAAATCCCTTTAGGTCCTGACTTTGTACAAGCCGTTCGCAAATGGACCGAGCTGGAAGCTGACGCGAAGCCGATTCACCGACGGCTGCTGACGTTTCGTTACGTGGCAGAACGGTACGTCCGTGAGGTTTTGCCGACGAAGGCGCTGAGTACCCGTGAGGGTGACCGGCTGATGCTTGTGAAGCTCTATGCCTTCTTTGACGACCCGCCAGCTCCACTTGACGAGATCAAGCCGATCAATGTCCGCCAGTATCTGGATTGGCGTGTGCGGAGCACTGTAGACGCCATGCGCGCGGGTGGAAAGGAAGTCAAAGGTACGGAAGGGCAGGTGCGCGCGAATCGAGAGAAGGCCCTGTTCTCGCACATCTGGAACAAGGCTCGAGAATGGGGCTATACAGATCAGCCGAACCCATGCGCAGGCATTAAGGGATATCGGGAGCGTCCACGAGATGTGTACATCGAGGATGACGAATATCGCATCATCTACAAACACGCTCGTCAGCCGTTACGTGACGCGATGGACTTGGCATATCTGACGGGGCAACGCCCGTCTGATGTTCTCAAAATGAGTGAGCGCGATTTGTCGGATGGCTGCCTAGTAATCCAACAAGGAAAAACGAACGCGAAGGTACGAATTCGCGTGGCAGGGCGGCTGAAGGCAACCCGTGATCGGATTTCCAAGCAGAAAATTGGACATAATCCACGTAGCTTTTTCTTGGTGGTGAACGAGCGCGGTCGACGAGTTGGCCTCAAGTCGATTCAATCGATGTTTGTGGAGGCTCGTCTGACTGCGGGGTTACCTGATCCAAAGAAGTATCAATTCCGTGACTTGAGAGCGAAGGCGGGTACGGATAAGGCTGAGGATGTTGGTGACATACGCGCCGCGCAAAAGCAGCTCGGGCACTCAAGCGTAACAACTACCGAGCGCTATATGCGGAACCGTCGGGGCGCGAAGGTTGAGCCGACGCGATGAGCGTTAGGTGAGAGGGCGAGTGAACACCCGATATCAATCCAATCGTAGCGTGCAAGGATTCAACTTCGTCGCTTCGAAACGGTCGTTCGCCAGAATCTCCTTAGCGAAGTTGAGCGGGACGGAAAATGGGGCTGTATTGCTGACATAAAGACGCCCTAC
The DNA here is from genome assembly GCF_016428915.1 of Pandoraea sp. ASV26. Classification (GTDB taxonomy): domain Bacteria; phylum Pseudomonadota; class Gammaproteobacteria; order Burkholderiales; family Burkholderiaceae; genus Pandoraea. The sequence continues at coordinate 64,174 of NZ_JAELTP010000018.1, forward strand.
GGTTCGATGGGGTTCTGGTCTTAGCCAGTTCCAGCGACCGTCGCTTCCGAGTCCGGCGAATAGATCGGGGACTGGATCTTGGCGACAAATTCAATAGTTCCTAACACTTGAATCGTTAGCATCGACGAGCTATGGGCCAGCTCGTTCCGCAAACTTGGGAGGCCCCTTCGAGGTGCTTGCACCAGATCCCAACGCTGATCGTCTGGAGTAATGTTGACTGGTTCGTCCTCGTTGAACGCCATGATTTCAAGTTGCTGATCGATCATGGTTTGGATGAGTTCCATCGGTTGGCATTGCCGCGCACGGCCTTCCGCTGCTCGATTCCAGCGGCGGAAGCCCTCGTTTCGGATGAGACCTCAGTCCACCACATAGCCCAGCAGGCCAGCAAGCATCGGTTGCTGGTGCTGCGAACGCTGATACCGCTCGGGCAATCTATCGGGAAACCTCGCCCTGAGACCAAACTCGAGTGCGAATAGCGCTTGGCTTTGTGACACCGGAAAAAAGCGGTACATGTGCTAGGTGTAGAGGTAGAGATTACGAGCCGTCTCGAACTAAGTAACTACGGCTTCTGGCACCCCAATGGGGCGTCGAATGTCATCGATTTCGCGGTACCTGCCCAACGAACATCGTCGTGCGCGGGGCTGATTCTGCCACGGTGCCTGGGCTCCGCAAGCTTTCGGCGGCATTTAAGGTGGTCGATTCATGAGGGTAGATTGTGAGGCTGACCCTTCCGCGTTTGGTTGGTGCTGGATCAGCTCCATACGATCTTCGGGTTTCACGAAATATGCCGTAACACGAGGCAGCGCGTACGCATGCGGCCATTCGCAGTGGGTAAGTTATGGCTAACCGCTGACAGCCGTGAAGGGCAACAATCGGCTAGGAAGCGTCGTTCGTTTACACCGTTGTGCGGACACTCACGGGTCGGCTCCACTCGGGAAACAGTCGTTGAGTCGCGATGGTGAGATGTTCGCTGTCGGCTATATGGTCTACGTTGGGGATGCCTGTGAGCGACGTCAGCAATGTGGCTGACTGGTGACGGTGACGGCTTGAGCAGTTGGACGGCAGCTTCCTGCATCAGCGAACTCACACGCTCGGCTTGCAGGAAATCTTCGACCGACCAGCGGGGCGGTCTTCTGACCGTTGTCCCTGTCCATCGAGACATGATACTGTGTGAACGTACAGGTCTTTTGAATTCCTTCCCGCCTTGCGGTGCCTGCCTATCGCGGGAAGTCAATCGCGATTCGCCGTCATCCGTCTCGCACACTACGAACGGATTGTTGGGCGAATCGCAAGGCGAGTCCGCCCAGCAACTGATTGTCTTTACATCTGGCCGATCGCTTATACTCGTCACAACAAACTTGCGCCAAGGTTATTTTAAAGTGCGCTCGCTGAGAGACGAAACGGAGAACTTAAGTCGTGAGCTCAACGCTAGAGAATGCCCCACTTGTTGAACTGATAGCCGAATTGCGCTGGGACTCCCAGGCGGCATTGCGCGCCCCGGTGGCGGGGGGGGCTGGGCATGCCTTCATGGCGAATAGTGCAGGAGCGCTAGACGGATTTTTCATGCGTTTTGGAGGTGCAGTCAGCATCCTTGGGTACTCGGAATCCGAGCGCCTTGTTCCGGTGCAGTTCCCCACCTTCGCACATCAGCCGATTTACCGGTTTAAGCAGAAAGGCGATGGCGAGACGCGTTCGCTTTACCAAGTGGGCGGAGGCATCTTCTCGGCGAACGCCGTACCACCATATAGGTCGTGGAGTACTTTCGAGCCTGTTGTCCGGAAAGGCGTTGATGCGCTCTTGAAGAGCCGTAACGATAACGAGGCGACCAGCCCTTTCACGGCTATCAGTTTGCGTTATATCGACGCATTTGGTCCCGACCTAACCGGCGATCGAAGCGTTAACGAATTCTTTTCCCAGGTACTCGGTGTCTCAATTGGTGTACCTGAGGCACTCGCGCAGCACTTGAGGACCGAAGCCTCCATCACGCCCGTTTTGCAGCTGCAGATTCCAATGAAGGACAGCATGGTGATGAGCGTTAGCCTGGGAGAAGGGGTCGCTAACGGTAAGAAGGCAATCATGATGGATACTTCGGTTGCTACGACATTAGCAGTGCCAGCAGACATCGATGAAGTTGTGAATGTATTTAATATCGCACATGAAGCTATCGCCAGATCGTTCCTGCAACTGACGAGACCGATTGCCCATTTGATGTCAAGCACAGACAACGGTGCCACATGATCGAATATTCGCTTCCGGTCAACGCGTTCGATAAGCAGCAAAGCCTGCCATATGCCGACGACCTGCTGGATCCAGATCGTTTGGGATACAAATATCCCAATGTTGAAGGCATGACGCGCTCTAAGCTATTTACGATTGCTGCCGAGATCGGCGTACTGAATTCGTACCTTGACAGCGACGGGTATGCTCGTGAGGTTGAGAGTCGCGCAAACGAAGTAAATGCTTTCTCGACTCAATGGAAGGCTCAAGTTCTGAATCGGAACGCCGCCGTAACCGCAAACGCGCTGACAGGTACGGTAAAGCCTGTGTTTCAGGCTCTCACGGTGCTTGGCGCAGGTGCAATCGATCTTCGCGACCTACCCGCCGAGCAGGTTAACGGCGTACACCTCGCTGTTGTACTACGCGCGACCTTTAAACTGCGAAATCGCACGCCTGGCTGGAAGGACGCTCTCGCGATAGCACGCCAAGCTCTCGCGCGCGATGGACTCGAGGAACGAGACGCGCTTGTCGGCTTGATTAAGTGACTCTGTGGAATGGCATACACGCTTGCGACCGAACTGAAAATCGGAAAAGAACAACTTGCGATCACGATTGCCCACGGCACGCTTGGCAGTCATCTAGGAGTGGCATATTGGGATGAACTTGAAAAGCCGCGAATCATGCACCTCGGATGGCATAAGAATCTGAGAGTAGAGGACTACCCTCATCCTCAGATGAACTGGCTGTGCTCCGTCTTAAACCTTAGCGCTCTTGCGTCAATGCAAGCCGTAGCGCTGATCAGTAGTATGGCGGAGAAATATGGAAATCAAGCTACAGCGGCTAGTCTTGACTATGGAATTAATCTAATGGCCGGGCACGGCGCTATCAAGTCTGATGGCGTTTACGAGCCTGGGCCTGACTGCGATGGTTTCACTTGCGCGTCGATCATCGCCGAGATATTCGCGCAAATCGCACTGCCGATTGTAGATTTATCTACGTGGCCCTCTACGGAGAAAAATAAAATCTGGGGGCGCGCTATTGTTTGCCTGCTGCGCGCCTTGGGTGCGACGAGCGAGCACGTTGAGAAGGTCGAATCAAACGTCTCAGGCTTACGCCTTCGTCCCGAGGAATTTGCGGCCGCGGCAGAAGTGTCATCCACAAGTTGGCCAGCACCATACGACGATGTGCAAAAGCGGGCAGACGAAATCGGCGGACAGATAATTAAAGACTGCGGGCCGGCGCATGAACCTGGTGAGCATTACAGGCATTGCGTTGTGACATACCGCGACGACCTCGCGCGTCTCGAGGGAAAAGTCAACTACAAAGACGCCACAGACGCTCCTGAAGAAGCGACTGGAGATGCCTCTTCAATTGCCCAAGACAGGCCGTTAGGTACGGTCGGAGAAGCCGACGCTATTTAGGGCGCTGTCTCACGGAATATCTCTCTAGCATCGCGGCGCACGGAGTGACTTTCGACGGGGCGACGGCAAGCGGCTACGCGTCAATTCGCTGACGCAGGAAGCTGCTCCCGGAGTACTCAATGCCACCAACGTTAGCAATCCTCCACATTTCGGACGTTGAGCCGCACGGCGCCTATATCGGCTGTGGCGATGTCTTGCCGCCCAACTTGGTGCAGCGAGCGTACGTTGCGCCTATAAGGCCGCCGTAGCGACGTCAGGAGTCCGAATGGCAATTTCGGGTCGAAAGCCGCCATTAATCGCACCGCAGCGCGTTCGTCATCGCCTCGTCCAACCGACGCGTCAAACGGCGCCGTTTCCTGCTTTTGCGGAGCAACCCCGAAAAAATTGCGGAGCACCGCCCACAAAAGTCAGTAGCTACTATCGGGAAAACCTAAGAAAACTGGCGGAGGCGGTGAGATTCGAACTCACGGAAGGGTTACCCCTTCGCTGGTTTTCAAGACCAGTCCATTAAACCACTCTGGCACGCCTCCGGGGCGTTGCGCACGACGCGGGGTCGTGGCTTGGGATGCCGTCTGAGACGACGGCTTGGGATGCGTGCGGTCCGGGGGAAATCGGCGTCGGCACCCCGACGCAGACCGGTACCGCACGGCAGCGCGCATTATACCCGCTCCTCCCGCGATGTGAAGCCCTTATCCCGCCCAAATCGCCTCACGCCCCGCTCAAATCCTACGGGTTCCCTCCATCGCCCCTTGTTTTGTCCCCGTACGGCATGCATCATGCTTCAAGACGTGCGGTGAACGCCCCCCGCGTTCCCGTGCGAGGCCAGACATGACCCGGAGACACCGCATGGATGCCGACACCTCCCGCGATTCCGCCCAAGAGACGTCAAATGACGCCAGCGGCGAGCGCGTGACCGACGCCCCGACTGCCAGCGCCTTCACCTGGCAGATTCCCACCCTCTACAACATCGGCGTCGACGTCTGCGACAAATGGGCCGACGGCACCAACCGTCTCGCCCTCATTCACGAAAGCGCCGACGGCTCGCACGTGCGGCTCACGTTCGACGTCCTCAAACAACTCTCGAATCAACTCGCCAACGAATGGCGCGCCAACGGCGTCAAGGCCGGCGACCGCATCGGCATCTTCCTGCCCCAATCGCCCGCCACCCTCGTCGCCCACGTCGCCGCCTATAAACTCGGCGCCATCGCCGTTCCCCTGTTCACCCTCTTCGGTCCCGAAGCACTCGCCTACCGCTTGCAAAACTCCGGCGCCGCAGTCCTCGTCACCGACCTCGCGAGCATCGCGAAGATCGACGACATTCGCGCTGAAATCCCCGATCTGCGCCTCATCTACGTCGTCCACGACGACCTGCCCGAAGCCCATCACCACGTCGCCGACGATCAGGATTGGGGTGTCGCCGAAGACGGCCTGCTCGCGCTCTGGCCCGCCATCGCCTCACGCGACACACACTTCGAGCCCGTCCAGACCCGCGCCGATGCCCCCGCGCTCATCATCTACACCTCCGGCACCACTGGCAAACCCAAAGGCGCACTGCACGCGCACCGCGTGCTGCTCGGGCATCTGCCGGGTGTGGAGACGTCGCACAACGGCTTTCCCCAGGAAGGCGATCTGATCTGGACACCCGCCGACTGGGCCTGGATCGGCGGCCTGCTCGACGTGCTGCTGCCGGCATTGCATCACGGCGTCCCGGTGCTCTCGCGACGCTTCGAGAAGTTCGATCCGGTCGCCGCTTTCGACTTGATGGCCCGACACGGCGTGCGCAACACCTTCCTGCCGCCGACCGCCCTCAAAATGCTGCGCACCGTCCCGTCCCCCCGCGAACACTGGCCGCTGCAACTTCGCTCGGTCGCCAGCGGTGGCGAGTCGCTCGGCCCCGAATTGCTGGCATGGGGACGCGAACACCTCGGCGTCGACATCAACGAGTTCTACGGGCAGACGGAATGCAATATGGTCGTGTCGTCATGCGCCGCGCAATTTCCAGCATTGCCCGGTGCCATCGGACGCGCCGTGCGCGGCCACGACGTCACCATCGTCGATGACGACGGCAAACCGCTCCCGCAGGGCTCGGTCGGCAACATCGCCATCGCCCGACCCAACCCGGTCATGTTCCTCGGCTACTGGCACAACCCCGACGCCACGATGGACAAGTATCGCGGCAACTTCCTGCTCACAGGGGACTCGGGATTCGTGGACGAACACGGCTACATCACGTTCACCGGCCGCTCGGATGATGTCATCACCAGCGCCGGTTATCGCATCGGCCCAGGCCCCATTGAAGACTGTCTGATCCGGCATCCGTCCGTGCAATTCGCCGCCGTGATCGGCGAGCCGGATGAACTGCGCACCGAAATCGTAAAGGCGTTCGTGGTGCTGCGCGATGGCTATGTCCCGTCCGACGAACTGGCCAGGGAAATTCAGGAATTCGTGAAGCATCGCCTCGCGGCGCATGAATATCCGCGCAAGGTCGTATTCCTGCCGGAATTGCCGATGACGGTCACCGGCAAGATCATTCGCAAGGCTTTGCGGGAGATGGGCGCTGTGCCGGGGTGATCCCGGCGCGCTTGCCTGGTGGTGGTTGGGTAGTTGTGTCGTGTGAGGGGAGGCGAGAAGTGCACCGGGTGACGGCGCATTTCTCTCTCTTCAGAACGCGTCGTCACCCCGGAGCGGGTGCTACGTCAGACGATCAATCTCCATCGCGTTCCAGGAACATCGCCTGAAGGTCATTCAGGAATCGCTGGCCCAACTCGGTCGGGGCAATGCGCAGCGGGTCGTCAACCAGCAATCCCTTTTCAACGCCAGCGGCCAGCGCCTTGGCAATCTTCGCCGTGGGCAGGCCGGTGCGGTCCGCAAAAAGCTCGCTTTTCACGCCATCGGTCAGCCGCAGTGCGTTGAGCATGAACTCGAACGGCAACTCGCGCACGTCGACCTCACGCTCTTCCTGAACCGCATTGCCCGCCGCCGCCGCTTCCATGAAGCGCTGCGGATGCTTGTGACGGATCTGCCTAAGCACCCGGTGCGGGAACGAAATCTTGCTGTGTGCCCCCGCGCCAATGCCGAGATAGTCGCCAAATTCCCAATAATTCAGGTTGTGCTTCGCGCGACGATGCGGCTGCGCATACGCCGACACCTCGTAATGCCCATACCCCGCCAACGCCGTACGCTCGGCGATCCAGTCCTGCATGTCGGCTGCCGCGTCGTCGTCGGGCACCGTTGGCGGATATTTGTGAAACTGTGTATTCGGTTCGAGCGTGAGGTGATACAGCGACAAATGCGGCGGCGCGAACGACAACGCCGTCTCCACATCCTGCTGGCACTGCGCGAGCGTCTGGTTCGGCAAGGCGAACATCAGATCGAGGTTGAAATTGTCGAAGTTCGCCTGTGCGATCTCGATGGCATGCCGCGCTTCATCACCATCGTGAATGCGTCCAAGTGCCTTGAGATGCTCGCTGTTGAAGCTCTGAATGCCGATCGACAACCGGTTGATGCCGCTCGCACGGAAGCTGCGGAACTTGTCCGCCTCGAAGGTGCCGGGGTTCGCTTCCATGGTGATTTCGGCATCGGCGTCGAGCGGCAACAACGCCCGCAGATCCGAGAGCAGACGGTCCAGACCGGCGGCCGACAGCAGGCTCGGCGTGCCACCGCCAATGAAGACGGTGTGCACCGGGCGTCCCCACACCAGCGGCAACGCCTGCTCCAGATCCTGACGCAAGGCGTCCAGATACGCCTG
>NZ_JAELTP010000188.1 GCF_016428915.1 Pandoraea sp. ASV26
GCAGGCGCAGGAGCGCAAGCGCGTGCTCGCGGGCGCAGGCGGGCACAACGCCAGCGTTGCTGGAGCGGGAAGGTTCGGTGAAATTGCCGGAAACGGCGTTGTGGGCGGCATCGCCGCCGGGCACGGGAGTGAAATCGGCCATGACGTTACAATAGCTGTTTCGTCGATTCTAACCGCGAACCAAAGCCGCCATGCCGATCTATAAACTTGGAGACAAGACCCCGCAGATCCACGAGAGTGCTTTCGTGGCCGACACCGCCACCATCATCGGAGAGGTCGTCCTCGCCGAGAACAGCAGCGTGTGGCCGGGGGTTGCCATTCGCGGTGACAACGAACCGATCAAGGTCGGCGTAGGCACCAATGTGCAGGAAGGTGCCGTCCTGCATGCCGATCCGGGATATCCGCTCACACTGGCCAACGGCGTGAGCATCGGCCATCAGGCAATGTTGCACGGCTGCACCGTCGGCGAGAACTCGCTGATCGGCATTCAGGCGGTGCTGCTCAATGGCGCGGTCATCGGTCGCGACAGCCTCGTGGGCGCAGGCGCGCTGGTCACGGAACGCAAGACGTTCCCCGACCGCTCGCTGATTCTGGGCGTGCCCGCCAAGGTGGTGCGCGAGCTGACCGACGAGGAAGTCGCCAACCTCAAGCGCAACGCGGACACCTACGCGACGCGCCGTCAGGTCTTCAAGGAACAATTGGTGCGCATCGGCTGAGCGAGCCACCGGCGGCCGCGCGCGCCGGCAGTCCGGTGCGCGAGCTGCGCTGCCGGTGTGTTGAAAATGCGGCGCGCGCCCCCAGATATTGCAACATTGACGCGCCAATCATCGGCTTTTGTGCGACATCTGGCCCGTTCGTGCGGTTTTTGCCCCACGCACCGCCGTCCGCCACACTGACCGCCGTTGCCGCATTTTTCAGGAATTCAACCGTGTCCGACCAACTTCAGAAATTCATGTTTGACGCCGCCCCGGTGCGCGGCGAGTACGTCAGCCTCGACGCCACCTGGCGCGCGGTGCTGGAACGGCACGACTATCCGCTGCCGGTACGCCATCTGCTCGGCGAAATGATGGCCGCTGCGGCGCTGCTCACGGCCAACGTCAAATTCGATGGCGCGCTGATTCTGCAACTGCACGGCGATGGCCCCGTCGCCATGATCGTGGTCGAATGCAACGCCGACCTGACGATGCGCGCAACGGCGAAGTACAGCGGCGAAATCCCGGAAGACGCGACGCTCAAGTCGCTCGTCAACGTCAACGGCCGCGCGAACTTCGCCATTACGCTCGATCCGCGCGTCAAGCAGCCGGGTCAGCAGCCGTACCAGGGTATCGTGCCGCTGTCCGACGAACACGGCCCGCTGCCGGACATCGCATCGGTGCTCGAGCACTACATGCACCATTCGGAACAGCTCGACACGCGCCTGTGGCTGGCCTCGGACGAGCACCATGCCGTCGGCATCCTGTTGCAAAAGCTGCCCGGCCACGGCGGCACGACAGGCGCCGGCGCCGAGCGTGCGCCCGAACTGGACGAGGACACGTGGAATCGCGTCTGCCAGCTGGGCAACACCCTCAAGCGCGACGAAATGTTGAGTACCGACCGGGAAACGATGCTGCATCGCCTGTTCTGGGAAGAGACGGTGCGCGTGTTCGACCCGCAGGTCACGGCGTTTCGCTGCACCTGCTCGCGCGAGCGAGTCGCCAATATGCTGCGCACGCTCGGTGAGGCGGAGGTCATGAGCGTGTTCGAC
>NZ_JAELTP010000189.1 GCF_016428915.1 Pandoraea sp. ASV26
CGTCGGCGCGGGCGTGCAGGAAGGCGGCGTCCTGATTGTCGCCGTGGTAGCCGGGCACCAGCGGCACGGCAGCGCCTTCCATGAGGGTCTTGGCTGCGCTCTTGCTGCCCATGGCGTGAATGGCGCCGACCGGCGGGCCGATGAAGACGATGCCTGCCTCGTGGCACGCGGCGGCGAACGCCTCGTTCTCGGACAGGAAGCCGTAGCCGGGGTGAATGGCTTGTGCGCCGGTGGCCTTGGCGGCGTTGATGATGGCGTCGATGCGCAGGTAGCTGTCGCGCGCGGCGGCGCCGCCCACGTGCACCGCTTCGTCGCACACGGCAACGTGCTTGGCTTGCGCGTCGGCGTCGGAATAGACGGCCACCGTGCGAATACCCAGCCGTGCCGCCGTTGCCGCGACGCGACAGGCGATTTCGCCGCGGTTGGCGATGAGGATCTTGTCGAACATATTGCCTCCGGAAAATGATCGATTGGGGCGGCGCCCGCGCATTGCACTTCCGCTTGTGACGGAAGGCCGCTGCACTTGCGCCATTCTCGTTGCTATCCAACTTCGCCGCGACGGTGGATCGTCTGTTGCGATCTCGCTGCCGTCGCCGCGCTTAACCTGTCAAACACATCCTTCAACGCCAGCCACGCGATATGCCGAACGCGTACCGAATACGGACTAAACGCGCTCAGTGCGTGGCGCAGGCCGTCGGGCCCTCGCACTCGCCGGCGTTCTCGGCACCGAGCTTTTCCTCGGTCGACGTGCGCATGCCCAGGCGTGCGAGCAGCGCGCGGTCATGTTCGGCCTGCGGGTTCTGCGTGACGAGCAGCTTCTCGCCGTAGAACATCGAGTTGGCGCCGGCGAGGAAGCACAGCGATTGCAGCGCGTCGTCCATCATCTCGCGACCGGCCGACAGACGCACCATCGCGCGCGGCATGGTGATGCGCGCCACGGCGATCATGCGCACGAAATCGAACGGATCGACATTCTCGTTGTGTTCGAGCGGCGTGCCTTCGACCTTCATCAGATTGTTGATGGGCACCGACTCGGGATACGGCGACATGTTGGCCAGTTGTGCGATGAGACCGGCGCGTTCGCGGCGCGTCTCGCCCAGACCGACGATGCCGCCGCAGCAGACCTTCAGGCCGGCGTCACGCACGCGGGCGAGCGTGTCCAGACGATCCTGATACGTGCGCGTGGTGATGATCTGGCCGTAGAACTCGGGCGACGTATCGAGGTTGTGGTTGTAGTAGTCGAGACCGGCGTCGCGCAATTGCTCGGCCTGGCCATCACGCAGCATGCCGAGCGTGACGCACGTCTCCAGACCCAGCGCCTTGACGCTGCGCACCATCTCGCCCACCGCATCGACCTGATGCGGCTTCGGGCTGCGCCATGCGGCGCCCATGCAGAAGCGGGTGGCGCCGGCGTCCTTGGCGCGCTGCGCGGCGGCCACGACTTCTTCCACCGGCATGAGCTTCTCGGCTTCTACCCCCGTGTCGTAGCGTGCCGATTGCGGGCAATAGGCGCAGTCTTCCGGGCAGCCGCCGGTCTTGATCGAGAGCAGCGTCGAGAGCTGAACGGCGTTGGCGTCGAAATGCTCGCGATGCACTTGCTGCGCACGGAAGATCAGATCGTTGAACGGCAGCGCGAAGAGCGCTTCGATCTCGGTAACGGTCCAGGGCTTGTCGTTGC
>NZ_JAELTP010000190.1 GCF_016428915.1 Pandoraea sp. ASV26
CACCCCTTCCCATCCCGAACAGGACCGTGAAACGACTCCACGCCGATGATAGTGCGGATACCCGTGTGAAAGTAGGTAATCGTCAGGCTCCCCTAAAGACCCCTTGCTACAACGCGTAGCAAGGGGTCTTTGCTTTGGGCAATCGCTTTGGGTGGCGATGAGCCGCATCTACGCATCTATTCGACTGGCCGACACCGGCTATCGGCTCGGTTTCTTTGAAGCCGAGTGCACGGTGCAACGCCTTCCACATGATTCAAATGCCATCGATCGGCTGATGCCGGTCGTCTCCGCCGAAACCTGGTCGTTGATCTGCGGCGTTGGGACAGCCCGCTCTTTGGGGCTCATTCGCGGCTACGGGTGTTGCATCATCGTCATGATGTGAAATTCCCGATGGATTGCCATTCATTTCTCGCTTAGCATTCGGCCACGGGGTTAGTGAAGTTCGTGGAGCGAAACAGGTGGTGAATCGAGATTGGGGTAGGCGTCATGCAAGATGGCGTTTGGGTGCAGCGTGCGTCGGGGTCGCAATCATTATCTGGGGCGTCGGCGGCTGCGCCTCGCCGGGATCATCGCCAAAACAAACCTCGGCGGTAGCGTCGCCGGGGCAGAATGACGAAATTGCGCCACTCTCGGCGGCAGTGAATTCGGAGGGGCTACCTCCGCATTGGGAAACCTATCTCGTCACCCGTAAGAAGCGGCTTACCGAATACAAGCAGATCACCGATAGTGATGGCATCGCCGTGATTCGAGCGACCGTCGACGCCTCGGCGTCCGGAATCGCTCAGAAGCTCGATATCCCCGTATATCCCGGCGCCAAACTCTCGTGGCGCTGGCGCGCCGATACCATGCCGGTAAATGCCGACATCCGCACGAAGCAATTCGATGACGCTCCCGTGCGCATCGCGCTCGCATTCGATGGCGATCCGGCAAAACTCACCGTACAAGATCATCTGCACCGCGAACTGGCCCGTCTGGTGAGCGGCCGAGAACTGCCGTTCGCGACGTTGATGTACACGTGGGGCGACGATAAGTTCGCGGCAGACGAGGTTATCGCCAATCCCTATACCGGCCGTATCCGCTCCATCGTTGTCGAGCGCGGCGAGACCAATCTCGGGAGATGGCAGACGTATTCCCGTGATATCGCCAAGGATTACGAGAAGGCGTTTGGCGAGCCGCCAGGGCGTCTGATCGGTATCGCCATCATGAGCGATGGCGACAATACGCAATCGAAATTCACCGCCTGGTACGGTGATATTCGTTTGGAGACGGATGGTGTGCCGACGACTACGGCCGCTAAATAGCGACCTTCCATCGATATCAGAAACGAAAAAGCCGGCAAAATTTCATTGCCGGCTTTTTTATTCCGATTCGAATCGACGGATATGACGGGTTACTGATTCCGTCCGAAATACGTTTCGACCAGTTTCACCCAGTAGGTGCCGCCGAGCGGAAGCAGATCATCGTTGAAGTCGTAGCTGGCGTTGTGCAGATTGCACGGCCCGAGACCATGTCCCGTATCGCGGTGCGTGCCGTCGCCATTCCCGATAAATACGTATGCGCCCGGCTTCTCGAGAAGCATGAAAGAGAAGTCCTCCGCACCCATCGTCGGCTCGACCTTGTCAT
>NZ_JAELTP010000191.1 GCF_016428915.1 Pandoraea sp. ASV26
CCTCTTCCACCGCGATTTCGTCGAACGGATTCATCGACATCTTCACGTTCGCGATATCGACGCCGCTGCCGTCGCTCTTCACGCGAACCTTTACGTTGTAATCCACTACCCGTTTGACCGGTACCAGCACCTTCATGCGGAACTCCCTTGATTCAGAAAAACCGGAAGGCGGGCCGTCTCGACGGTGCCCGCCACCCGGGAAGATACAAACTTACTCGATCTCGCGCCCTTTCGTCTCGGGCAACAAGAACGCGGTGATCAGTACGACAAGATAGGCACCGCCGGCAAACATGCCGATGGCTGTCCCGAGGCCGCTGGTCTTGGCCAGATAGCCGACCAGACTCGGAAACAGCGCGCCGATGCCGCGCCCGAAGTTATACGCGAAGCCTTGGCCGTTCGCACGCACCGCCGACGGAAACAGCTCGGTCAGATAAGCGCCCATGCCACTGAAAATGCCCGACGCCGCGAAGCCCAGCGGGAAGCCGAGGATCAGCATCTGGTCGTTGCTCAATTGGAACTGCGTATAAGCATAGATGGTCACGCCCGACAGCACGGCGAAGATCAGCAGGTTCGCGCGACGCCCCAGACGGTCGGTCAGATACGCCCCCGTCAGGTAGCCGATGAACGACCCCAGAATGATCACGAGCAAATAGCCGCCCGTGCCGATGACCGACAGATGACGCTCGGTCTTCAGGAACGTAGGCAGCCACGTCGTCACGGCATAGTACCCGCCCTGCACGCCCGTGCACAGCAGCGCCGAGAGCGCCGTGGTCTTGATCAGCGACGGCGAGAAGATCGCCCATGCCGACGTGCGCTTCGCCGCAGCTTCCTCCAGCTTGCGCGTGCGCTCGAACAGCTCCGGCTCGGGCACGTGCTTGCGAATGTAGAGCACGAACAGCGCCGGGATCACGCCGATCCAGAACAACACACGCCAGGCGTACTCCTCGGGCAGCAACGAGAACGACGCCGTGTAGCACAGCGCCGCCACCGCCCAGCCGACTGCCCAGCCGCTTTGCACCGTGCCCACGGCGCGGCCGCGATACTCGGTGCGCACGATCTCGCCCATGAGCACCGACCCCACCGCCCACTCGCCGCCGAAGCCCAGCCCCTGCAACGCGCGCAGCACGAAGATCTGTTCGAAGTTCTGCGCGAAGCCGATCAGCACCGTGCAGACGGAGAACCACAGAATCGTTGCTTGCAGGATGCGCACCCGGCCGAAGCGGTCGGCGAGCACCCCCGCGAGCCAGCCGCCGATGGCCGAGAACAATAGCGTGATGGTGGCC
>NZ_JAELTP010000193.1 GCF_016428915.1 Pandoraea sp. ASV26
GATTCCGTACATGTCAAGGGTAGGTAAGGTTTTTCGCGTTGCATCGAATTAATCCACATCATCCACCGCTTGTGCGGGTCCCCGTCAATTCCTTTGAGTTTTAATCTTGCGACCGTACTCCCCAGGCGGTCAACTTCACGCGTTAGCTTCGTTACTAAGGAAATGAATCCCCAACAACTAGTTGACATCGTTTAGGGCGTGGACTACCAGGGTATCTAATCCTGTTTGCTCCCCACGCTTTCGTGCATGAGCGTCAGTATTGGCCCAGGGGGCTGCCTTCGCCATCGGTATTCCTCCACATCTCTACGCATTTCACTGCTACACGTGGAATTCTACCCCCCTCTGCCATACTCTAGCCTTGCAGTCACGAATGCAGTTCCCAGGTTAAGCCCGGGGATTTCACATCCGTCTTACAAAACCGCCTGCGCACGCTTTACGCCCAGTAATTCCGATTAACGCTTGCACCCTACGTATTACCGCGGCTGCTGGCACGTAGTTAGCCGGTGCTTATTCTTCCGGTACCGTCATCCCCCCGAGGTATTAACCCAGAGGATTTCTTTCCGGACAAAAGTGCTTTACAACCCGAAGGCCTTCTTCACACACGCGGCATTGCTGGATCAGGCTTTCGCCCATTGTCCAAAATTCCCCACTGCTGCCTCCCGTAGGAGTCTGGGCCGTGTCTCAGTCCCAGTGTGGCTGGTCGTCCTCTCAGACCAGCTACAGATCGTCGCCTTGGTGAGCTTTTACCTCACCAACTAGCTAATCTGACATCGGCTGCTCTTATAGCACGAGGCCCGAAGGTCCCCCGCTTTCCTCCTCAGAGCGTATGCGGTATTAATCCGGCTTTCGCCGAGCTATCCCCCACTACAAGGTACATTCCGATGTATTACTCACCCGTTCGCCACTCGCCACCAGGTGCAAGCACCCGTGCTGCCGTTCGACTTGCATGTGTAAGGCATGCCGCCAGCGTTCAATCTGAGCCAGGATCAAACTCTTCAGTTTAAACCTGTTACTGTTTTCGGTTTTTCGTGATAAATCACTTGAACCGGTCGCTCTCAAAGTATGCTGACAAGTTAATTACTTAACTTACCTATTACTATGTGAGCCTCAATAAATTTAAAGCTAATCTGCCGAAGCAGACGCACCATTCATCGAGTGCCCACACTTATCGGTTGTTCAATTTTTAAAGATCAATCGCATCTGACTTCGCTTCGTCGCACACTTACCGCGCCGTCGCTTTGTTTTCTGCGTCGCTGCATCAGCAGCAGAGAAG
>NZ_JAELTP010000194.1 GCF_016428915.1 Pandoraea sp. ASV26
GTTGTAACCCGTTGCACCGCCTGCGGCGGCGCCGACGGCCGCGCCGATCAGCGTGCCGGTGGTGTTGCCACCGATGAGGTTGCCCAGACCTGCGCCGACTGCGGCACCGACGCCGGTGCCGACTGCGGTGTTGGTGCCCTGCGGCGTCTCGCACCCGGCCAGCATGGCGGCAGTGGCCAGGACGAGCGCCGAAACGCGCAGCGTGTTCTTATTCATTTGAGGCTCCTTCTCGATTAGCTAGCATTCATGAAACAACGCGTGAGCACTTCGTCGAAGCACGCGCGCCTCGCAGGGGTTTTGAGCCTGAGGGCGCGCGGTCTTTTACAATAGCGCTGAGTGTCAACCGCAGGCAAGGACAGTTTGCCGCGAGGGCTGGTTCCCTAAAACACGCGCGCCTCGCATGCTAATCGAGAGCGTGCGCCACGGATGTTACAAGTTGTTAGCGCTTGCCGGGCCTTTGCCGGCGCGCCTCGACAGAGCGAGAGACCCCATGGAAGTCGCCCAAATCAATGAAGTGCTGCGTGGCATCGTCGACCCCGATACGGGGCTCGATCTGATCGCCGGGAAGTATGTGAAACAGGTCGCGGCCGAGCACGGCCATGTCGGCATCCAGATCGAATTCGGCTATCCCGCGAAGAGCCAGTTCGAAGCGATGCGCGCGCGCATCGCGGATGCCGTTGGCCAACTGCCCGGTGTCGAGCGCGTTGCCGTCGAGATCAGCCAGAAGATCGTGTCGCATGCCGTTCAGCGCGGCGTGAAGCTGCTGCCCAACGTGAAGAACATCGTGGCGGTGGCGTCGGGCAAGGGCGGTGTGGGCAAGAGCACCACGGCCGTGAACCTGGCGCTGGCACTGGCCGCAGAAGGCGCGAACGTCGGTATTCTCGACGCCGACATCTACGGCCCGTCGCTGCCCACGCTGCTGGGCATTCACGGCAAGCCCGAATCGAAGGACGGCAAGACGCTCGAGCCGATGATCGGCCACGGCTTGCAGGCCAGCTCCATCGGCTTTCTGATCGAGCCGGACAATCCGATGGTCTGGCGCGGCCCGATGGTCACGCAGGCGCTCGAGCAACTGCTCAATCAGACGAACTGGCACGACCTCGACTATCTGATCGTCGACATGCCGCCGGGCACGGGCGATATTCAGCTCACGCTCGCGCAGAAGGTGCCGGTCACCGGCGCGGTCATCGTCACCACGCCACAGGACCTCGCGC
>NZ_JAELTP010000195.1 GCF_016428915.1 Pandoraea sp. ASV26
GATCAGCACCGTGAGACGAATGGCCGAGAGCGCGTCGTCGTTCGTCAGACCATCCCAGTAAGCGGCGAAGCCCTTGCCCAGCGCGGTCACGAAAACCGACGCGAGCGGCAACACCAGAAACAAGGCAAAGAACAGCAGCGCCACCCCGATGAGTATGGCTTTGACGAGCGCCGGCTCGTCGGTCGGATCGGCTTTACGGGCCTTGGTCGCTTGCGGCAACGTACGCGACAGTGCGAGTGAATCTGACATGATCGAAACGTTCTCTATCGTTTTCCGGCATCACGCGCCACTGGCGCGCCGACCCGAATGACGGCGTTGCAGCCACCATTGCAGGGTATTGATAAGCAGCAGCAACACGAACGAGATCATCAGCATCACCACAGCCAACGCCGCAGCGCCTGCGTAGTCGAACTGTTCGAGCTTGGTCACGATCAGCAGCGACGTGATCTCCGAGACCATCGGAATGTTGCCGGCAATGAAGATCACCGAGCCGTACTCGCCGACCGCACGCGCGAAGGCCAGCGCGAAACCGGTCAACAGCGCGGGCAGCACGGCCGGGAAAATCACGTGGCGCAGCGTTTGCCAGCGCGTCGCGCCCAGGCATGCGGCCGCCTCTTCCTGCTCGCGCTCGAACTCTTCGAGCACCGGTTGAAGCGTGCGCACCACAAACGGCAACCCGATAAACGTCAATGCCACGAAAATGCCCAGCGGCGTGAACGCGATCTTGATGCCGAGCGGTTCGAACCAGCGTCCGACCCAGCCATTCGGTGCGTAGATCGCCGCCAGCACGATGCCCGCGACGGACGTCGGCAAGGCGAACGGCAGATCGATCAGCGCGTCGACGAAACGCTTGCCCGGAAACGTGTAGCGCACCAGCACCCACGCCAGAATGAAACCGAATACGGCATTGAGGATGGCCGCCGCCAGCGAGAGGCCGAACGTGAGGCGGTACGACGCCAGCACGCGCGGCGAACTCACGGCGGTGACGAAGCTCGCCCAGTCGAGCGAGCTTGCCTTGATGAAGACCATCAGCAACGGCACCAGCACCACAAGACTCAGGTAGGCGACGGTGTAGCCCATCGTCAGGCCAAAGCCCGGCAAGGCACTCGGCTTGCGCCAGAGGGGAAACAGTGCGGTACTCATGCGATGGTCCCTTTGCTCGTCAAGTTACTTCTTGGTGTAGATC
>NZ_JAELTP010000196.1 GCF_016428915.1 Pandoraea sp. ASV26
CACGATCTCGGCGTGAACGCCATTCACGACTTCATGGCGCCGCTCGGCTTCGGTCAGTTGACGGGCATCGACATCGAAGGCGAAGCGCGCGGCATTCTGCCGTCGACCGAATGGAAGCGTAAGGCCTACAAGAAGCCCGCGCAGCAAAAGTGGTACGACGGCGAGACGATCAGCCTGGGCATCGGTCAGGGCTACAACTCGTTCACCATCCTGCAACTCGCGCACGCCACGGCCACGCTGGCCAACAATGGCGTGGTGATGAAGCCTCACCTGGTCAAGGCGGTCGAAGACCCCGTCTCGCACTCGCGTCAATTGACCGTGCCGAAAGAGAGCGCACGACTGCCGTACAAGCAGGCGGACGTGGACTTCGTCAAACGCGCGATGGTCGGCGTGATCAAGGAAGGCACGGGCCGTCAGGCTTTCGCGGGCGCGCCGTACGAAGCGGGCGGCAAGACCGGCACGGCGCAGGTCTACTCGCTCGGCAAGAACGAGAAGTACAACCACAACGCGATTCCGGAATTCAAGCGCGATCACGCGTTGTTCATCGCCTTCGCGCCCGCCGACGATCCGAAGATCGCCATCGCGCTGATCGTCGAGAACGCCGGCTGGGGTGGCGCGCAGGCCGGTCCGGTGGCACGTCGTCTGCTCGATTACTACCTCATCGACGAACCGAAGGAGCGCGCGGCCGAAGCGGCCGCGTTGCAGGCTGCGGCGTCTGCGCCGGGTGCGGCATCGGGCGGCGCGGTGGCAGTGTCGGCCGCGCCGGACGCACCGCCCGCCAGCGCCGCCGAACTGGGTAGTCGCGCTGCCGGGGCTCCGGCAAGCGTGGCGCGTGGCACCTCTGCTGCCCCGGGCGCCTCGGTGGCCTCGGCCGCCGCCGCAGGCACGTCGCGTGCCGTTGAGGGCAAGGCAAGCGCCGCGCGGGCGGCTACGGCAACACCGGTCGCACCGCTCGCACCGGTGGAACCGGCCGCTACGGACGCGGCGGACGCGCCGAAGCCGGCGCCCGCCCCGCGACGTCAGCCCGCCGTGAGCCCGACCGTCGCCGATGAGGCCCGCCATCGCGCCGCAATTCGTGCGCAAGGTGCGCAAGGAGGAACGCCATGATGGCGCTCGACAAACATACGTGGAAAGAGCAGGTCAAGCGCCTGTTCGTCGGCTTCGACAA
>NZ_JAELTP010000019.1 GCF_016428915.1 Pandoraea sp. ASV26
GGCGGATCTACTACGAGTCGAAAGGACGTCCGCTGTATCTGGTGCGGCGTCGCTACCAGTCGAGCGTCAAGGTGAGCCATTTGCCGTCGCGCTCACCGTTGCAGGAGTCCGGCGCTCGATTCACGTCTGCGCGAAGGGCCATCCGTGCGCATAGCAGCGGCGGCAAGTCGCTCGCCTCGCTCACGTCGCTCACGTCGGTCTCGGCACGCGCCCATCGCACCATCGGGCGTTGATGTCAGTTGACCTCGCGGCAAGCTGCGACAGGCGTCTGGGGTCAAGCGCCGCGATACGTCCAGTAGCGATGCAGCAAGAAGGTCGTCGGCGGCACGATCAGCACAACGGCGGCGATCCCCACCCAGTGATTGCCGCCGAGGTGCTCGACGGTGCGCGCGACGAACGTCGTCAGCAACAGGCCGAAGATCGATACCGGCAAGAAGCGCGCGAGACTCGTGCGATGCACCCGCGCGGAAAAGCTCCACAGCGTATTGAGCAGATAGGAACACGGCGTGGCCGTGCAGAACGCAACGGCATTCGCCAGCACAGACCCCGCCCCGAAAACTTCGATGAGCGTGATCGCCACGATCACATGCACGGCCGTCGAGATCACTCCCGAGACCCCGAAGCGCATGAGCGGCACCACCAGCGTGCGCATATGCGGCGACGCGCGCCAGCGCGCCATTCGCGTGGCGAGCTCGTTTGAAGACGTCTGACGCATATCCGGCATTGGCGTAGTCGCAGAAGTGACCGGCGTGACCAGCGGAAACGGTGGCGGGTTCGCCTGACGATACGAACACATGCACCGACACACTCGCACGCATGCGCAAAGGTTCGCGATGCCGCCTCGGCAAACACCCCGTCACGGCTCGACGACTAAGAATTTATTCCATTTTCCGGAATATAGGTTGCATGCCTGTGCGATACGTCTAGGATTGCGTGGTACTCCGCAGCATCAAGACCCCGAACAACAACAGGAGGAAGACAATGCAACGCCCCAATGCCATCCACGCCGCCAGTTTGCTGGCCTTCGCCATCACGACGTGGAGCGCGTGCGCGCAGGCCGCCGATGGCGCGGCTGCCGCAACGCCATCGCAAACGCTCACCGTCGCAGGACTGTCGCAACCGGCCGACATCCTGATCGACCATAACGGTGTGCCGCACATCTTCGCCGCCAACGAACGCGACGGCTTCTTCGTGCAAGGCTTCAACGCCGCACGTGACCGACTGTTCCAGATCGACCTGTGGCGACGTCGCGGGCTCGGCCAGTTGTCCGAAGTGTTCGGGCGCGCCTACGTCGCTCAGGACGACGCTGCGCGCCGCTTCGTCTACCGTGGCGACATGGCCACCGAGTGGCGTCGTTATGGCCCCGATGCAAAGCCCGCCGCCGAGGCGTTCGCCGCCGGCGTGAACGCCTATATCGGCTGGCTAGCGTCGCATCCGGATCAAATGCCGTACGAATTCCGCAAGATCGGCTACTGGCCCGCGAAGTGGACGGCCGACGACATCGTGCGCATTCGCAGCCATGGCCTGACGCGCAACCTGAAGAGCGAAGTCGCCCGGGCCAAGGTCGTGTGCCGCGCCTCGCTCGACGCCGACAGTGTGCGCGTGGGCCTGCAACCGACATGGAAGACACAAGTGCCCGAGGGGCTCGATCCGTGCCTGCCCGACGATCTGCTGAAGGTCTTCGATCTCGCAACGCAAGGCGTGAAGATCACCAAGGATTCGCTCCAGCACGCGGATGCCGACGTGGTGCAGCTCGCGGACAATGGCCCGTACGACGTGTCGACCGAGTCGGCCGAAGGCAGCAACAACTGGGTGATCGCGCCGCAGAAGTCGGCCACAGGCCGCGCCATCATGGCGAACGATCCGCATCGCGCCTATGCCGCGCCGAGCCTGCGCTACATTGTGCAGGTGAGCACCCCCACCCTCAACCTGATCGGCGCGGGGGAACCGGCCATTCCGGGTGTGGCGATCGGCCACAACGGCACCATCGCGTTCGGCCTCACGATCTTCAACATCGATCAGGAAGATCTGTACGTCTACGAGCTGAACCCCGCCAACCCCGACCAGTATCGCTATCGCGGCAAGTGGGTGCCGATGCGCACCGTTCACGAGACCATCGACGTGCGTGACGGCGCGCCGGTGCAGGCCGATCTCAAGTTCACGAAGCACGGCCCTGTGATTTACGTCGACGCGGCAAAGCATCGCGCCTACGCCGTGCGCACGGCCTGGCTGGAGCCGGGCATGTCGCCCTACTTCGACGCCATGCGCTACATGCGCGCGAAGACCTACGCCGAGTTCCAGACAGCGCTCAGCACGTGGGGCGCACCGACCGTCAATCAGGTGTACGCGGACACGGCAGGCAATATCGGCTGGGTGCCGAGCGGCATGGCGCCGATTCGTCCCAACTGGGATGGCCTGATGCCCGTGCCGGGCGACGGGCGCTATGAATGGGCCGGCTTCTGGCGGCGCGATCAGTTGCCCTCGGCGTATAACCCGTCGACCGGCTACTTCACGACGTCCAACGAGATGAACATGCCGGCCGGCTATCCGTATGCCGAACGCAAGCTCGGCTTCGAGTGGACCAACGGCTCGCGCCATGCACGCATCGACGAGGTGCTCAAGGCGAAGGACAAGGTCTCGATCGAGGACTCGGAGCGGCTGCAAAACGACATCGTGTCGATTCCGGCGCGGCGTCTCATGGCGTTGCTCTCCCCGCTCTCGAGCGACGACCCGCAAACGGCCGCCGCGCTCAGGTTGCTCAAGGGGTGGGATGCCGACATGCGGGCAGACTCGGCACAGGCTGCGCTAGAGGAAGTCTGGTTCAGCCGTCATCTGGGCCGCGCCTACAAGAATGCGGTGCTGCCCAAGGCCGCGGCCGACAGCTTTGGCGCGCCCGATCCGGCCACCATGCTCGACGCGCTCGAACAGCCCG
Organism: Pandoraea sp. ASV26; assembly: GCF_016428915.1. Taxonomy (GTDB): domain Bacteria; phylum Pseudomonadota; class Gammaproteobacteria; order Burkholderiales; family Burkholderiaceae; genus Pandoraea. The sequence continues at coordinate 2,933 of NZ_JAELTP010000019.1, forward strand.
CCGCCCGCTTTGGCGAGAACGCCAACGCGAAACGCGACGCCGTGTTGCTCACGAGTCTGGGCGAAGCCTGGGGCGAGATGGTCAAGCTGCAAGGCACTGACCCCGGCGCATGGCAGTGGGGCAAGCTTCAGACGAATCTGAATGCTCACCCGCTCGCCGACGCCGTGGACGCCGACATGCGCGCCAAGCTCAACGTCGGCCCGCTGCCCAAGGGCGGCAGTCCGTTCACGCCAAATCAGTCGACGTATCGGGTGAGCGACTTCCGGCAAACGAACGGCCCGTCGTTCCGGATCGTGGTCGACGTGGGCAACTGGGACAACACGCGTGCAATGAACCTGCCGGGCGAATCGGGCAATCCGGACAGCCCGCATTACCGCGATCTGGCCCAGAAGTGGCTCGACGGCGAGTACTTCAAGCTGCCCTACTCGCGTGCGGCGGTCGAGGCGGACACGGAAACGCGTTTGCATCTGGTGCCGGAGGCGTCGCGTTGAGTCATATGTACTGAGTCATCCGCATTGCGCCATCGGTATTGAGTCATCCACGATCGGGAGTCGAGACACTGAAGCCATAAGAAAAAACGGCTGGTGGGAAATCCCTACCAGCCGCTCTTCATGCCGCGAGATCGTGTGTCGCAAGGACACTGGCGTCGGTCAATGTCCGCCCGGCACGAATTCCGGCTTTTCGCGCTTGGCATCGCGCGAGCGGTCCACCGCGTTGGTCGGCACCAGCAGCAGCAACAGCACGACACCGACCGAAATCGCCAGGATCGACAGGAACGTGAGGTGCAGCGAGTGTTGCAGCACCGCGCGAATGGCCTGATCGGCCAGCGTCGACACGCCCCGGTCTTCGAGCACGTGACGCAACTGATCGGAGGTGACGACGCCCAGACTGCTCGAATGCGTCAGGCCGAAGTTGAGCACGGCGCCGAAGAGCGTCGCGCCCAGCGTGCTGCCGAGATTGCGCGAGAAGATGTTCGACGCCGTGGCGCTGCCGCGCTGCGACGGATCGACCAGTTCCTGAATCAGCACGAGCGCGCTCACGCTGCCGGTGCCCATCGAGAAGCCCATCAGCAGCGAGCCGAACCCGGCAAGCAGCGGCGAGCTGTTCGGCCCCAGCAACGCGAAGACGATCCCGCCCACCGGCATCAGCAGGCTGCCGCCCACGAGAATGCGGCGCAGACCGAAACGCGTGAACGTCTTGGCCGCGAGCGTCGCGCCAATCGGCCAGCCGACCATAATCATCGTGAGCGCCATGCCGGCGACGACCGGCGTCTGGCGCAGCACGCCCTGCGCATACATCGGCAGGAAGGTCGTCAGTCCCATGAGCACCATGCCCGAGAGCAGCGTCGCCGCGTTGGCCGCCGCAATCGGACGACGGCTCCACAGCGCGAACGAGATCATCGGGTCCTTGGCGCGGCGTTCCTGCCAGACGAACAGCACCGACGCGATGGCGCAGGCAAGCACTCCGGCCCAGACGTGCGTGTCGGTGAAGGCGTTCGCATCGGTGAGCGCGATCATCAGCCCCGCCACCGCAATCGTGAAGAACACGGCGCCGAGTACGTCGATGCTCGGGCGCTGACGCGGCGCCGCTTCGTGCAGATAGGCGATGAAGCCGGCTGCCGCCAGCAGACCGATGGGGATGTTGATCCAGAAGATCCACGCCCACGACAACTCGCGAATGATGATGCCGCCGAGCATCGGGCCGAGCACGGCCGAGATCGCCCAGACGCTCGCCAGATAGCCCTGCACCTTGCCGCGCTCGCTGATCGGGTAGTAATCGGCAATGATGGTCAGGCTGACCGGCTGGATGCACGCGGCACCCACGCCTTGCAACAGGCGAAACGCGATCATCGCGGGCATGGACCACGCCAGACCGCCGCCAAGCGAGGCAACCAGAAAGACGGCAATGCCCACGAGAATGACCGGCTTGCGGCCGTAGAGATCGGCCAGCTTGCCGAACACCACGGTCATGGCCGTCTGCGCGAGCAGGAAGGCGGAGAAGACCCAGCTATACAGGTTCAGGCCGCCGAGCTGGGCGACGATTTGCGGCATGGCCGTCGAAATGATCGTGGCCTCGATGGCAACCATTGAGGTCGCCGCCATGACGGATGCCACGATGAATGGCCGCATGGAATTGCGTGTCGCAGACATTTGTTTTTCTATGAGGGGAATCGGGCGTAACCACTTGCGAGGAGCGCCGCCGCACCGCTGTGAGGCGCGGCAGTCACGCCAGTAGACGGAAGACGGGATCGAACGTGGCGGCGATGCCGCGCGCGTAGTCAAGACGACTTGGGTCTGGCGATGGCGACAAGGATAGCCGAACCCGGAAAAACGCGTATGACGCTCGCGCCGCCATCCTGCCTCGGGGCGCAAACCCGGGCGCAAACCCTTGCACCACGGGGATCGGGCTGCGGTAAAACCCTGTTGGGATACCGGTTTTGGAAGGTTCGGGAGGGCGCAAGACTCGTGCGGCGCCGGTCATCCGCCCGATGTTGCCCCCGCGCGACAAAAAACGTCACGCGAACGTCCCGATTTCCGGTGCGCTCGTGCGGCCTATCGTCGCACCAGACGCAACAGCGCGAGCAGCACGATCGCGCCGATGGTGGCGGTGATGATGCGCCCGAGCGTGCCATAGCCCACGGCAATGCCCAGATGCCGCAGCAGCCAGGCGCCGACGAACGCCCCGATCACACCGACTACCATGTCGCCAATGAAGCCGAAGCTGCCGCCGACCACCATCCCGGCGAGCCAACCCGCCACCAGTCCCACGAGCAAAAGCACAACGATGTCCATGACCACCCCTAGTGTGTTGTATTGAGTATGTTGCGTCAGGCCGTGCGGGTGCGCTTGATGGCCCCGTAGATCACCAGCAGCACGATCGCGCCGATGATCGAGGCAATCCAGCCGGCCGACTGGCCTTCGGTGTACAGGTGGAGGAACTGTCCGACGTACCGGGCGAGCAGCGCACCGGCAATGCCGAGGATGATGGTCATGATGATGCCCATACTGTCCCGGCCGGGATGCAAGGCGCGCGCGATGAGGCCGACAATCAGACCGACGACGACGGTGCCGAGAATGCCCATGACGTGTCTCCAAAGACGGGAACCCGCAGGCAGTATAGCCTTGAAACCGGCCATTTCGACAACCCCCGCGCGACGCCCCGCCGGGTCTGCCGATCGTCTGCCGATCGTCTGATATATCAACAAAGACGACGACGGCAGGCCGCGCTATGCCGGGTATAAGGGATGCCTATTTGTCAAAAGCGCACGGCTGCGCCATGATGGAGCACGCTGTCCGGAAGCGCGGGGCACGCGGCGCCACCGAAACGGGCATCGCGTCGACGCGCTATAATCAGGGGCTATCAGATCCCCCACATCATGCAACTGCTCGCTCTCGGCCTGAACCACCATACGGCGCCCGTCTCGCTGCGCGAACGCGTGGCGTTTCCGTTCGAGCGGATCGAGCCGGCGCTGGCGGGCCTCAAGAGCCTGTGGACCGGTGGCGATAGTGGCAAATTGAGCGCCCCCGAGGCCGCCATCCTGTCGACGTGCAATCGCACCGAGATCTACTGCGTCACCGACGATGCCGCCGCCCGCGAGCGCGCGGTGCACTGGCTGGCCCAGTTCCACAACATCCCGGCGAGCGACCTCGCGCCTCACCTGTACGCCCTTCCCCAGTCCGACGCCGTGCGTCACGCCTTTCGCGTGGCGAGCGGTCTCGACTCGATGGTGCTCGGCGAGACGCAGATTCTCGGTCAGTTGAAGGATGCCGTGCGCACCGCCGCCGAGGCCGGCGCACTGGGCACGTATCTGAACCAGCTTTTCCAGCGCACATTCGCGGTTGCCAAGGAAGTTCGCGGCCAGACCGAGATCGGTGCGCATTCGGTGTCGATGGCCGCCGCAGCGGTGCGACTCGCCCAGCGCATTTTCGAGAGCATCAGCACGCAGAAGGTGCTGTTCATCGGCGCGGGCGAAATGATCGAGCTGTGTGCCACGCACTTCGCCGCGCAAAAACCCAAAGCCCTGTACATCGCCAACCGCACCGCCGAGCGTGGCGAGAAGCTTGCCGAGCGACTGGGCGGCACGGCAATTCGTCTGTCGGAGTTGCCGCAGCGCCTGCATGAATTCGACATCGTCGTGTCGTGCACGGCGAGCACGTTGCCGCTGATCGGGCTGGGTGCCGTCGAGCGCGCCATCAAGGCTCGCAAGCACAAGCCGATGTTCATGGTCGATCTGGCCGTGCCGCGCGACATCGAGCCGGAAGTCGGCCGTCTGACCGACGTCTTCCTGTACACCGTGGACGATCTCGGCGCGGTCGTGCGCGAAGGCAATGCGCTGCGTCAGGCGGCGGTTGCTCAAGCCGAAGCGATCATCGAGACGCGCGTCCAGAACTTCATGCAATGGCTCGACGCGCGCAGCGTCGTGCCGGTCATTCGCGATATCCACGGCACCGCCGAGGCCATGCGTCTGGCTGAACTCGAGCGTGCCCAGCGCATGCTCGCGCGTGGCGACGATCCTGCCGCCGTGCTCGAAGCCCTGTCCCAGTCCCTCACCAAGAAATTCCTGCACGGCCCGACGCACGCGCTGAACACGGCGCGCGGCGATTCGCGCGAGCAAATCCTTCACCTCATTCCCGAACTGTTCCGCACCTCGGGATCCGCCGACAAATAGATGAAAGCGAGCATGCAAGCCAAGCTCGACCAGTTGACGCAACGTCTGGTCGAGCTTGATGGCCTATTGAGCCAGGGCGACGTCACGCGCGATCTGGACAACTACCGCAAGCTCACACGCGAACACGCCGAACTGGCGCCGGTCGTCGAGCAGTATCGGCAGTATCGCGACGCCCGCAACGATGTCGCAGCGGCGCAAGAAATGGCCGCCGACCCCGAGATGCGCGAGTTCGCGGAAGACGAAGCCGCGAATGCCCGCGCGCGCATGGAAGACATGGAAGGCACGCTGCAACGCATGCTGCTGCCGCGCGATCCGAACGACGACCGCAACATCTTTCTGGAAATCCGCGCCGGTACCGGCGGCGATGAATCCGCGCTGTTCGCAGGCGATCTGCTGCGCATGTACACACGCTACGCCGAGCGGCAGCGCTGGCAGGTCGAGATCATGTCGGCCAGCGAATCGGATCTGGGCGGCTACAAGGAAGTGATCGTTCGTCTGATCGGCCAAGGCGCGTACTCGCGTCTCAAGTTCGAGTCGGGCGGTCATCGCGTGCAGCGCGTGCCGGCCACGGAAACGCAGGGCCGTATCCACACCTCCGCCTGCACGGTGGCCGTGATGCCGGAAGCCGACGATGTCGCCGACGTCGAAATCAACCCGGCCGACATCCGCATCGACACGTTCCGCGCATCCGGTGCCGGCGGCCAGCACGTCAACAAGACGGACTCGGCTGTGCGCATCACGCACTTGCCCACGGGCATCGTCGTCGAATGTCAGGACGACCGCTCGCAGCACCGCAACAAGGACAAGGCGCTCAAGGTGCTGGCCGCACGCATCAAGGACGGCCAACTGCGCGCGCAGCAAGCCAAGGAAGCCGCCACGCGCAAGAGCCTGATCGGCTCGGGCGACCGCTCGGAACGCATTCGCACCTACAACTTCCCGCAAGGGCGGATGACGGATCACCGCATCAACCTCACGCTCTACAAGCTCGAGTACATCATGGACGGCGATCTCGACGAAATGATCAACGCCCTTGTCACCGAGCATCAGGCCGAGTTGCTGGCGTCGCTGGGCGAGGCGGTCTGATGGCGCACGGGGCGCACGACGGACATGATGCTCAGCCAGCGGACGTCACGACCACCGCGCTCGCTACCGTCGCATCGCTGCTGCGCGAGCCGGGGCTGCCGCCGTCGGAGTCGCGCATCCTGCTCGCGCATGTGCTCGGCTGGACCCGCACGCAACTGATCACCCGCGACCGCGAGCCGCTCGCGCCCGAGACGGTCGCCATCTACCGCGCGCTGCATGCGCGTCGCGTGGCGGGCGAGCCCATCGCTTACCTGACCGGCACGCGCGAGTTCTTCGGCCTCACGCTCACGGTCAGCCCCTCTGTCCTGATTCCCCGGCCCGAGACCGAATTGCTCGTGGAGTTGGCGCTGGCGCGTCTCGAAGGCCGCGCGGCACCGCGCGTGCTCGACCTGGGCACCGGCAGCGGTGCGATTGCGCTGGCGATCGCCCACAGCCTGCCCGATGCCCGGATCACCGCACTCGACCGCTCGGCCAACGCACTCGATGTGGCCCGCGAGAACGCCCGGCAACTCGGGCTGGACGCGCGCGTCACGTTCGTCGAAAGCGACTGGTACGCGGCCTTGCCGGCCGGCACCGCGCCGTTCGACATCATCGTCTCGAATCCGCCGTATATCGTGTCGGGGGACGAACATCTCTCGCAAGGCGACCTGCGCTTCGAGCCGGTCGACGCCCTGACCGATCATGCCGACGGCCTCGCCGCCCTGCGCACGATCGTGGCCGGGGCACCGTCGCGTCTGCTGCCCGGCAGTTGGCTGCTCTGCGAGCACGGCTACCATCAGGCCGCCGACGTTCGGGCGCTTTGTCAGGCGGCGGGCTTGACCGACGTCTTCTCCGAACGCGATCTGGCGGACATCGAGCGCACCACGGGTGGCCGACGCGTCTGAGCGCACGCCGACGGACGCGGCGGAAAACCGCTAAAATGCCGAATACGCCGAATTTCCGGCATCCCAACGGGCTTTTTCACCATGACCACCCAGCAACGTATCCAGCAAATCGTTACCGAACATCCCGTCGTGCTCTTCATGAAGGGCAACGCACAATTCCCGATGTGTGGCTTCTCGGGCCGCGCCGTGCAGATCCTGAAGGCCTGCGGCGTCGATAACCTGTTCACGGTGGATGTGCTGCAAGACGAGGAAATCCGCCAGGGCGTGAAGGAATTCGCCAACTGGCCGACCATCCCCCAGCTCTACATCGGCGGTGAATTCATCGGCGGCTCGGACATCATGATGGAGATGTACCAGAGCGGCGAACTCAAGCAAGTGCTGGCTGACCTCGCGTAATTCCCCCTCGATGACCGTATCGACGGGAGGCCCGCGGCCCGCGCGTCTGGTCGTTGCCATTACCGGCGCGACCGGCGCGATCTATGGCGTGCGTCTGCTCGAACGACTGCGTGCGATGGGCGGCGTCGAGACCCATCTGATGGTGTCGAGCGCGGGCTGGCTGACACTGCGTCACGAACTCGGGCTGGAACGTGCCGAGGTGCAGGCGCTGGCCGATCAGTATCACAGCGTGCGCGAGGTCGGTGCCAACATCGCCAGCGGCTCGTTCGCCACGGCGGGCATGATCGTCGCCCCCTGCTCGATGAAGACGCTCGCGAGCGTGGCACACGGGCTCTCGGACAACCTGATCGCGCGCGCCGCCGACGTCACCCTCAAGGAGCGCCGCCGCCTCGTGCTGATGGTGCGCGAAACGCCCTTCAACCTCGCGCATCTGCGCAACATGACGGCTGTCACCGAAATGGGCGGCATCGTCTACCCGCCGCTTCCCGCGTTTTACAACCGCCCGGAATCGCTCGATGCGATGGTCGACGATACGGTCGCGCGCGTGATCGACCTGTTCGGCATTGCGCCGCCTGTCTCCACCAGTTGGGACGGCCTCGGCAAAGGCGCCGAAGCCTGACGAAGCCTCAAGAAGCCGCACCAAGCCTGAACTAACCGGCGGTGAGCGCTCGCCGAGCGCCTTCGCGGCCGCTTACCTCACGCCGTCAACCCAGCGCTGCAATGTGTCGAGCGCCCCTTGCCACTGCCCGGCCGCCGACTCAGGCGTCTGCACGCACAATTCCAGCATGATCTCGTTCGGATCGAGCAGATAGAGGTGGTCGCCGTCGCCATGTCGCTCAACGGCGAACGGCACGTCGTAAGCGCTGAAGCGCGACTTCCACCGCTCAAGCGCCTCGAAGTCGCCCACGCGCAAGGCGACGTGATGGATCTGTGTCGCCGCGGTATCGGCATGGCCGTGCGGCGCGAGGCCGTCGCAATTGAAGAACGCCAGCGCTTCGCCCGGTGCGATCTGATAGCTCACCAGGAGATACGGCTTGCCCCACAGACGGCTCATGCCGGTCTGCGCGCCCGCAAGTGCGAAGCCCATGACGTCGACGTAGAATCGGTGGGTTAGTGTCGCGTCGTAGCTCGGATACGCGACATGATCGATGGCCACAGGGGTCACGGGTACCGTCGACTCGACGGCAGGACTGGGGTCCAGCACGGCCTGATTCATCACGATCCCCCGGACAGCGAAGTGGCGGTTGACGCCAGCGTGGCCGCCGCGCAGCATGGCAACGGCATTCGGGAAACTGCGCCTGTAGTGTAGTACCGCAACCTGCGTAGCTGCAACCGAGTGTCAGCCAGAGCCGCATGGACTATAGTGAAAACGCCACACTTTGCGTGCCAAGCCGCATCTCCCCGTGATGTGACATGTTCGCGACCGGAGTTTGTCATGGAGACCACCCTCTCGCCTGTTGTCGTCTACGCCGTAGTGACGCTGGTTTTCGTCATGCTGGTGCTCGTCGTGCCCGCCGGCGCCCGTTGGCGTCAGGTCGCGTGGCCGGCGTCGATGCCGCCGCTCTCGCCGCATCGTCCGGGAGATCTGCTCGGCACCCCGCGCACCCCCTACTGGCGCTCCCCGAACGACACGCATGACTTACGGCGCCCGTCGTATTTCGCCACATCGGCGCGACGCGGACGTCGTCCTGCGAGCTTTCTCGCCCCACGCGATCACGAGCGGCGCTAAGTCGCCAACGTACCTCGCCTGCGATCTCCATCGCAGGCTTCCTGAAAAAGGCGCCCCGCACGGTAAAACCTGCGGGGCGTTTTTCATCTTTTTCTGAAAGCGCATCGCTCCGTATTAATTCGGCGAATTTTCATTCATTCCGCTCTATTCGCCCGTACGCTTTTATTCAACAAAACGTCTTTCATTCATCAATAGCGATAGCAACACGGATGCCCGTAATAGCCTCCGTAATACGGACGGGCAGGCACAACAACGCACCCGGCAAGCGTGACGGCAAGCAGCGCGGCGACAACGAACTTCATGATCTGACTCCTGAAAGTGGAACGTAAATCCGTTCGCCTTCTTTATATCGTCGCGCCTGTAGGAAGCCCATCACGTGTCTGTAAGCCGTGTAAGCGAACGTTGCCAAACGGGGAATGTGTCGCACTTTGTTACGTAACACCCAGGGCACGGGGCCGTAACATCGCGCCGACGAGTCAATCGAAAAGTCAGTAACGGCGGGGGTTCCCAGCTCTCAGCCTGTCTGGCACGAGGTTTGCATAGTGCTAAGCGTCGCCCTTTCAATTGCCCCGAAGCGAGCGACTTTGAGTCAAACCCTCCTCCCGTTTCAGACGCGGGGGGAGGTCTTTTTTCCCAGTATTCCGATCCGCTGTCACGAACGATCCCGACACCGGATCGCGCCAATTTCCTGCACCGTAACCGTGCAGGCGCACACTGATCGCCTATTTCATTTACACGTTTGAAATGTATTGACGCTATAACAGCGTCGACTTCTTTCGCCATTCCTTTATCTTTAAAACCTTATTGGACGTGGCTTTCGAAGCGTTTTTACGGTTTGCCGCAAAAACAACATGCGGGTAGGCACCGATCTCAAGTTGACTTTTGCGCTGTCGTAATCGCGTCTATAAAGGACTGCGTGCCAGCTACGGGGGCTCACACAGCATCCTTTTCGTGACGGCCGCACGACACGCGCCGGGGCAAGCGTATCAGGAGAAGGTCATGGAAATCGCCACGCCTGAATTCCAGATGGAACAGCAGGAACTACAGGCTATCAGCGCCGCGCTCAATCGCGTGCAGGCTGTCATCGAATTCGACTTGCAGGGCCGCATCCTGCACGCCAACGAAAATTTCCTGCAAACCGTGGGGTACCGGCTCGATGAAATTCAGGGTCAGCACCACCGCATGTTCTGCGAAGCCGATTACGCGGCGTCTGCCGCCTATCGCGATTTCTGGGCACGACTCGGCCGCGGCGAGTTCGACGCCGGCGAGTACAAGCGCATTGGCAAAGGCGGTCGTGAGGTGTGGATCCGCGCGTCCTACAACCCGGTGTTCGACGCCAACGGTGTGGCGTACAAGGTCATCAAGTTCGCCACCGACATCACGGCCGATCGCGGGCGTCAGGCCGAATTCGAAGGCAAGGTTCACGCCATGAATCTGGCGCAGGCGGTCATCGAATTCCATCTCGACGGCACCGTCATCACCGCCAACGACAACTTCCTGAAAACGCTCGGCTACTCGCTCGACGAGATTCGTGGCAAGCACCATCGTCTGTTTTGCGAGCCGGAATACGCCGCCTCGCAGGCGTATCACGATTTCTGGGCGAAGCTCAATCGCGGCGAGTTCGACGCAGGCCGCTACAAGCGCGTGGGACGCGGTGGCCGCGACGTCTGGATTCAGGCGACATACAACCCGATCTTCGACGCGAACGGACGCCCTTACAAGGTCGTGAAATTCGCCACCGACATCACGCAGCAAGTCGAGCTGGAAGCGAGCGTGAAGCGCCGTGCCGAAGAGGATCAGCGCAAGGTGGCCTTGCTGCTCGACACGGTCAACCGTGCGGCCGCGGGCGACCTGACCGGGGAGATCGCCGTCTCCGGCACCGACCCCATCGACCAGTTGGCCGACGGCATTCGTCACATGATGGACGATCTGCGCGGCGTGATCGGCAAGGTAGTCAATTCGGCGAGCGAGTTCTCCGGCGCGTCGCGCGACATTGCCGATCGCGCCAATACGGTGGCCAGCGGCGCTCAGGCACTCGGCGCGACAGTCGAAGAGATGAATGCGTCCATCGAGGAACTCACCGCGTCGATCAACTCGATTGCCGACAACACCAAGGGAGCGGACCAACTCGCCAAGTCGACACAGCAGGAGGCCGAAACCGGCGCAAGGGCCATCTCCCGCTCCGTCGAGGCCATGGAGCTGATCAACAAGTCGTCGGAAGACATCAGCGAGATCGTGAAGGTGATCGGCGAGATCGCCGGGCAGACCAACCTGCTGGCGTTCAACGCGGCCATCGAGGCCGCGCGTGCGGGCGAACACGGGCTTGGCTTCTCGGTCGTGGCCGACGAAGTGCGCAAGCTCGCCGAACGCTCCTCGCAGGCCACGAAGGAGATCTCCAAGCTCATCAACGAGTCGACCAAACGCGTGGCTCAGGGCACCGAAGTGTCGCGTCAGGCAGGTGAAGCCTTCGAGAAGATCGTGGGCGGCGTGTCGCGCACCACGCAAGCGATCTCGGAAATTTCGTGTGCCGCCGAAGAGCAGCTCGTCGCCGCGCGCGAAGTGAGCCTCGCCATTCAGCACGTCGCGGAAGAGACCGAAAAGTCCGCAAGCGCGTGCGAGACGATCGCCCAGGCGACGACCGGCCTCAATCAGGGCGCAAAGGAACTCGATCGCACGGTAGCGCGATTCAAGGTGTAGGCCTGGGTGTAGGCACCACCCGGCAGCGACGGCGGGCCCCGGCCCCGGTCGTTCGCCGGTATCGTCCGGTATCGTCCGGTTCCGGCCGACCGCGCCGCACCGGACCCAACGTCCGCCAGTCCGCCAAGAGGGCCCGATATGGAAATCGAAGCCGACGCCGATCCCGGTACCCAGCAGGCGCTCCTGCGTGCTGTGCACCGGCACACCGGAATCTCGATGAACGAGAAGAAGTGGACGATGTTGCAAGGCCGCCTGCGCCCGCGTCTGCGCGCGCTCTCGCTGTCGTGCTACCGCGACTATCTCGCGCTGCTCGAGAACACACCGGATGAAGTGCGCAACTTCGTGAATCTGGTCACCACGAACGAAACCACGTTCTTTCGCACCCCGCGTGTCTGGGACTATTTCGCACAACACTATCTGCCGCGCTGGCATGCCGCCAATCCCGGACGGACCTTCCGGATGTGGTCGGCCGCCGCCTCGTCCGGCGAGGAGCCCTACTCGACGGCCATGATCTGCGAGGAATTCCGGGCGCGGCATACGGGCTTCCAGTACCAGATCATGGCGACCGACATTTCAAGTCAGGTGCTGGCCGTCGCCATGGCAGGCAACTACGGCGGACGCAGTATCGACGCGCTCCGGCAGCAGCGCCCAGCCATGCTGGCGAAGTACTTCCGCCCGAGCGCCGGCGGCCTTACCGTGTCGCCGGAATTGCGCGCGCACATCACGTTTGCCGAGCACAACCTGTATCAACGCATGGCACGTCGCGAGGCGTTCGATCTCGTGATGCTGCGCAACGTACTGATCTATTTCGAAGCGGCCGATCAGGAACGCGTTCTCGAGAACGTACGCCGCACGCTTGCCCCCGAGGGCGTGCTGATCGTCGGGGAATCCGAGTCGCTCGCGCGGCTCTCGACCGGCTATCAGTTCGAGCAACCGCTCATCTACCGGAATCAGGGAGCGTCAAATGGGGCCGTCGCATGACATTCAGGTGTTGATGGGCGAGGTGCGCATCGGGCGCGGCGAAGACGTGCTGCGCGCCACCCTCGGCTCGTGTGTGGGCATCGCACTGATGTGGCGCGCGCGCGGCCTTTACGGACTCGCGCACTGCCTGTTGCCCGAGGCGCCGAATCCCACCCTCGCCATCGGCGCGAAGTACGTGACGCAGGCGGTGCCTTCGCTGCTCGCGCTCATGAAGGTCGACGGCGCACGTCGCAGCGAGATCGAAGCCGTGATCGCAGGCGGCGGCAACATGATGCCGCATCAGCCGCCCGCCAGGCACGGGCTGATCGGTGTGGCCAACGCCAAGATGGCGCAAGCGCTGATTGCCGAGACCGGTATTCCGATCGTGCACGTCGAGGTCGGCGGCGAGATCGGACGGCAACTGACCATCGACTGCGCGCACCACGCGTTCTATGTGCGCGCGATCGGCTCCAACGGGGGCGCTGCGGTGCCGCGTCGCCCCGCGCTTCGACTCGTGGGACGGGAATCATGAATGCACGCACGCCGGGATTTCCCTTTTTGCACCGCGATGCCATCGCCGGCACGACCGTGCTGCCGCCTACGGTGTCGCCTTATCGGGGATATGCGAGCTTCGGGCACGATGCCGAGGCAGGCGTGGCCGGCTACGGCAGGGCCGCCGGGGCGACGTCCACGCGCATGCGCGACACGCCCTCCCGCAGCGGTCCTGCGGCGCAGGCATCGCCGGCGGATGCGTCACCGTCCGAGCGCCATGCCGAGACCCGGGATCGCCCTGCCAACACCGTAGCCGCGCCCAAAGCCCCTGCACCGCGCGCCACGACGCCCGACGACATCGAGGTCTTCGGCTCATTTCATCTGGGCGACGTGGAGTTCGCGCTGCCCATCGCGGCGTTGCAGGAGGTGGTCAATTATCCGGAACGCATCACCCCGGTACCGCTTTCGCCCCCCTTCCTGCTGGGCCTGTTCAATCTGCGCGGCACGCTCATCCCCATCGTCGATCTGAAGCCCTTGCTGGTCATCACCCGGGATGCCGCGACCCGGCCCGTGGCCGTGGCCGAGAAAATCGCCATCGTCGACGTCGACGGCGTACGCGTGGGGCTGCTCTTCGACGCAACGAGCGAGATCCTGCGCGTGCGCGCCTCGCAACGTACCGGGTTTGAATACGACCCGTCGCACACTGCGCCACAGGTCGTGTCAGGCGCCATCAAACTCGACGGCGGCGATCGCATTCTCCAGATCCTCGCACCGGGTGCGCTCGTGCACATCGAGAACATGCCGCAGTTGCTCGCGCGTCAGGCACTCACCGCGCCGCAGCGCCGCCAACAACGCCAGCGCTTGCAGTGCGTATCGTTCACGGTCGAGCACTCGCGCCTCGCGCTGCCGATGAGCGCGATTCGCGAAATCATCCGCATCCCCGAATTGCAGAACTCAGCGCTCGCCAGCGTGTTCTGCGTCGGCATGCTCAGTTTGCGCGGCACCGTCGTGCCGGTCATCGACTTCGCGCACTTCCTCGGCTTGCATGCGAGTCGCCCGGAGGCCGACATTGCCGGCACGCCCTCGGACCCGCGTCGCATCCTGATCGTCAAGCAGGAAGATGTGCACTTCGGCCTGCTGGTCGACGCCGTGGACAGCATCGTGACGTACTTCGCCGACGAGTTGCTCGCCATGCCGTCCTTCAGCGCCTCTCACGCGCAACTCTTCTCGGGCTGCATCACGCGCGAGCAGGCCGATGACATCGTGCTGCTCAACGCCGACGAACTCTTCACGCATTCGCAAGTGCTCGAACTCACGCGCGGGCATCGCGAACTGTATCGCGAGACGGACCACGTTCAGCGCGCGAAGGCAGGCGAGTCGGCCGTGCACGGTACCAGGGCGAAGTCGTTGCGCGGCACGCGTCACGCCTACGTGTCGTTCCGCCTGCAACACATGCTCGCGGTGCGTCTCGATCAGTTGCGCGAGATCATCCACGACTCGCCCGACGTCATGCCTGCCCCGGGCGCGCCGCCGTTCGTGTGCGGCATGCTCAATCTGCGGCGCGAACTGGTGACCATCATCGACCTGCGTGCGTTGTACGGCATGCCATCGCAGGAGGACGCGCAAGCGCGCAAGATCCTCGTGATCGAACACGGCAAGGACAAGTTCGGTTTGCTCGTCGATGCCATCGAGAACATCGTCACGCTCGACGAGGCCGACAAGCTGCCGGTGCCCGCCATGCTGCTCGGGCGCGCGACCCACGAGATGCGCAACGACATGCGTGAAGCCGTGGAGTTGCCTGCGGCGGACGGCACAGCACGCACGGCCATGCTGCTTGATCTGCAACCGCTCAAGACGCGGCTGGAGACAGCGCTGGCACAGTAATCGAAGGCGAAGCTCAGGGAGCGTTGTTTTGTGTAGTGCCGGCGCGAGACGCGCGCCGGTCGCAGGACCCTGCGACGTGTCGGGGGGCACGTCGCAGGGGTGGTATGAAGGGGACAGAACTGCCGGATGGGGCTATCGGGTGAGGCCGCAGGATGGGGCCGCCGTATGGGGTCGCCAATCGCGTCAGACGTATTCCTGACGATGCACGTCGTGCGTGATGAAGCCTGACGAACCGTTCGGCATGGCCAGCCACTCGGGATGCGCCAGCGTGCGTCGCATATCGTCAAGACCGCTCGCCCAGTGCTCGAGCATGGTGGACAGGCCGAACTGATAGTCCTTGTAGTGCCCCTCGTACTCCTTGTTGCGATAGATGAGCTGGATCACGTTGTAGCGCTTGCTGCACGCGATCTCCTCTGCCGCGTGACACCACGGATCGCGCGCGCGCACCTCGGCGGGCACCCGCTCCAGAACCTCCCGCAACACACGACGATAGTGCTGTGCGCGCTGAAGGTTGTCGGTCACGAAGCGCGTGCGGCTCGAGAACTGAATATCCTTCTGCCGGTCGGCGACGTCGTTCAGATTGTCGGGCAGCGGCCCGCGCGCACTCCACAAATCCACCTGAAACGCGAGCGTGTCATGACGCGGCGACGTGCCCAGCACCTCCGAGAGCGGCGTATTCGACACGAGGCCGCCGTCCCAGAAATACTGGCCGTCGATCTCCACGGCGGGAAACCCCGGCGGCAGCGCACCGGACGCCATGAAGTGCTCCGCGCGAAGCACTTCGCGCGTGTTGTCGAAATAGACGAAGTTGCCGGTGTGCACGTTGACGGCACCGACGGACACCCGAATCTCGCGTGCGTTGATGCGATCGAAGTCGACGAACCGCTCCAGCGTGCTGCGCAGCGCCGACGTGTCGTAGAAGCTCGCATGCGCCGGATCGCCCATGGCGGTCGGCACCGGTTGCGGCCAGCGCGGCGTGAAGAAGCCCTTCTGGCCCTCGACGATGGCGCGCCATGCCTGCCATGCGCTGTAGGCGATGCGCCCCGTCTGCGGGCCGTTGAGAATCGCCGCTTCGAACGGCGCAGGCAGCGACGGAAACACGCCGGGCTCGCAGATCGTGCGCCAGAACGCTTCGAGCTGGGCCACACGACGCTCTGGCGCATTGCCCGCGATGACCGCCGTATTGAGCGCGCCGATCGAGATACCGGCGATCCAGTTTGGCGCCACGCCGGCCTCGGCCAATCCGGCGTACACGCCTGCCTGATAAGCCCCGAGCGCCCCGCCCCCCTGCAAGACAAGTGCGACCGTCTCGTAAGGCGGCAGATCGATGGTGCGTTTGGGGACATTCGGCGGATTGGCCGTCATGACCGTTCTCCTGAGACTTGCTGATGCTGACTGGGGGCCGCGCCGGCGCATGACACGGCCGGCGCGGGTGGAACCGTCTGCTTACTGCATGTACCAGCCGTGGCTCACCACGAACGACTGGCCGGTGAACGCGGCCGTCGGGAACGTAGCGAGGAAGAGCGCCGTTTGCGCCACGTCATCGACCGTGGTGAACACGCCGTCGACCGTGCCGCCGAGCATCACCTTCTTGATGACATCGTCTTCCGAAATGCCCAGTTCCTTGGCCTGCTCCGGAATCTGCTTGTCGACGAGCGGCGTGCGCACGAAGCCCGGGCAGATGACGTGCGAGCGCACGTTGTGTTTGGCGCCTTCCTTGGCGAGCACGCGCGCGAGTCCCAGCAGTGCGTGCTTGGCGGCCACATACGCCGACTTCAGCGGCGACGCCTCGTGCGAATGCACCGACCCCATGTAGATGACGATGCCGCCGCGGTCATCCTTGTACATGTGCTTGAGCGCGGCCTTGGTGGTGAGGAACGCGCCGTCCACGTGAATGGCCTGCATCTTCTTCCAGTCGGAAAACGCGTAGTTCTCGATCGGATTGACGATCTGGATGCCCGCGTTCGAGATCAGGATGTCGATCGAGCCGAAGGTTTGCGCCACCTTGTCGATGCCGGTGTTCACCGCCGCTTCGTCGGTCACGTCCATCTCCACGCCCATGGCGCGCCCACCGGCGGCCTTGATCTCTTCGGCCACCGCATCGGCGCCCTGCTGGTTCAGATCGGCAATCGCCACGGCCGCACCGGCGCGCGCCAGCGTGAGCGCGATTTCCTTGCCGATGCCACTGGCCGCACCGGTCACCACGGCGACCTTCCCATTCAACTGATTCACTGACTGGCTCATTTGCACACTCCTGATTCGTCAAAATGGCGGGTCATGCCGCGCACTGCGCGTCGGCATGGCACGTAGAACACGAGTTGTGGACGGCGGCCCCGATACTGCGGGCTTGCCGAACCACCGTTCAAACAGAAAAGGCGCCCTGCGGCGCCTTTTCCTGCATTACCGCGCGATCGGCTTGTAGCGGATTCGCTTCGGTTTTGCTGCCTCCTCGCCGAGGCGTTTCCTCTTGTCCGCCTCATACTCCTGATAGTTGCCCGGGAAGAACTCGACGTGCGAGTCACCTTCGAAGGCCAGAATATGCGTGGCGATACGATCGAGGAACCAGCGATCGTGCGAGATGACCATCACACAACCGGCGAACTCGAGCAGCGCATCCTCGAGTGCACGCAGGGTTTCGACGTCCAGATCGTTCGACGGTTCATCGAGCAGCAACACATTGCCGCCGGAGATCAGCGTCTTGGCCAGGTGCAGACGGCCACGTTCACCGCCCGAGAGCGAACCGACCTGCTTCTGCTGGTCCGAGCCCTTGAAGTTGAAGCGGCCGATGTAGGCGCGCGACGGCGTTTCGTACTTGCCCACCGTCAGCACGTCGGCACCGCCCGAGATCTCTTCGAACACCGTCTTGGTGCCGTCCAGCGCATCGCGGCTCTGGTCGACGTAAGCCATCTTGACCGTCGGCCCCACCTTGATCTCGCCGCTGTCCGGCTGCTCACGGCCCGTGAGCATCTTGAAGAAAGTCGACTTACCGGCGCCGTTCGGGCCGATGATGCCGACGATCGCGCCCGGCGGCACCGTGAAGCTCAGGTCGTCGATCAGCAAACGGTCGCCGAATGCCTTCGACACGTTCTTGAACTCCACGACTTCGTTACCCAGACGCTCACCCACCGGGATGAAGATTTCCTGGGTTTCGTTGCGCTTCTGGTATTCCTGGCTGTTCAGCTCGTCGAAACGGGCAAGACGCGCCTTCGACTTCGCCTGACGGCCCTTCGGGTTCTGACGCACCCACTCCAGTTCCTTCTTGAGCGCCTTCTGACGGGCCGACTCGGTCGACTCTTCCTGCTTCAGGCGCTGTTCCTTCTGGTCGAGCCACGAACTGTAGTTGCCCTTCCAGGGAATGCCGTGTCCGCGGTCGAGTTCGAGAATCCACTCGGCAGCGTTATCGAGGAAGTAGCGATCGTGGGTCACGGCCACCACGGTGCCCGGGAAGCGGGTCAGGAACTGTTCGAGCCAGTCGACCGATTCGGCGTCGAGGTGGTTGGTCGGTTCGTCGAGCAGGAGCATGTCCGGCTTCGAGAGCAGCAGACGGGCCAGCGCCACACGGCGCTTCTCACCGCCCGAGAGCACGCCGATCTTGGCGTCCCACGGGGGCAGACGCAGCGCATCGGCAGCCACTTCCAGCGTTTGTTCGATGTTGTTGCCGTCGCTCGCGGCAAGAATGGCTTCGTACTTGGCTTGCGCGGCGGCAAGCGCATCGAAGTCGGCGTCCGGCTCGGCGTACGCGGCGTAGATTTCGTCGAGCTTCGCGCGCGCTTCGAACACTTCGCCCATGCCGCTTTCCACGGCTTCACGCACCGTCTGCTCCGGATCGAGCTGCGGCTCCTGCGGCAGATAACCGATATTCAGGTTCGCCATCGGGATCGCTTCACCCTCGATCTCCTTGTCCACGCCCGCCATGATCTTGAGCAGCGTCGATTTGCCCGAACCGTTCAGGCCCAGCACGCCGATCTTGGCGCCCGGGAAGAACGACAGGGAGATGTCCTTGAGGATGTGACGCTTGGGCGGCACGATCTTGCCCACGCGGTTCATGCTGAATACGTACTGTGCCATTCGGCTTTCCTGATCCTGATACGGTTATGACGACTCGGGGACGAGCGCCAGATAGCGGCAAGTTTAACAAAGCGCGGCGTCGGGCGCGTCGATGACGAGATCGGCGCACGCATGCGCGCAGCACGGCAGCAGCCAGCCCTCCCTTTTCTCTTCGCGCGACAACCCGGGCCATTCGATCCGGTAGGCCACCGGCGCCGGCTCGCCGCCCGCGACGTCGGTTCGGACCCGACACAGGCACGCCCGGCAGGTGCCGTTGCGGCACAGACTCGGCAGCTTGATCCCGGCGGCCTGCGCCGCGAGCAGAATCGGTGTGCCGGGCGGCGCATCGAACTGCCAGCCCGACGGCAATAGCGTGACGCGATAGGCCGTCGGCCCGGGCAGCTCGGGGGGTTCAGTCGGCACGGAAGGATCGGGTGAGGAACTGTCCAAAGGGTAAGGGTTCGGAAGTGATCGGGGCGGTGTGCGACGCATCTCGCACCAACGCGCTACCATACCTCGTTCCTGCGGCTTTTTGTCGCGTCCCCGAGCCCGCCCGCGGCCGCTACCTCCGAATACCGTCTCCCATGTCCGCTGCTCCCAAGGATTGCGCCGTCTGCGCCGATGGCGATGCCAATGCAAATGCCAACGCCAGTCCCGCCCGCCTCATCGATACGACGGGACTGGAGGCCGCCCTGCACGCGTTCGCCGACGCGCGCGACTGGCACCAGTACCACACGCCGAAGAATCTTGCGATGGCGTTGTCCGTCGAAGTGGCAGAGTTGGTCGAAATCTTTCAGTGGCATACGGATGCCGAAGCCAAAGCCGTCATGCGCACGAGCGAGGCCCGGCATGTCGAGCAGGAACTGGCGGATATCGCCATGTATCTCGTGCGGCTGGCCTCGGTGCTGGGCGTCGATCTGAACCGCGCCGTGACCGAGAAGCTCGTCATGAACGCACAGAAATACCCGGCGCCGCAGGCGTAGTTTCGCGCCCGCTCTTGCAATTGCGCGCCGCGCCCGCATAACGGCTTCACCCGCCCCGAACTCCGACCTCCGACCAGACAACGCCATGTCGCAACCTTCACACGCTTCACAGGCATCGCAGACCCCGCCCGGCAGCGCTCACGCGCACGGCAAGTCGTCGCGACGCACATTGCCCGCGCGTCCGCGCTGGTTGATGCTCGCCATCATCGCGCTGCTGCATGCGTACATCGGCTGGCGTCTGCTCACGCCGCTGCCGGTTACCGTCGGCTGGAAGGTGCTCGGCGGTGCGTGGCTCGTCGCCTCGACCGTGCTGATTCCTCTCGGTCTGATGAGCCGTGCCATCCAGCGAGAGCCGCTCGCGACACTGCTGACATGGACCGGCATGATGGCCATCGGCATTTTCTCGTCGCTATTCGTGCTCACGCTGCTGCGCGATGTCGTGCTCGGCGTGGCAATGGCCTTCTCGGTACTCGACGAACAGCTCGTCACCCGTTCTGCGATCATCGTGCTGGGACTCACCGCGTTGTCGACCCTGCTGGGCTTCTACAACGCTCGACGCCTCGCCCGCGTGGTCGAGGTCGACGTTCCCATCGCCAACCTGCCGCCGGAACTCAAGGGCTTCACCATCGTGCAGTTGAGCGACATTCACGTCAGCTCGACGATTCGCCGCCGTTACATCGAAGCGATCGTCGAAGCGGCCAATGAACTCAAGCCGGACCTCGTCGCCATCACCGGCGATCTGGTCGACGGCGGCGTGCCTGCCCTGCGTGAGCATATCGCGCCGCTCGCACAGCTCACCTCGCGCCATGGCACCTATGTGTGCACGGGCAACCACGAGTACTACTCGGGCGCGCCGGCGTGGGTCGCGGAGTTGCGTCGCATCGGCCTGACCGTGCTCGAGAACGAACACGTGGTGCTCGAGCACGAAGGCGCGTCGCTCACCGTGGCGGGCGTGACGGACTTCACCGCGCATCATTTCGATCCGGAAAAGCGCAGCGACCCGGCAGCCGCCGTGGCCGGTGCCCCCGAGGGCGTGCCGCGCGTGTTGCTCGCCCATCAGCCGCGAAGCGCACCGGCGGCGCAGGAAGCGGGCTTCGACCTGCAACTCTCCGGACACACACACGGCGGACAATTCTGGCCGTGGATGTACTTCGTGCCGCTGCAACAGCCCTATGTCCATGGCCTGCACCGGCTCGGCCGTCTGGCGATCTATGTCAGCCGGGGCACGGGCTACTGGGGACCGCCGAAGCGTTTCGGCGCGCCGTCGGAAATCACGCGCCTGCGTCTGGTGCCCGGCACGGCCTGAGCGGCACCCGGCTTCCACATCCGTAGTAACGCCGCATTCACGGGCAAGGGCGGGGCCATCGTTCACGCGATGGCGCTACAATCGCGCTGCCCTTGAAGGCCCGCGCTTTGGTCTTTTCGTCGTCTCGCTTTTCCGCACTTTCGCATTCCGTACCCGCTCTCCCGACGCTTGCTGCCATGAAGTCACTCTCGCCCAGTTCCTCGCTCGAAACCGTTGTCGTGCGTTTGCGCGGCAAGATTCAGGGCGTTGGCTATCGCCAGGCGGCGGTGCGCGAGGGGCATCTGATCGGCGTCCGTGGCTGGGTGCAGGCGCTGCCCGAGGGCGACATCCTGGCGATGGTCCAGGGCACGGCCGATCAGGTCGACAAGATGCTGGAATGGATGCGCCGCGGGCCACCCGGCGCGCGCGTGACGGAATTCGAGAGTGAAGTGGAGTACACCGGCCGCCGTTTCGACCGTTTCGAACAGCTCTGACATGATTGACATGACGACATCCACGCTCAGCACTCGCCGCGCCATCGACACCGATGCGCCACGCATCGTCGCACTGCTCGCGCAACTGGGCTACGACACGCCGCTGGAGATCGTTCGCCGCAACATCGCCCTGTCAACGGCGAATGGCGACGACGCGGCCTTCGTAGCCGTCGACGAGAGCGATCAAATCGTGGGATGTATTGGACTGCACGCGCTCACCATGTTTCATCTGGCGGGGCGTCTGGGGCGCATTACTGCGCTGGTGGTGGAGGAGAGTGTGCGCGGCTCGGGCGTCGGGCACGCGCTGATGGCGGCAGCTCACGCATGGTTCAGAGCGCGGGGATGCGAGAAATTCGAAGTGACGAGCAGCGACCATCGGGTCGCCGCGCATCGCTTCTATGCGCGACATGGCTATGCCCGTGACGGGCAACGACTCTCGCGCAAAAGCCAGACGTCTTCGCTGACTTAATTCTTGTGACGATAGTTGATGCGGCCCTTGCTCAGGTCATAGGGCGACATTTCCAGCGTCACGCGGTCACCCGCCAGAATGCGGATGCGGTTCTTCTGCATGCGGCCGCTTGCATACGCCATCACTTGCACACCGTTTTCCAGCGTGACGCGAAAGCGATTGTCCGGCAGCACATCTGAAACGTGTCCGCTGAATTCGATCAGTTCTTCCTTGGCCAATATCGTATCCTCTTGAGGGTGCCGCTCGCGAGGGCGCAGCACCAGTGTTACTGAAGGTTCGTTCGCCAATACCTTCACCGCACTCCGCCTTTGACAGAGTGCACATCGAACGCCCAAAGGAGCCTACCCGGTGGACCGGCCATCAAGGCGAGCGGCGCACCGAAAAGCGGCGATGGTTCGAAGGAGCAAGGCACATTGCGGCAGTGCCACAATGACGAGCAGTGCGTGTCGGGAGGACGAAGACCGTAGGGTCCGCGTCATCGGCACAGCGAGTGATCCGGCTCGCAGGACATGGCTGTCAGCGGCGCCGATAAAGCATTTCGCGATCGTCAGGCGATGATCGGCGAACTTTCGCCGATTCCGGAAGGATACGCCTTTCTCCGTCGCCCGTGGAAAAAAAATGCGCCCGGCAAGCCCTTCTGGCGACTTTTTGCGCGGACTTGTGGCGCAATGCACCAATGAACGCGTCCACCGGTGCCGGGCGGATATGCCGTTGCGCGATTCCCCTCGGGGACAATGCGGGCATGACGCGCGACGAGCGCTCTACTATGCTGTAAGTACCCGTAGCCCGCAGGAGGAGACCATGAAAACAGTCGCTCAGATACTGAAGTCCAAGTCGGCCGACACGGTGTACCAGGTGCGCCCGTCCGATTCGGTCCTTGCCGCCCTGACCCTGATGGCCGAAGCGCGGATCGGCGCGGTGCTGGTCAGCGACGACGATGGCAAGATCGTCGGCATCTTCACCGAGCGCGATTACGCCCGCAAGGTGGCGCTCATGGGACGCACCTCGGTCAACACGCCGGTACGCGACGTGATGACCTCCGCCGTGCGCTATGTGAGCCCCGAGCAAACCAACGAGGAATGCATGTCACTGATGACGGAGCATCGCATTCGTCACCTGCCTGTCATGAAAGACGGCGAACTGGTCGGCCTGCTCTCCATCGGCGATCTGGTCAAGGCGATCATCACCGACCAGCAGTTCACCATCGATCAGCTCGAAAATTACATCATGGGCGGAGGCGCCGTACTGGCAGGCCGCACACCGTCGCGACCGAGTTAAGCAAGCGCTCACTACGACTATCGCCGCCACCGGGTGCGGCATCGCATCAGGTGGCACCCAGTCATCTAAGGTCGGCAGCGCAATCAGGGGCACGGCGCTTCACGCGAAGCGCCGTTTTTTCCAGGACATGGCGCAAAGTGCCGGGACTGGTCTGCGGCGCCCAAAGGGCGTGTGCCAGAATGAAAACATCCCCACCCGTTTTCAACAGCCTCCACGCCTGCCCTTGTCGCCCGTCTCGCCCGTCTCCCTTAGCTCGCCCGATCTGGCCTTCGTACGCCATGCGTCATTGCTGGCCGGGCGCTCGTCGCGCCGTGCCGTTGACACGCGCCTGCCGCGCAGCGTCTGGTGGGTCGTAACGGGGGTACTCGCACTACATGGGCTGGTGTGGATCGCCTCGCCGGTGCCGCTCGTCGAGCTCGGCGACAGTTCGCCGGAGCGCACAGCCATGCGGGTTACGCTCATCGCGCCACCTCCGCCAACGGATTCAGCGCTACAAGCGCCCTCCGTCGCCGAAGCGCCGCGCAGCAACAGCGCAGCGCCTGCGGTTCGCGTACCGGCATCTGCGCCGCCACAACGGCTGGCCTCACCCGCCGCAAAACCCGTAGAGCCTAAGCCTATGCCTCAGTTATCGCCCGCCCCGGCATTGAGCGCCCCAGCCCTTGACTGGCGCGCCGATATTGCACGCGGCGCTGCGGCACAATCGGCAGCCAACGCCTCGTCGCCGGTCGCGAGTGCAGAACGCGCGGTCACCGACCAGTCGCAGCGCGCCGCGCCACGCGATACCCCTCCGGCGCAGGGCAACATTGCGCAACGCGCCTTCGAGGGCGAATTCGGGTCAGGTCGGGCCGCTGTGAGCGGCCCCAAGGCCACCCGCGAGGGCGGCAATCCATTAGGTACCCGGGAGTGCATCGAGATGAACGGGAAAAAGGTGTGCTCACGCCAGCGCAACCTGGCGGGCGATATCGACCCGTTCATGAAGCGCGAGCGCCTGTTCTCACCCGAGATCCGAATGCGCTGAACGATCAGGCATCCATTTCACGGTGACGGCGCCCGCCTCACGAGGGGTTGGCGGGCGCCGTTGCAGCGCCGCCAGTTGCAGGTTCAACGCCGATCCGACGGCTCAGAAGTCTTCGGCGTCAACGTCGTAATTCGACGGTTCCCAGCGAATCGCCAGCAATGCCAGCAAGCCGATGGCCGGGGCGACGGCGATCACCCAGAAGACCTTCGTCGCGAGCGCGGCCGCCAGTACCGGGAACAGGAACAGCGAGACGGTCGAGCTGGCGCGCATGAGCGTCTGGTTGAAGCCCACGCCCACGCCGCGCAGCGACGTCGGATAGCTCAACGACGCGAAGGTCATCGAATGTGCCCCCGGGCCGAAGCCCTGCCCCAGCAGGAACAGCGCGAGGAAGCCCAACGCCCACGCGACCTGGGCACCACCGTCCGGCTTGCCAACGAGGGCCAGACCGACCAGCGCCGTCAGTTGGAACGCGTAGCCGAGCACTGTCAATTTCCACGCACCGACCTTCGGCACGAGACGCACGCCGAGCAGGCCGCCCGTGAACGCGAACAGCAGGTTCAGCGCGAGCGACATCAGAATCGTGGTGAGCATCGACTGCGCGAGGAAGCTGGCGATAATCACCGGCAGCCCGAACGCCACCGCGTTGTACGCGAACGACGATGCCACGGCGATGATGGTCGCGAGCGTCGTGCGACGCAGATACACGCCCTTGAGCAGCGCACCGTAGTTGCTCCACGCGGCCGGTCGCTTCGGTGCCACGCGCTCGGCGTCGGCAGCCACTACAGCGTCGATGCCGTAGGAGCGCTTCAGAATCTTTGCCGCGCCCTCCAGATCGCCCTGATTGGCGGCCCACACCGGCGATTCGCTCATGTAGCGGCTACGCACGGCAATGATCGCCAGCGCAGGGATCGCACCGAAGCCGAGGATGATGCGCCACAACAGCGCACTGTGCGACGACGGCAATACCGAGTAGCACAGCAGCACGAGCAGATACGACGCGCAAATCGCCGCGTACCAGGTGGGACACCACATCGCGACGCGCGCGGCTTTGTTGCCCCGTCCCTTGAGTTTCGAGAATTCGGCGAGGAACGCCATGGCGACAGGCAAATCGATGCCGACCCCCAGCCCCATCACGAAGCGCGCGCCCGCGAGCACATACTCGTTCGGTGCGAACGCACAGGCGATGGCGGCAATCACGAAGCACAGCATGTCGGCCATGAACACGCGATAGCGGCCGATGCGGTCGGTGAAGTAACCGCCGAGGAACGCCCCCACGATGGCGCCGAACGTGATGGCCGACGCCACCATGCCCGTACCGGCCGGCGTGAGATGGAATTCGCGGGCCACGTCCTTCAGGCCGAAGGCGAGCGCGCCAAGGTCGTAGGCGTCGAGGAAGACACCGCCGAGCGCGATCGCCACGATCCAGCGTGCGTTGGAGACGCGGGCGCCCCCCGCGTTGACGAGTTGCGCGACATCGGCCGCCGAGCGGATCACCGCAGGACTGGCCGCACCAGTGGCTTGAGAAGCGGACGATGCCGCAGGGCTCGCGTGTACAGACGCGGCGGAAGATAAGGAGACGTCGACGGACATAATGCAGAACCGGGAAAATCGAT
The DNA here is from genome assembly GCF_016428915.1 of Pandoraea sp. ASV26. Classification (GTDB taxonomy): domain Bacteria; phylum Pseudomonadota; class Gammaproteobacteria; order Burkholderiales; family Burkholderiaceae; genus Pandoraea. Next base: position 28,914 of record NZ_JAELTP010000019.1, read on the forward strand.
GATTGGCCAACCCAGCGCCAAAAGTCGCGATGTTACCGCTTGGTACCGGGAGCATCCAAGTCTTTTATGGTTATATGCTTAGATCTTTCCCGCGTCATACGGCATCTTTTGGAAATTTACCGGCGAAAAACCTCGATCACCTCACCAAAAATTAGCGGATTTCACCTTTGCGTTAAGCATTTACAGAGCATGTCCCCATGTCTCGCATGAGGGGAACAGGATCGAAGAACGCCTCGAAATGGGCGGGTCCGTCGCAAATCCGCATCTTTGTGGCATCTCCCGGATTACAAACGCTTACCTTTTCTTACAGCACAAAGGTCTGCGGAACCCTACATTCCGCGTCGTGGTCGGAACAGATCTGCCATATTGTGCGCAACGTCCCCCGACTGCGGGGACGGCGCATTTACCTCACGCTCACGAGGACGAACCAAAATGAACATCAAAGCACTTACGGGAATCAGCGCGGCACTGGCCGCCGTCATGTTGTCCGGTTGCGTTGCGCCGGGACCGCAATACGGCTACCAGCAACCGGGCTACCAGCAAGGCTATCAACAGCCGGGGTATCAGCCGGGCTACCAGCAACCGCCTCAACAACAACAGCAGATTCCGGGAGCGCTTTACGGTCGTGTCGAATCGATCGAGCAGATGAACGGGGCCAATAACAGTCCGAACATTCTCGGTACGGTGCTCGGCGGCGCGGCCGGCGGCCTGCTCGGCAACACGATGGGCGGCGGACGCGGACGCACTGCCACCACCATCGGCGGTGCCGTGATCGGCGCCATCGCGGGCAACCGCATCGAGAACAGCATGGGTCAGCCGAACGTGCTGTATCGCATCACGGTGCGTCTGGATGACGGGCGCGTCGCGACCGTAACGCAAGCGCCGCCGCTGCGCGTGCAACAAGGCCAGCGCGCCGCCGTCGCGAACGATACGGTGTATCCGTACTAATAGAGACTCACCACTAAAACGAACGCCCGCCGGCTCATCACCGGCGGGCGTTGTCGTTTTTACGCCGAAAATGCTGCGCTGCGGGGGACGCCCGGGGGACGGCGGAGGACAATAATGGGAAGCCTGTGCGTTCATACGCAAAGCGAATTTAGCCTGATAAGATACGCGCGACCATCGGAGGGCCTCCGCCGTTCCGGAATTTTGTCGAGTCCGCCAGTTACCGCTACCCTTCGAATTCCGTCATGTCGACACAGACGACCTACCACCATCGGCTCTTCATGGCGATGGTCGGCGGCTTCAGCGCCGTGCTCAACGCGGGCGCCTTCTTCACGGTCCTGCAACTCAACGGACTCGATCCCTATACGCCCTTAGGTCTGACACTCGTTGGCGCGCTGGGCGTCGCCGCATTCATCGTCTTCGCAAGTTTTCACCTGCTGGCCAGCGCCCGCAACGTCGGCTGGATGCTCGGACGCGGCGCCATGCGCTGGTGCCGGTTGCTGCTGACGACGATCGTGCTGCTGTTTCTGACGTACGAGCGCACCGAAGACGTGCGCATCATGGTGGCCGAGTGGACGCTGCTGGCATTGCCGATGCAGATGATCGCGCTGGCCGTCCTGCGCGGCATGGCGCACAGCATCAACAACGCCCCGGGCAATCAGCGCCGCGCCGCGTTCTTCGGCTTCGGCGCCGAGGCGCGCAGACTGCATTTGCGTCTGCGCCGCTCGCCGATTCTGGGCATTCAGGTCTCGGGCTACTACAACGAGACACCGGTCGCGCCGGAAGGCGACGAAGTGCTGCCGCCCTACCTCGGCCGTTACGGCGACGCCGCGGCGCACATTCAGGCCAACGAGTACGAAATCGTCTTCATCGCCATCGGGCAACAAGACAACAAGGAACTCACCAGCGAAATCGTCAACCGCTTGTACGATTCCACGGCCTCCATCTACCTGCTGCCCGAGTTCCGTTTCCCCGGCGACATGCCGATGACCAGCACGGATCTCGCGGGGGTTCCGCTGCTGGCGCTGCACGACATCACGGTGCAGGGTCTGTTGCGCATGATCAAGCGCGGCATCGACATTGTGGGCGCGACAGTGCTGCTGATATTGCTGGGCCCGGTGATGATCGCGATTGCCATCGCCGTGCGATTGGATTCGCCCGGCCCGATCCTCTTTCGTCAACGTCGCTACGGCGAACGCGGCGAACCGATCATCGTGCGCAAATTCCGTTCGATGCGAGTCACCCAGCCGGAAGATGCGGCGGCGGCCGCGACGGGCGGGTTGCGCCAGGCTTACGTGGGCGACAGCCGCATTACGCCGCTGGGCAAGCATCTGCGCCGCACGTCGCTCGACGAGTTGCCGCAGTTGTTCGATGTTCTGGGCGGCTCGATGAGCCTTGTCGGCCCTCGCCCGCATGCCGAAGAGCACAACGAAATGTACCGGCGGCTCATCCCCGGCTACATGCTGCGCCATAGCGTCAAGCCGGGTATCACGGGATGGGCGCAGATCAACGGCCTGCGCGGAGAGACCGACACGCCCGACAAGATGCGGCTGCGTGTCGAGTACGACCGTTACTACATCACCCACTGGTCGCTGTGGCTCGACATCAAGATCCTGCTCAAGACGATTCCCGTGATCGTGACGGGACGCAACGCCGTCTGAGCGACGTGGCTCGCCGCTCGCGCCGCGCGGCGTCCCTCCTCATGCCCCCATCACGCCGACGGCCGTCCCGCGCGGGCGAACTCGCGCCACTGCCGCCAGCAAATGCCGATAAAGCGCCGGTCGTCGACGAGATAGCGCCGCCACATGCGGCCCGGGTTCTGCAAGATCCGGTAGATCCATTCGGTGCCCGTGCGCTGCATCCACTTCGGCGCACGCTTCTGCATGCCGGCGGCGAACTCGATCGCCGCGCCAACGCACAGCATCACACCGCCCGGCATGGTGTTCGCGTAAGCCATCGCCCAACGCTCTTGCTTAGGCATGCCAAGACACACGAAGATGAGGTCGGGCGCAGCCGCACGAACGCGTTGCGCGATCTCCTGCCCTTCCGGCCCGGTCGGATCGAATGTCATCGAGGGGATCATCACCGTGAAGTCGAGCCCCGGGAAGCGGCGCGAGAGCCCTTCGGTCAACTGCGTCTCCTGCCCCGGCCGGCCGCCGACGAAGACCGCGCGGCGCCCCGCTGCGCGTGCCCTGTCGCACAACGCGGGCAGCAGATCGGCCCCGGTCACGCGCCCCGGCAACGGCATGCCGAAGAGCCGGCTCGCCCAGATGATGGGCATGCCGTCGGCGAAGAGGAAATCGGCCTCACGGTACTGCTGCTTGAACTCGGGTTGGGTATCGAGCCGCACGATGTGATCGACGTTCGGTGTCACGACGATGCGCGAACGCCCGTCGCGTTGCGCAGCGACATTCGAGAGTACGTCGACCGCCGTATCGAACGGCACGGCCGCGATATTCAATCCGAACAGCGAGATGCTCGGCTCGAAGCGATCGCGAACGGAGGTGTCCGGCGCTGTTTTCAGATCGGTGTCACGCGTCATGACTTGTCGTTTCCCTGTCGCCCGGCAATGCCGGATACGTTCGATGGCAGGCACGATAGTAGCAGCGTGTCCCGCGCACGTCAGCGACACTTTTCACCACAGCGCACGCACCCGCCGCGAAAAGCCGTCGTTGCGATGTCAGGGATCGGCTACCATCGCAGCGGCTGCCCGTTGCACGCGTGCCGCCCCTTTGCGCCCACTTCTCTTTTCACCGTTAGCTACGCTGCCGGTTGCCGCAGACGATGATCCTCGACGCTCACGACATTCCTTCCGGCACCTGCCTGCAAGCCGATCTGTGCATCGCAGGCGCAGGCGCTGCGGGCATTACGCTGGCCCTTGCCCTCGAAGCAAGCGGGCTCGACGTGATCCTGCTCGAGAGCGGTGGCGACGCGCCCGAACCCGCCGTTCAGCAGCTCTACGCCGGCACGGTTGCCGACACACGGCTTCACCCGCCTGCCGACAGCTACCGGGTGCGGCGCTTCGGCGGTTCGACCACGCTGTGGGGCGGACGCTGCATGCCGCTCGACGCCATCGACTTCGAGACACGCGACTACATGCCGCACAGCGGCTGGCCTATCGGCCTGAACGACCTGATGCCGTGGTACGGGCAAGCCAACGCGCTGTGCGAAGCCGGCGAATTCGCCTACACGGCAGAACAGGCGTTCCCGCGGCCATCGCACCCATCGCCGCCGATGATCGGCAACTTCGACAGCGACGTGTTTTCGACGAACACACTGGAGAGGTTTAGTTGTCCGACGGATTTTGGCGCACGTTACCGCCACCGTCTGGCCAGGGGACGGGTGCGCGTCATACAGCACGCCAATCTCTGCCACCTGCCCATGCAGGAAGGCGCGGCGCGTCTTGTCGGCCCGGCCGACGTGCGAACGATCGATGGCAACACGTTTACCGTCGCGGCGCGTGCCTACGTGCTCGCCACCGGCGGGCTCGAAGTGCCTCGCTTGCTGCTGAGCAGCCCCGGCGTGAGCGGCCGGGGCCTCGGGAACGCGCATGACGTGGTGGGCCGCTATTACATGAGCCATCTGGCCGGCACCATCGGTACGGTCGATCTCTCGAAGGCCACGTCGGTCTGGCATGGCTACGACGTCTCGGACGAGGGCATCTATTGCCGACGCCGTCTGGCCCTGCGAGCGCAAGCGCAACACGCGCTTCGCGTGGGCAATTTCATCGCCCGGCTGCACCATCCGCGCATTCCCGACGCCGGGCATGGCAACGGCATTCTCTCGGCGCTGTATCTGGCAAGACCCATCGTGCCGTATGAATACGCGAAGCGCCTGTATGGCGACGCGCCCGGCGGTGTCGGGAACTGGCTCGCGCACGCACGCAACGTCATCACGGACGTACCGAACACCGTGCGCTTCCTGACACATTGGCTCTCGCACCGAACGCTGGCGGCCCGGAAATTCCCGTCCGTGATCGTGCGCCCGGCCAACCTTCGCTTCAGTCTGGACTTCCATGCGGAGCAGGTGCCCAACGCCGATAGCCGCGTAACGCTGGGCAACGAAACGGATGCGCTGGGCATGCGCCGCATTCACATCGACTGGCGCTATACCCCGCAAGATGTCGACACCGTCACCCGTGCGCTGGCCGCGCTTGCGCAGGAAATCGAACGCACGGGCGTCGGTCACTTCTCGTATGACCCTGCCGAGGTGGAAGCCGAAATGACGCGCTACGGCGCCTATGGCGGCCACCATATCGGCACCGCCCGCATGGGCGACGATCCCCTGAGCAGCGTGGTCAACGCCGAGAGCCGCTTGCACGAGGCAGACAACGTGTTCATCGCTGGCGCAGCAGTCTTCCCGACCTCCGGTCAGGCAAACCCAACGTTGAGCATCGTGGCGCTCGCGCTGCGGCTTGCAGACCACTTGAAGACGCAGGCCAACGTGTCTGCACTGCCCCTGCCTGCGCCGTCGACAGGTTCGATCGCTTCGACAGCTTCAACGTCATCCCTCCCATCCACTGCTAACTGAGCCAGCCCGCCACATGAAAGTCCGCATCCTCGTCACCGGCGCGACCGGCTTCATCGGTCGTCACGTCGTCAAGACACTTGCTGCCACCGATTGGGCCGAGCCGATCGCCGCCTCCCGCCGCGCCGACGCCGGCCTGCGCGTCGTCGACGCGCTCGACGCCTCCTCGCTGGGGGCCGCACTCGCCGACGCCGACGGACTCGTGAACTGTGTTGCCGGCTCACCGGAGACGATCGTCGCCAACGCGCGCGCGCTGCGTGCTGCGATTGACGCGCGCAGCACACCGGTACCTGTGGTGTATTTCAGTTCGATGGCCGTGTATGGCACGGCCGAGGGCCACGTCGACGAGACCGCCGCGCTCGCCGGGGCGAGTCCTTACGGCATGGCGAAGGTGGAAGCCGAGCAGGCACTCGCCGGCCTGCCGACGGTTTCGTTGCTGCGCCCAGGGTGCGTCTATGGCGGAGGCAGCCCGCAATGGTCGGCGCGCATTGCGGAACTGTTGCGCGCAGGACGCCTGGGCGATCTCGGTGCGGCCGGCGACGCGCACAGCAATCTGGTCCATGTGAACGATGTCGTTGCGGCCGCACTGAGTGCGCTGCGTGGCCCTGACGCCGGTGGCCGCGCGTACAACCTCGCGATGGCCAACGCACCGCGCTGGAACGAGTATTTCATCGCCTACGCGATGGCGCTGGGGGCGACGCCCGTCAAACGCATTGGTGGACGGCAACTGAAGATCGAGACGAAACTCGTCGCGCCCGCCCTGAAGATTGCCGAAATTGCGGGCCGCAAGATCGGCCTGAAAGGTCTGCCGCCGCCGCTGCCGCCGTCGCTCGCCCGCCTCTGGCAACAGGACATCTGTCTCGATGCGAGCCTTGCCGAAAAGACCTTCGATCTGACGTGGACGCCGTGGCGCGAAGCGGTTCAGGCAGAAGCCGCACGACCCTGATCAACGGCGGGAGAGACGTCCCGCCGTCCAACGCCAGAGCGTGGTGAACGGTGACACGCCGAGCAGTCGGCGTGCCGCCCAGGCCGCAGCGGCACCATTCACGGCGATGGCGAGCGACGCCGCCACCGACGCCCCGACGCTCCCACCGAGAGGCGTCAGCACCGCAAGTCCGAGCAGCAGCACGACGACGGATACCGCATTGATTCGCATGAGCGCGCGCGTGTGCGTCGTCATGCCGAGCAGTTCAGGCATGGCGGTGAAACAGGCGGCGGCCATCTGCCCCAGCGCCAGCACGCGCAATGCGCTCGCGCCATCGTCGTAGCCGTGACCGAACAGGCCGAGCAGATGCTGCGGCACGAGCAACATTCCCAGCGTCACCGGCAGCGCCAGACACAGCACCAGTCCGATCGCCTGCGCCGCACTGCGCTCCAGCCCCGGCAGATCCTGACGCGCGTAAAGGCTCGCGAATCGCGGAGCGGCCATTCCGGTCACGCCGCTGATCAGAATATTGACGACCAGCGCGAGACGCCACGCGAGCGCGAAAAGCCCCGTCTCGCGCGACGTCGCGACGATGCCGAGAACGATGGCCGGCGCCGAGGTAATCAGCAGCTTGGTGAGTTCCAGCGAGAAAAGCGAGAGACCGGGTTTGAGCAAGCCCGGGATGGCGCCGTGGGGCCTGCCTGCCGGAACCTCGCGCAAGAAACGGCGCAACAGCACCGCACCGGCAATCGCCGCGAGCGTGAAACTGACGGCGATCAGCACGAGTGTGTTCGCCACCGTCAGGTGGCCCGTGACCACCAGCGGGATGACGGCCACGCAGAAGATCGCCGGCCAGAGCCACGAGTAGATCATCTGGCTGTAACCGACCCGCTGCAATCCGGCGAGCGCGCCCGCGAGCGCCGCCCCCACATTCTGCGGAATGAACGAGAGCGCGCCCAGCATGAGCGGCACGGCAAGCTCCGGCTTCCTCAGCACGTCGTTAGCGAAGAGCGACGCCCCTGCGGCCAGCAAGACCGACACCGCTGCCGACGCCAAAAAAACATGCATTAGTGCACGTCGAATCGTCGGACGAACCGCGCCGGACTGCCCCGACGCAATGTCCATCGCCAACTGACGCGTGAGCGCCTGATCGATGCCCAACCGCCCGAACCCCGCGAGCGCCACCATCGTGCTGAACACGATGTAGAACTTGCCGGTGTCGACAACGCCGAGTGCCGCGGCCACCAGCAGGTGAAAGCCATAGCGGCTGGGAAGGTCCAGCAAGCGAACGCCAAGGCTGATGACGCTGCCGCGAATCATCGATGCGCCCGTCCTGCCGGGCGAGGTGCGCGCGTCCGTCATGTCACTTCGCCGGCTTGCGCAGCACGAAGAGCGCAATGCTCTGCGGCGGCAGATCGGCGCGCAGCTCACTACCGGAATAGGTGATATCCGGCTGACGCGTCAATTGATTGTCGGCAAGTCGCCAGACCTCTCCCGTGCCGGCTTGCGCAAAGTTCGCCAGCGAGATCGTCGCCTGTGCGGCGCGGTCGAGTTGCTTGTTGATGACGACCACGGTCAGGGCGCCGTCCTTCTCGCGCAATGCGGCGAACGCCGAGACGGTATCGGGATCGGGGACGGTGGCCGCAACACTGATCGAGCCGAACTCCCCGCCGTGGCCGTCGTAATTGCGATACAGCTTGATCGCCTTGTAGACCGGCATCGACGGATCGAGCGTGCCCCAGCGGGTGGCCATGTCCAGCCGCTCCCGGCCGAAAATACCCAGAATGTCGGCCTGCGCCGTGGCCCCGTTCATGCGGGTATCCGCGCCCCAGTTGTATTCGGTCAGGGCGATAGGCGTGCCGGGGTAGTAGTACGTGTCGACCCACTGACGCATCATCGGGATGAGCGCCACCACGCTGTTGATCCATGTCGGATCCTTATAGTTCGGATCCCAAAGGTTTCGCGTGGACTTGTTCCGCATGAGCGCGATGGCCGGCGAATTGCTGTCGGCCGGCTCCTCGTACTCCTTGCTCTGCGGGTAGAAGTGCAGACTGAAGATATCGACCGGACGACCGGCCTTCTTCCACTGCGTGAGCAACCACGGGATATAGGCCATGCCACCGGTTTCGCGCTGACGGTCGGGTGCCTGCGCGTAGCCGTACTTGATCGAATATTGCTGATCGAAGCCGCTGTACAGGTAGCCGTTCCACCCCCACTCTTCGGGCGCAAGCACCTTTGCCCCGGGGTCCGCCGCCTTCACTGCGCGCGAATAGGCGATCACTTTGGCGGCAATTTCGCTGGCGTGCGCACCGGTCGGATGGGAGTTGTTATGGATCAGTTGCCACAGGCTGGGCTCGTTATCCATGGCGTAGTAACGCACCCCTCCCGCACGCGCGGGTCCGAACTGCTGCACCAGCGCCGCGACGCGCGCCTGCTGGCTTGCCGGATCGTCGGGCACCGTGGCGTCGTCCGGATCGTTGACGACGGGCGTGCCGTCGCGCAGGATGCCATTGCCCGCATCGGCCAAGCCATCCACATCGTGGTTCTGTTGCAGGCCGTACTTGGCAATCGAGAAACTGGCGAGCCGGTCGCGTGCACGTGAGAGCGTGGCCACGCGCCCGAGCATGGAGATGGTGATGATGGGGGTCGCGCCACCCGCCTGCGTCAACGCGACGAACCGGTCGCCGAACTGGTCATTGATGTCGGCCGGGTTCACCGGCAGGCTTTCGTAATACCAGTCGCGGCCCGCGTTGCGGGCGTCGAGCCGCCAGTTGTAAGCCGACGCGCTGTTTCCCCCCGAGCGATTGAGCGGCGCGCGCAAGTCCTGAAGTATCGCCGTCGTGCCGAAATTGATGCCGTAGATCAGCGGGTTGATCGGGTGTCGATTCGCCGCAGCATCCACGGCAATCGCGACCGGCAGCGGCCCCCCAGGGGTCGCCTTGGTGCACGCGGTGACCGACAGCAGCACGGCCGCGCCTGCGATTTGAATCAGCTTGGAACACGCACTACGGCGCGGCAACACGCGCATGGAAACTCCGCGGATCTGCACGATTGTCGAAACCGCCTGCACGCCAGATGTAGGCGAATATCGCCAGTATGACGGCAGTCTCGCCGGGCGCAAGCGTTGGGGGATAAAAGAACGAGGCCAGCAGGACGAAGACCAGGTAGTCGTAAAGCGCGCCAAGGAAATCGTCTTCGACTTCCGCGCGCAACCGCCGGTAGAAAAACAGCCCCCGCAGTTGCAGGCACAGAATGATCAGCGCACCGATCAGGCCGAACTCGAACACGATGCCCAGCCAGGTAATGTCCGCCAGGAAGAAGAAATGGTGGAAGTAGGTCGTGAGCGAATCGCCGCTCGCAGGGCTGATGGTGCCCACGCCAAACAGCCAGCGCATCGCGTCGTCACCGAGGAAGCGGGTCGCCAACTGGGCTGAAATACGCCGGGTATCGAAACCGGTTTCGCTACTCGCGCTGAAGATGGTCGCCAGATACCCCATCGAGAAAATGCCAGCCAGCACGACGGGTGCCACGATCAGCAAGCCGATGCGCGCACGCGGACGTGCCCACACGAACGTGTTGATGACCAGCACCCCCATGATGCCGATGGCCAGCGCGCGCGACTTCACGATCAGCAGCGCAACCGCCAGTCCGACGACGACGCCGAGGAAATATCCGAGATGCCGCTCAAAAAAAGCGCGACGGTAACAAAAAAACAACAGGATGAACGGGAAATACATCGACATCCGGATGCGATGCCCGCGACTATCGCTGGTGAAAAACGGCGCCTGACCGAAAACGTAGGTTTCCTTGTACCAACTGGCGGGCACCACGATCCACATGAGGATCAGCGCGCCGACGATGACCGCGCCCAGAATCACGAAGCTGCGCCCCAGCTCGTTGAGCGTGGGCTTGAGCATGAGCAGCAGCGCCAGAAACGAGAAGAAATACAGGATCGGCAGCAGCTTCACCTGCGCGGTGATGCTGATGAAGACACTTTCATGAAAATAGATGACGGCGGCAAAACTCGGCACCAGTAACAGCCAGGCGAAACTCAGCAGCACCTGTCGCGTCATCGGAAAGCGCGGCTGACTGCCCAGTCGCAGCACCAGCGGCAGCGTGAGTATCGGGAACGCCTTGGACAGCGCCCATAGCGGATACAGGGCCGTAATGTAGTGAAAGGTCTGGCCGAACAGCGGCAAGAGCGCGACCAGACACCCGACGACGAAGGTGCGCGGCAAGCCCCCCGCGAAGACGGGCGGCAGCGCGGGCGTCGTGTCGCCGAGTGCGGCGGATTCCATTTCGAGAGTTTGCGGCCCGGCTGTCACGAAGCAGTTGAATTCGGTGGTTAGACTTGTTGAGTTTGGCGCGCCCGCTGGCCGCAATTCGCTTGCGGCCAGCGGGCGCGGACGATCAGAAGCTGCTGCGTGCGCCGTTGATGTCGTAATTCAGGTTCTTCTGGAACGGCGTTGCCTTGTTGATGTACTGGTCGACCCACAGGTCCACTTCGGCAATCGACGACTTCGGCACGAAAATCGTGTCGTTCGATTGCAGCACGATGTCCTGTGCCGGATCGCCTTGTTGCGTGAGTGCCTTGACGTCGATCGTGCGCAGCATCGGGCGGCCATCCGGACTGCGGCGAATCAGCACGATCTCGCCGGTACGGGCGGTATCGAGCAGGCCTTGTGCGGTGATGACCGCTTGCATCACACTCATGCCGGGCGTGAGTGCGAGTTCGCCGGGCTTGCCCACCTCGCCGCCCACGAAGATATGCGCGGCCGTTTGCGTCACGGCGACGATCGCGTGTGCATTGGCGGTCATGCCGTTGTTCGCCAGTGCACGGTTGACGGTATCGCCGAACTGCGAGAGCGTCTGTCCGGCAGCGGGCAGATTCCCGGCGAACGGCATGGCAACCGTACCGTCGGGCGCCACGCGGCCCTTGTAGTTGAGTTCGATGTTAAACGGGAGCACGACCGAAATATCGTCACCGGCCAACAGCCGATACGGGCTCGGTGTCGCGTCAACCCAGGTCGCGAAGCGATCGGGCTGCTGATATTTCGTGTCGACCCAGGTGTGGGTGCAAGCCGTAAGCATCAGCAGCACCAGTGCGCAGGTCGGGCGGAGAATATTCATGGGACAGATGGCAAGATGCCGAGGAGTTTCACGGTTTCGACCGTACTCTAGAGCAGTTCGGCCGTCTCGCCAAGCACGATAAATCATCGTCGGATTTATAGGACAATATCGGCTTTTGGGGGACGTTTCGGGGACTTTATTGCGTAAGATATGCGCCTTGAAACCCATTACATTGGCCGGGCAACCTTTACGCTTCTTGCATCCCTATGGCAATTACGACTAGAACAAGGCCTGACCGGCACTCTACGGTCGTCGACGTGACGATCCGGGATTACCTCAATACATTCTTTTATTACCGCAAGATTGCCACAACGGTGTTTCTCGCCATCGTTGCCATCGGCATTCTCGCAGCCATCTTCGTGCCCATTCCCTATCGGGCACAGGCCACGTTGCTGGTGCTCAACGCGGGGTATTACGACCAGACGAACAGCCCGACCCCGAGCGTCTCGATACAGCCGCCGCCCGGCCAGTTGAACGGCGTTGAGGCCCAGATTCTGTCGAGCCCTGAGCTGCACCGCGACGTCATCCTGTCGAAACTGGGACCGGGGGCGACCGAGGGCGACATCAATCGTGAATTGCAGAACTTCGAGCGCCGCCTGCATATCGAGCAGAACGACCTCGCGAACACGATCTCGCTCACTTATTCGGACACCGATCCAAAAGTGGCGGCCGACGCGTTGTCGCGTCTGCTCGACAAGTATTTCCGCCAACGCGCGTCGATCTTCACCTCGGGCCGGGTCAATCTGCTGGTCAGCCAGCGTGACGACGTAGGCAAGCAACTCGACAAGGCCGACGCCGACTTGCTCGCGTTCCAGAAGAAGCATGGCATCGTCAAGATCGACGATCAGACCTCGCGCGCCGTGCAACTGGAGGCAGAACTCGTCCAGCGCAAGCTCGAAACCGACGCCAAGCTGGCGCAGGATCGCAGCGAGCTGAAGTCGTTGCAGGCCTCGACCAAGGACGTGCGCTCGACCATTCCGATTTATGCGGATGACACCGAGTCCAGCCGCGCCATCAACAGCATGCAGGTCACGCTCAGCGAACTGGAGACCAAGCGCGCCGACTTCGCTTCACGCTATTTGCCCACGTCGCCGTTCGTGCAGCAGCTCGACAAGCAGATTGCCGACATGCGCACCAACATCGCGAACCAGAAGCAGCAGATGATGACGGCCACGCGTCTGGGGCACAACAACTACTACGACGTCGTGCAGGAACGTCTCGCCGTGCTCAATGCAAGCATCGCGGGTGGCCTTGCGCAGCAAGCGGCGCTTGAAGAGCAGATCAAGCAAACGCGTTCCAAGCTGCAAGGCATGAGCGATGTTTCGAGCCAGTTGAGTCAGTTGCAAGCGCGTCGCGACATTCTTGCCGACAGCTTCAAGGATCGTTCGCGTCAGGTTGAACTTGCCCGTGTGCAGCAAGGGCAGGCCAGCCAGATCAACGGCACCAACGTGCGCGTGATTCAGGCGCCGTTCCCGCCGTCGCAGCGCAGCGTATCGGCCAGTCTGCTGATCGCGGCGTCGATTGCCGCCGGCCTGCTGATTTCCGCGCTGACGGTGCTGATTATGGCGAGCATGCGCGAGACTTTCCTGAGTCCCGAACAGGTGGAACGCTCGCTGCTGCTGCCGGTGGTCAATGCGCCGGTGCTCCTCGGCGGCGACCGGCGTACCGGCCCCGGGGGGGCTGCGGGTGCCGTGGGCGCGGCAGGCGCTGCCGCCGCGAGTCCCTCGAACGCGGAACCCGCCTTCGCTCGCCCTGCTCATCTGGCCTATGGCCGTATGATTGCGGCGATCAACAGCAGCACCGAGTCGCACGCCAAAGTCGTCATGGTGCTCTCGGCGGGCAAGAACGACGGCCTGTCGTCCGTCATTCAGGGCCTGACCACCGAGCTCGAACACCGCACGGCCAAGCCGATCCTGATCCTCGATATCGCCTCGACACCGGATGCGCCGATCTACGGCAAACCCAATGCTCAGGGCCTGCTGGCCTGGCCGTCGGACGGCGGCAGCGGCACGGTCAACGCCGACGCCGTGGCGCCGGCCGATTCCTCAGCCATCGAAGACCTCAATTTCACGCGCGTGGAAGGTCACAACATCGTCGTGGCACAACCGCGCAGCGGCGCGATCCCGTCGTCGTGGCAGCAGGTCACCCGTTTGTTCGACGCCCTGCGCGAGTCGCATGACTACATCGTCGTCCACGCCCCGCCGTCGAGCCAGTCCTTCACCGGTATCGAGAATGCGTCGCTGGCCGATGCCACGGTGCTCGTGGTGCGCGCCGAAGCAACGCGCAAGCCGGTCATCGCAGGACTCAAGGCACAGGTCGAAGATGCAGGCGGACGATTGATCGGCGTGGCGCTCACGCATCGCCGCGGGTATATCCCGAGCTTCATTTACCGCTTCTTCTAAGCGTCGGCCCCAGACCAACATGCAACAAATCAGCGCGATCCTGCCGATCAAGACACGGGGACGACATTACGCGGATAACATCGGCCGTTGCGACATTCTGTTCTCGTCGCTGCGCCACTTCACGACGCCGGCGTTGTTCCACCGCTTCGTGATTATCGTGCCGCATGACGAAGTCGACGAGGTTCGGGGCTATGCCAAGGCGTGGTCCGACTTCCCTATCGAGGTGATCGACGAATCGCTGTACATGGGGGCCTTTGCCGAGTTTTCGCAGCGTCACCAGATCCGCAACTGGCATCGTCAGCAGATCATCAAGATCAACGCACCGGAGTGGATCGAGACCGAGTATTTCCTGATCTTCGACCCGGATTGCTTCGCCACGCATGCCTTCGACTTCGATTCGCTGATCGTCGACGGCCGCGCAGTGACACACCTCAAGGGGCGCAGCGTCGAGCCGTACTACTGGGAGGCGTCGGCCAAGCTGCTCGACGTCGATCCGCATCTGGACCGCGAAGGTGTGTGGTGGACACCGGCCACGTTGTCGCGCTCGCTGTGCCTGTCTTTGCAACAACGGCTCGAAGCCGTGAACGGCACGGACTGGAAGCGCGTGCTGCTCGCGAACTACGCCATCGACTGGACCGAATACACGCTGTACTGGCTCAACGCCGAACATGCGGGGTTGCTCGACCGGTACCACACGCAGGCCGTGCCGCCGCAGCGCACGCTGCACGCGAGCGAGAGCGTGTGGTTTGCCGACAAGATGCAGGAGTGGGACGCTGCGCACTATTTCGCGCCCGAGAGCGACGGACTGTTCGCGGTCGTGCAGAGCAACACGAAGATTCCCCTCGACCAGGTAGTGGCCAAGCTGTCGCCGTACTTCCCCATCAAGATCCAGCCTTACGACCGGCATGTCGATCCGTTGCTGAAGGCCAAAGAGATATACTCGGCGGGCGTACGCAAGGGACTCAAGATGCTGCGAAAACTTCGCGGAGATAAAGGAATCAAGGGATAAGACGGATGAGCAGTACCAAAGACCGATTGGTCGGCATCGAGATCCTGCGATTCTTCAGCGCGTTCGCCGTTCTCATCTGGCATTACCAGCACTTCTTCTTTCGTGCGTCGAGCGCATCGATCGACGTCGTTCGCAGCAGCCAGCCGCTCTATGCCCTGCTGCATCCGTTCTACGATTACGGATGGCTCGGCGTGAACGTCTTCTGGACGATCTCCGGCTTCATCTTCTTCAATCGTTATCTGACGAAAATCGGCACGCGTCGCGTGTCCGGCGGCTTGTTCTTTCTGAATCGCTTCTCGCGGCTGTATCCGCTGCACATTGTCACGCTCGTCGCGGTTGCCGCGCTTCAGGCGTACTACGTGCGCGAGAATCACGCGTTCTTCGTGTACCCGTACAACACGCCGTACGACTTCTTCGTCAATGTGATTTTCGCTTCCGGATGGCTCACGCCTTACACCGACTCGTTCAATGGACCGGTCTGGAGCGTGTCGACGGAGATCGTCGTCTACGTCCTTTTCTTCCTGCTGGCGCGGTTTTTACGCATCGGGCTGGTGTGGACGCTGTTGCTCATGGGGGCGTCGGCTGCCGTGGGCGGGCTGTTGATCCAGTACCAGATCAAGGGCAGCGAAGCGAACATCGTGTTCTGCGCGTTTTACTTCTTCATGGGTGGCGCCGTGCATCTGCTGTACGAGCCGTTGCGGCAGGTGATCGAGTCGCATCGGCGCGCCACGATTCTGCTGTGCTGCGCCGCCTATGCGGGCCTGATCGGCGTTTGCGTGGTGTTCGGCGGCACGAAGTACCTGGCGGCCACGGTTATCGCACCCGTGTCGATCGTGCTGCTGCGAGTCATCGAGCCATGGATTCCCGAGCGGCTCGCCGGGCCGATCGTCAACCTCGGCAACACAACGTACTCGAGCTACCTGATCCACTTCCCGTTGCAGTTGACGACCGTGATCGTCCTCTCACTGTTCGGCATCGCCAGCGCAACGCTCGCCACGAGCCCCTGGTTCCTCGCGGGCTATCTCATCGTGGTGTTCACACTGGCCCGGCTGATCTATCGCTTGCTGGAGGCGCCCGCGCAAGCGTTTATCCGCCGGCGCCTGGCGTGGCTCGGCGGACGCCCGCCCGTCAACGCCACTCACTGAGCGCTTCAATGATGGTGATGGTGGTGATGCGACCACAGCGGGTCCATCGAGTCGACGAACGACGCCACCGCCGCCTTGTCACCCGTAGCGTGACGCATCAACTGACCGCACTTGCACCATCCTTGATAGGGAGTGATGTGCGAGCACGCCGTCGTCTTTTGCAGATAGAGGGTGACAGGCTTGGCACACTGGGTGCACTTGAACTTGAGGGTGAGGGCAGGTTTGCTCATGAAGACTCCACGACACGGTGCACGGCTCGACGCCGCGCGCAAAGGCGTCATTGTACCGGGAGTGCCCTCGGGATCCCCGGCTGCGCAGATGCCTGCGGCAAGCCGCTGCGTTGGTCGCGGGATAGGAAGGGTAAACGCAAAAGGCCGGATGTCTGGAAAGACATCCGGCCTTTGATCTGCGTTTTGCCGAATCTGACGCCGGCCGACGTCGATGTGTGATTCACACCGCTGCCGATATGTGGCGTCCCCTAGGGGATTCGAACCCCTGTACTCACCGTGAAAGGGTGATGTCCTAGGCCTCTAGACGAAGGGGACGGAAACCGTCATTCGTTTGGTGGAGGTAAGCGGGATCGAACCGCTGACCTCTTGCATGCCATGCAAGCGCTCTCCCAGCTGAGCTATACCCCCGCGCGAAGAGGCGTGACTATAGCGCATTTGGCAGCCACTGGCAACTCACGCGTGGCGGTTGCCGCCAACGGACCGTCGCCCCGCTTCAGGGTGACGGTGCTGTGCGCGAATTCCTGAGAGGGCCCTCGGGGCCGGTGGCGGTGCAGGCCGTGCGACGCGAGTAGAATCCGCGACACGCATCGCCGGCGATTGTCGCCGCTGGCGCAGAATTCGACGGGTCGGACGCATGAGGCATCATCATGCGTCGCCCCGCTCTCAGCAAGGTTGATGTCATGAGTGAAACGAAGCCCACCGCCCGCACCCCGCGATTCGTGCCCAATGGGCCCGCGCTGACCGCCGAGCAGATCGCCCTTCAGGTCGCGAACGAGCAGGTCTGCATCGCCATGGCCAACGCGGGCACCGGCAAGACGACGACGCTCGTCGCGCGCATCGGCGAAGCCATCGCCGGGGGCACACCGCCCGAGCAGATCCTCGCGCTGACCTTCACCACCACCGCCGCCGACGTGCTGCGCGCCCGCCTGCAACGCTCAGGTCTGCATGCCGAGCTGCACAAGCGTGTGCGGGTCTCGACCTTCGACGACTACAGCCATGAAGTGCTCGACACCCTGCCCACGGCGAACGAGCGCGCACGGCGCATTCAGCGCGACAGTTTCCTCACGTCCTACCTCGCCGAGGCCATGGAGACCTTGCGCGACGACGCCGAACATCGCTACCCGGAGGGTGCCTTCGAGGACAACCACATCAACGTGGCGCAAAGCCTCGAGGCCATGCGAAAGCTCAAGGCCAGCGGCGCACTGTTCGATGACGTCGACGACGAGCAGCTTGAAGACTTTCTCGAACGCCTGGATGTCACCCCGGCCCAATACGCCATTACACAGGCTTACGAGCGCATTCGCGTGGGGACGATCGACGAGCCGAAGTTTCGCGATCGCTTCGACGCGACGTACGATCTGGCGCAGTTGATCGATCGCGAGAGCGTCGCACCGCAATACTTCGCGCCGTGCCGTCTGATCGTGTGCGACGAGCAGCACGACTTCAACGAGGCATCGTATCGCGTGCTGCGTCATCTGCTGCGCACGCTGAATTGCCGGTTCGTCGGCGTTGGCGATCGCGATCAGGTCATTCACGGCGCCATGGGGGCGAGCGACGTCTACATGGGGGATCGCTTCCGGCAGGACTTCTCCGGCGCCACCGCCTACCCGCTCACGCGCACGTTCCGTCACGGTCCGCACATCGCCTATCCGGTTGCCGCGTTCAAACGCAAGATCGTCGAATCGTATGTGCGCCGTCACACCCCCATCGAGGTCATCAAGGCAGAGAGCTCGCAAGACGCCATGGCACAGGCCGTACTGACCGACGTGCGGACGTGGTTGCAGGACAGCGACAAGCGCGCGACCTGCGCGGTGCTGCTGCGCGACTGGCATCAGAGCGCCGCCGTGGAAGAGGCGCTGTGGCGCGCCGAGATCCCGTTTGAATCGCCGAGCAAGGAAGGCTTTCAGTTCCGCGAAGAGATCCGATTCGTGCGCGCCGTGTTCGCGTTGGCCATGCGCGCCCACGAGACGATCGACGAGCGCGAGCGCATGTCCGTTGCCGCCGTGCTCGGCATCTTCGCGAACATTCGGCTCTCGCGTGACCAATATCTGCTCACGGCAAAGCATCCGGAACTGATCGAGCAGATCTACACCTCGTATCTGCTGGGCGCGACCCCGGGCACACCCGCCGCCAACATCGGCCAGTTGATTCGCGAATTGCGCGCCAGCGTGCCCACGCTCTCGGCCGGCGACGCCTTCCGCCGCATCCGTCAGAAGATCGATTTTCAGGCGGTCGCAACGCGTCTGTACGCGCGCCCGTACGACGTCGATCTCGTCGAGCGCACGCTGCGTGCCTTTGCGGCGACACTGCCCGCCGACGACACCTCACTCGCCGACTATTTTTCGTCGATGATGGCGCGCCTGTCGGCCACGCGTCGCGCACGCACGGGCACACGTGTGAGCGTCGACACCGTCGCGAACATCAAGGGCAAGGAATTCGACCACGTCATCATTCCCTTCATGGAGCGCAACGAGTTCCCGAATCCGCTCGCGCAGATGGAGAGCGAGAAGAACCTGTTCTATGTGGCGCTGACGCGGGCACGCGAATCGTTGTCGCTGATCACGACGCGGGACGAGACGCGGCAGAGCGGGTTCATCGCGCTGCTCGACCTCGCGCATACGACTCTGCGGGCCGACGACGCGCTCGCTCGCAACATGGCAATGCCCGTGGATGCCACACCGGCGCGACGCTATCTGAGCGGCGACACCTATGGCGCGAAAGACCGACTGACCACCCTCGGCGCCACCTACGACCCGGCGCGGCGACAGTGGTACATCACGCCGGAGAAAGACGCGGACGCCTTCTCGCAGTGGCTGTGAACGACGATCACGCGACGCGAGTAGAATCCGCAACGCGCGGTACGCATGGCGCGTGAATGTCGCCGCAAACGCGCCAAACCCGCCGCCAGCCCCGCATTTCGGAAAATTTCGCAGAATTGCGCATCATTTGACGGAACACATTCTCATGAAGACAGTACTCGCACTGACGCTGATGGTCGCCGCGACTTGGGCGCATGCCGAGAGAATCGGCGACGTCAGCACCGCATTCAAGTTGCTGGGCCCGGATCACAAGATCGTAGTGGATGCCTTCGACGATCCGAAGGTGCACGGCGTTACGTGCTATGTGTCGCGCGCGAAGACCGGTGGCGTCAAAGGCATGGTCGGGCTGGCGGAAGACAAGGCGGAAGCGTCGATTGCCTGCCGCCCTGTGGGGCCGATTTCCTTCGGCGGCCCGCTGCCCAAGGAGGAAGAGGTTTTCTCGGAAGGGCTCTCGCCGCTGTTCAAGAAGCTGCGCATCGTGCGAATGGTCGACAAGACGCGTAACACGCTCGTCTATCTCACCTACTCTGACAAGCTCATCGACGGCTCCCCTCAGAACAGCGTGACCGCCGTGCCGGTGGATCGGGCCACGCCGATCCCGATGAAGTAAGCAGCGGTTCCTAGGGCTTGCCCGTCGGCTGCGCGGCAGACCTCAGCCGCGCAGCAAGCCGAATCGCTTCAATTTCCGGTAGAGCGTGTTGCGGCTCACACCTAGCTTGCGCGCTGCGGCGCTGACCTGTCCCTGACAGGCGTCGAGCGTCGAGCGCAAGGCCTGACGCTCCGCCGCCTCCAGCGGAGCCTCCATCGGCGGTTCTGCGGCCACCCCCGCCTTCGCCTCACGCACTTCATCCGGCAGGTCGTCCAGCGTGATGACACCGCTCTCGTTGAGCGCCACCAATGTCCGGATGACGCTGCGCATCTGACGCACATTGCCCGGCCACGCATAGGCGCATAGCCGGTCCTGCGCGGCTTGCGTCACGGTAATCCGGTCTTGCTCGCAAGCTTGCGTCAGAAGTCGTTGCATCAGATCGATCTTGTCTGCACGCTCACGCAACGGCGGCACGCTGACCTGAAGGCCGCTCAGACGATAGAAGAGATCCTCGCGGAATTGCCTCTCGGCGATGCGCTCGGACAGGTCGCGGTGCGTGGCACTGAGGATGCGAATGTCCAGCGGCACCGGCTCGCCGCCCCCAAGCGGCGACACCATGCGGTCTTCCAGCACACGCAGCAAACGGGTCTGCATGGCGAACGGCATGTCGCCGATCTCGTCGAGAAACAGTGTCCCGCCATTGGCTTGCCACAGCTTGCCGTTCATCCCCTCTTTACGCGCACCGGTGAAGCTGCCACCCACGTAACCGAAAAGCTCGCTCTCGATCAGCGACTCGGGAATCGCCGCGCAATTAAGCGCAACGAACGGGCCGCTCGCCCGCGCACTCGCCGTATGCACAGCACGTGCGAAGACTTCCTTGCCGCTGCCGGTCTCGCCACGAATGAGCACCGGCACGTCGTGAGCGAAGACACGGCATGCTCGCGAAAACGCGCGCGCCAGCGCCGGATCGGAAAACGGCTTGACGCAAGTCTGTTGCGCAGGAGTCGGCAGCGGGCTTACCCGGCGCACCGCGCGGAATGGGGCGCGCACCATCGCCAATAACGGCTCGCCCGTATGGGTGCGAATCGGCCAACATGCGCTGGGGGCAGGATGCGCCTGCGCAAGCAGTGCGTCGAGCGTCTGGGCAAACCATTGATCCACGCGCGAGCCCACCATCTCGTCGCGCGTTGCGCCCAGGCGATTCAAGGCGCTTTGATTGACGGCAAGCACGCGTCCGGTGTCGTCGAACGCGATCAGCGCCTGCGCGAAGCCGCCCAGATGATCGGCCTGCTCCTGCAATTGCAGCAGCCATTCGTCGCGATAGTGAAGGAAGAAATACTCGCTCTCCACGAGCTTCGCCGACAGGTTCACCAGCGCGAGGGTATGAAACTGACTTTGCCGGGTGAGGTCCGCGCTGGTCGACGACACATCGATCACTGCCAGCAAATCCCCCTGCGGGGCAAAGACAGGGCTCGCCGTGCAGGTGAGCGACGTGTGCAGCGCACGAAAATGATCGTGCTGGCAGATGATGACCGGTGCCCGCTCGACCGCGCAGGTACCAATGCCGTTCGTGCCTTCGCTCGACTCGCTCCAGTCGGCGCCGGGCCATAACCCTGCGCGATGGAAGTCGTCGCGCCGGCCGTCGTGGAATCGAGAGTCGACGATCACGCCATCGGGGGCCGTGAGCAGCACCGCCTGTTGCGGATTCATCAACTGACGTTGCAGACGTTCGAGCACAGGGATGGAGACATTGCGCAAGCGCTCCATCGCGCTACGCCGTTCGCGCAGTTGTGTCGACTCCAGCACGCGTGGCGCCATGCGCGCCCCGGGATCGAGCGCATGCGTGTCCAGACAGCGACGCCAGGAATTGGCGATGTTCGGGTCCGTCGCGGCCGCACCGGACGGCGTATGACCTTGTACGACATTCAGCACACGGCGCGCGTGCGCGGATTCTGTATTGGCTGGCATTGGTCGTCTCCCCCGTGCCGGATGATCTCGTAGTCGTTCCAGAAGCATGTCCCATGCCGGGGGCGATTGCAATGCGCTATGTCAATCGGGAATCGCAAAGCGATTGCCTGTCACAACGACGAGACAAGAGGTGTCACCACGCGGGACAAACGTGTCACGGATTCGGCACACCCGGGCGCCGTCGCACGCGCGTGAGCCGCATGGATACGGCATCGGCCAAAGGTGGCCCGCGACTTGCTTACTGCCCTGTGTGGCCGAAGCGCCACCGACACGACAATATCCGGAGACACAATATGCGATACGCCCCACCCGGCACGCCCGGTGCCCTGCTGTCTTTGCAACCGCGTTACGAGAACTACATCGGCGGCAAGTTCGTCCCGCCCGTGGAAGGACGCTACTTCACCAACACGTCGCCCGTCACCGGCGGGGTCATCGGCGAGTTTCCGCGATCGAGCGGCGCGGACATCGAGCTTGCCCTCGACGCGGCGCATGCCGCAGCGCACAAGTGGGGCAAGACGTCGGTCCAGGCGCGCTCGCGCGTGCTGCTGCAAATCGCCGACCGGCTCGAAGCGCAGCTCGAGCGTTTCGCCGTCGCCGAGACGTGGGACAACGGCAAGCCCGTGCGTGAGACGCTCGCCGCCGACCTGCCGCTCGCCATCGATCACTTCCGCTACTTCGCCGGCTGCATCCGCGCGCAGGAAGGCACAGCGGCGGAAATCGACGAGCACACGGCCGCCTATCACTTTCATGAGCCGCTGGGTGTCGTCGGTCAGATCATTCCTTGGAATTTCCCGCTGCTGATGGCCGCGTGGAAGCTGGCCCCGGCGCTGGCCGCCGGCAACTGCGTGGTACTCAAGCCCGCCGAGCAAACGCCGCTCTCGATCACGTTGTTCGCCGAACTGGTCGGCGATCTGCTGCCGCCGGGCGTGCTCAATATCGTTCAGGGTTTCGGCAAGGAAGCCGGTGAAGCGCTGGCGTCGAGCCGGCGCATCGCCAAGATCGCCTTCACCGGGTCGACGCCCGTGGGCGGCCATATCCTGGCGCGCGCGGCGGCCAACCTGATTCCGAGCACGGTCGAGTTGGGCGGCAAGTCGCCAAACCTCTTCTTTGAAGACATCATGCGCGGCGAGCCGGAGTTCGTCGAGAAGGCCGCCGAGGGCCTCGTGATGGGCTTCCTGAATCAGGGCGAGGTCTGCACCTGTCCGTCACGCGCGCTCGTGCAGGAATCGATCTACGAGCCCTTCATGGAAGTGGTGATGGCGCGCGTGGCGCGCATCAAACGCGGCGATCCGCTCGACACGGAGACCGCCATCGGCGCACAGGCGTCGCAACAGCAGTTCGACAAGATCCTGACGTATCTCGATATCGCCCGCAAAGAAGGTGCTCAAGTGCTCACGGGCGGGGGTATCGAGGTGCTGGACGGCCCGCTGGCTTCGGGTTTCTACATTCAGCCGACGCTGCTCAAGGGCGAGAACAGCATGCGCGTGTTCCAGGAGGAAATCTTCGGTCCGGTGGTCGGCGTGACCACGTTCCGTGACGAAGCGCACGCGCTGGCGATTGCCAACGACACCGAGTTCGGACTGGGCGCGGGGGTGTGGACACGCGACATCAATCGCGCGTACCGCGTGGGCCGCGGTATTCAGGCCGGACGCGTGTGGACCAACTGCTATCACCTCTATCCCGCACATGCGGCGTTCGGCGGTTACAAAAAGTCCGGCATCGGTCGTGAGACGCACAAGATGATGCTTGACCACTATCAGCAGACGAAGAATCTGCTGGTGAGCTACGACATCAATCCGCTCGGCTTCTTTTGAACGCTGACGCCATTCGCCGCTGACCTTGCCTCAGATCAAAGACGCATCGCACCCTGGGTGCGATGCTGTCTTCAATGCTTGCAAAAAGATGACTCCGGACACCGTCTGCGCGCTCGCGGTTGCGTTTCGTTTGTGCATGCGCGCGTGGTGTGCCCCTCACAGAACAAATAAGGAGCATGACCATGAGCACGACTTTCTTCATCCCCTCGGTCAACATGATGGGCATTGGCAGCCTCGACGAGGCGATCGCCGCCCTGCGTCAATACCATTTCCGCCGCGCATTGATCGTGACCGATGCCGGGCTCGCCAAGGCGGGGGTCGCGGACAAGGTGGCGAAGCTGCTGACCCAGCAGGACATCCAGTCGGTGGTGTTCGACGGCGCCAAGCCGAACCCGACGGTCGGTAACGTGGAAGCCGGGCTTGCCATCCTCAGGCAGAACCAGTGCGACTTCGTGATCTCGCTGGGCGGCGGCTCACCGCATGACTGCGCGAAGGGCATTGCGCTGTGCGCGGCCAACGGCGGGCATATCGCCGATTACGAGGGCGTCGATCGCTCGAAGCAGCCGCAACTGCCGCTCATCGCAATCAACACCACGGCCGGCACCGCCAGCGAAATGACCCGGTTTTGCATCATCACCGACGAGAAGCGTCACGTGAAGATGGCAATCGTCGACCGTAACGTCACGCCGTTGCTCTCGGTCAACGATCCCGCGCTGATGGCGGCGATGCCCAAGGGCCTCACGGCCGCGACCGGGATGGACGCCCTGACACACGCCACGGAGGCGTATGTCTCGACCGCAGCAACGCCGATCACCGACGCCTGCGCGCTCAAGGCCGTCACCCTGATCTCGCAGAACCTGCGTCGCGCGGTGTCGCATGGCGACGATATGACGGCGCGCGAGAACATGGCGTACGCGCAGTTCCTCGCAGGCATGGCGTTCAATAACGCCTCACTCGGGTATGTGCACGCGATGGCGCATCAGCTCGGCGGGTTCTATGACTTGCCGCATGGCGTTTGCAATGCGGTGCTGCTGCCGCACGTGGAAGCGTTCAACGCGAGCGTGAGTGCCGCACGCCTGAAGGATATTGCGCAGGCGATGGGCGAAAAAGTGGACGGCCTGAGCGATGAAGAAGGCGCGAAGGTAGCGATTGCCGCGATCCGTCGACTGTCGAAGGACATCGGCATTCCGGGCGGGCTGGCGGAACTCGGGGCCAAGGTGGAAGACATCCCGACGCTTGCGGCGAACGCCATGCAGGACGCCTGCGGGTTCACCAACCCGCGACGTGCCGAGCAAGCCGAGATCGAGGAGATCTTCCGCCGGGCGTTTTGATGTGAGGCGGGTGTCAGCCAGTCGGCAACGAAGCAATGCCAACTTGTTGACGCCCGACGATGTGTAAAGCGTTGCGCGGGCAAGTCGCCCCGCAACGCTTTTTTCCTCCGGCGTCTGGGGTGATTATTGCTCGGCCAGCACGTTGCCTTGCCGGTCGACCAACGCGACCTTGACGATCTGCGCCTTGACGGCCTTGTTCGACATATCGGCCGTTTGCGTATAACCGTAGACCACCAACGTCGGTGCATTACCGCGCGAGCGCATCGACTCAATGTTGCGGGCGGCGTCCTCATTGCTCACCGCGAGGTAGCGGAAGCCATCGCCGTTGCTGAAGCTCAGGCGGTACTCGCCGTTGTCGTAGAAGTAGCGAAACGCACCGCTGTCCCAGAGCGAGTTGTCCAGCGGAAAACTCTTCTTCTCGAAGTCGTATTTCTGAATCGGGTTGCTCACAGTGATGCGGAAGTACCGCTGCGCCTTGGCCTGCGCAATCGCCTGATCGATCTTCGGCTTGAGTGCGGCCAGCAGATCGTGCTTGCGGAACTCGTCGTTGGTCCCGGCGTAGTCGCGCGACATGCGATTGGCGATCTGGTCGTAGTCGACGGGCATGTCCGCCAGCGCGAGGTAGGCAAACATCAACTGATTGCCGCTGTTGTACTCGACATAGCTCGACGCAGGGGTCGCCGGGTCGCCCTTCGGCAGCGCCGCCTGAGCCGCCTGCTGTTGCGCCTGGGCCACCGCACGCGGCGACGTGGCGTCAGCGAGATTGGCGGGCGCGGGGGTGGCCTGCGCGGCAGGTTTGCCGCTCTGTGCCTTGTCACCGCAAGCGGAAAGGCCGGCGGCGGCCGCCGCAATGGCGGTCATCAGCACGAGGGTTTTGAAGGTCCGTTGCAGCGCGAGCGTGTGGGTGTTCATGATTGGCATCCTTGTCGAGAGGGGTTGGGCTTTCGAGTCGAGCAGGTCGGAAGGGCGGGCAGTGTCAAGAGATAGCGTGCGATCAGCGCTTGGCTGCCATCCAGCCGAGTACGCCGGTCGCCGCGAGATAGAGGCTCACCAGCACGGCGAGGTAGCCGCCCAGACCGATCGACACGGCCTTGAGCGCTTCGTGCACCAGTTCACTGGCGAAATCTGCCGCCTGCTTGCCGCCGAACATCGTCGCCGCGCCTTGTGCCTGCGAAATGCCGTCGCTGATATTCACGTAGATGCCGATCCCCAGCACCACCATGAAGATGAGCGGCAACAGGTTCGCGAGATGCGCGCGGGGATCGCGCACGAAGTACGGCGCCAGGGGCGCGAGCAACGCGACCACGGCCACCACGCCATAGAGACCCGCGCTGCCGCCGTTCCCGCCCAGAGCGTTGATCATTCCGCCCGGCGCATTGATGAGGCCGAGCATCTTCCACAGCGAGATGCCAACCTTGTAGTTCGACGACACCTGCACCGTCATCGTGTTGAGGAAGAACCATGCGACGGCGAGCAGGCCCATGGCACCGAGCGTGCGCGCACCGAAGCGGGCCACGAGCGCATTGCCGCGCTGTTTGACGGCGGCGAGCGCCTCGTCGGTTGCCTCGCGGGCAAGCTGGCTGTCCGGGACGGCGTGCAAGTGCACCAGTTGGCCAGCATCGTCGAACAGCGCGTCCACGGTCATGTTCACGGCGGGCGCCTGCTCCGAGCGCCACACGCCTTCGAGGGTGAACGTATGCTGACGGCCAGCGATGCTGACAAGGCCGGGGCCGGTGCTCGTGTCGCGCAGAATCTTGCCACGTTGGTTCATCGTTTCTCTCCAGTTCAGGGTGTCGCCACTGCGGCACCTGCGGGTGGGGTCAAGCGCCCGACCGCCTCGACGGCCTGCGCAGTTGCCCGCCGGGCCCATCGGGCATCGCAGCGGATACCCCCTATTCGGAGCGACCCGGCAAAACCGGAAGAGAATTTGATAATTTTTTTGAGCGGCCAAAACAAAGGGGGCCGAAGCCCCCATTGATTGCATGCGCATCGCCGCGCGGCCGACCTGCGTCGAGCGCGGATTCAGCCGTTCGGTCAGTGCGGATCGTCGGCAACCTCACCGTACGAAATCAACCCTGTCGCCTTGATCGCCGCGAGCGCCTTTTCCGCATCGCCGGTCGGCACCGCCAGCCACACCATGCCGTCCTCATCGGGACCGCGCACGATGTCCAGTTGCAGTTCGCCCAGTGTCTTGCGCAATTGCGCGACGGTCGTGTCGTCGCGGAAAATCACCTGCAACATCGGGACACCGGGCGCCGGCGACACCGGTGCGCCACGCGTGGCGTTCGTGTCCTGATTGGCAGGCACCGACGCCGTATCGGCCAGCCGCATCGTCTGCGTGCCCGCCACGAGCACCAGGGCAGCGATCGACGCGAAGGCCCAGCCGCGAGGCATCGGACGCCCCCACCACTGCCGCAGCCGCTCGCCCAGCGACGGCGCGCCGCGCTCCGGCGCGAGCGTGGGCAAGTCGTCGAACGCCACCAACGGGCGTCGCTCGGCGTAACTCGCATCGATGGCCTCGCGCGTGGCGTCGGCGAAGCGTTGCTCCTGATCGAGCTCGGCCTGCCATTCGGGATGGGCGTCCAGTTGCTGCTTCATCCACGCCGCTTCGGTGTCGTCGAGCTTATGGCAGACGTACAGGAAGGCCAACGCGCGGAAGCGTTCCAGATCATCGTTCGTCATGCGCGCGTCTCCTCTTGATCCACCGACGTACCGTGCTGTTGCGGACTCGTCCAGCCCAGTTTTGCCGCCACACACCGACGCATGCGCTGCGTCGCCTGACGGACCCAGCCGCGCACCTGCTCGGCATTGAGCGTCACGCCCGGCGGCGTCTGATCCTGCAAGCGCACCGTCATGTCGGCGTAGCTCAGATCCTCCTCCAGCGTGAGTTCCATCGCCAGCCGGTAGTTCGGTCCATCGCCCGACGGCAGCGTGTCCAGACAAGCGCGCATGACACGTTCCAGTTGAGCGCCGTAGGCATTGTCTTCGGGTGACGGCAGATCGCACGCCATCTCGTCGGGATCGGTGACGGGCGCGAGCCAGCGGCTGGCGCCGGCGCGCGCGACGTCAGACTCGTGACCGTCGTGAGAGGCTTCGTGAAAGGCTTCGGAAACGGCGCCTTCGTTGGACAAGGCGGTGTTGCGATTGTGCTTGTAGTGCTTGCGCAGGACATCGACTGCACTCTTGTACGTGATGTCCTTGACCCACGTCTTGACCGTGGCACGTGAGGGATCGTAGGTCTCGGCCTTGCGCAGGATGCGCAGCCAAGCGTCCTGCACGGCTGCGGCGGCCAGATCTTCGTTGTAATGGGTCGCCTGCAATGCCTGGCGGTCGAGCACGCGGGCAATGTGATCGTAGAATTTGCGGTGCGCCGCAAGCGCCTCGCGGCTGCGGTCCCCGGCTTTGCCGAATTTGCGCAGCAGGCGCGTCAGCTCTTCGTTGTCGATGTCGTCGCTTTTCATGCGGGCGTGGCGTAGTCCAGCGCGAATTCTACGTGATCCGCGCCGTACCGTCCCCGCCCGATGTCAGTGATTCAACCGGGGCGCCTCACGCGCCGCCTCGGCCGACGTGCGCATCTGCTCGGCAAAGCGGAACAGGGCATGCGACAGCGCACGCACCGCCCGCGGAAAATGCACGGTCCAATCGGCTTGATCGGCAAGCCACATCTCGACGGCCAGCCACACCTGATCGCCCACGGTGTGAATCTTGATGACCTTGTAGCGGCGGTTGATCTCGTTCATGGCGTGCAGCACGACCGCCCGCTCCTGCGGCGTATCGACGCTCCACACATTGGGCAGCATCAGCTTGGCGAATTCCGGGTCCTCGCGATCGAAGCACAGCGCGTAGTGCATGCCTTCGCGCTTGAAGACGATGTCGCCGTCGTCGTCCAGATGCGCGAGATAGCCCTCGCGCTTGAAGTAATCGAGCAGGGTCGGAATGGCGTGTTGCATGGCAGGCTCCTGAGGATAGGGATAGCCCTGCCGGGAGGACCGGCAGGGTGGCGGCAAAGCGCCGACATTCCCTATTCGCAGCAGGCGGGTGAAACCGGAAGGGTTTTACCTCAATGCAGGCCGGTCGCCTGGGCAACACGGCGGCAGAAGGCGTCGGCATCGCCATCGATGACCGCGCCGCTCGGCAGCTTGCCGGTGCGAGCGTGCGCCCGGCCGATGGCGTCGGCGAGCGCCGCGTCACCTTGCACGGCATAGGCAAACACCGCCAGCCGCGACGCCGCGGCGTCTGTCATCAGGTCGGGATTGGCGTCCATGGTGCGCGCGTCGACGTGAATGCCCGCAGGCAGGCCCAGTTCGTTCACGAGGCGGCTCATCCACGCGCGATCGAGCACCGGCGCCTTGGCGTGACGCGCGATCATCCTGGTCCAGCGATTCGATGCCGCCGCCTCGGCGTTGCGTCCGTCGAACACGATCAGTCCCATGTACCCCTGACGATCGGCCGTGCGCGCGCAGCGCAGGTTCTGCAACAAGCCCGACGTCAGGAACCAGTTGCCGTGCGAGATGCCTTGCCGCATCTGCGCCACCAGCCCCTGGATGGGCGCGCAGTTGCCAACGACCTCCTTGATTTCGGCGTTCAGGGTCTTGCCCGGATAGCGGCTCGCGATCGCGAGCGCGTCGGACAGGAACGGCGGGGCCTCGGCGGTCGGCTTGCCGTGCAGCGTCATGCGCGCGGCACGCCAGTCGGCGCTGGAGAGCTGCGCCACCGGTCGCGGCGCGCCCGCCAGCACCGAGCGTCCGGTGCGCAAGTCGTGATGCAGCACCCACGTGCCATCGGACAATTGCTGCATGTCGGTCTCGACCCCATCCCACTTGCCGGCGTAACCACTGCGCAGTGCGCTGCCGGAGTTCT
The DNA here is from genome assembly GCF_016428915.1 of Pandoraea sp. ASV26. GTDB lineage: Bacteria > Pseudomonadota > Gammaproteobacteria > Burkholderiales > Burkholderiaceae > Pandoraea. The sequence goes on from NZ_JAELTP010000019.1 coordinate 58,608, forward strand.
CGGGGTCTTCGGCCGAACCGCGATGCGCGTGAATTTGCATGCCGAGGCAGACGGCCTGCACTGGCGCACTTACGGCACCCAGCATAGCCACCGCGAGCGCCGCCAGCGCGGCCTTACTGCGCGGACGGGTGGTAGCCATAGTTGAGCCCTTGCAGAATGTCCTGGCGAATTGCCTCGTTCAGCGGATAACCATATCCCTGTCCCACCACCACCACGTGCGCAATGTTGGTGAGGATCCGACCTCCCGAGGCCCCTGTGCGTGCCCACGACATCATCTGGCCGAACAGGTCGCTGCGCGTAATGTCGTTCGATGCCATCGAAAGGATCGACCACACGCCGATCATCGCGCACAACAGCACCGCGAGTGACGTGCGCGACGCACGACGGCTCAGCACGCCGTCCTGCCCCGCACGCGCGAGCATCACGCATTTCGCGCTCAGGAAAAGCAGCTTCGAGAAGTGAGCGATCGCGCCGAGCAGCGAGAAGAACAAGGCCACGGCGGGGACGATGGCGGCACGCGTGGCGTCGATCCCTTCCTTCGCGTATTTGCCGCCGTCTTCGAAGTCGGCGGGCGACGCGTCGTACTTGCTCAACTGCGCGCGCGCCTGCTCGTCGGAGAAGGCATCGAACAATTGACCGAACGCTTCGTTACTCGTGTACGACGGCAGCACGGTCACACCGGCCGGCAGGCCAAGCGACTTGCGCAGTTCCTTCTGCACACCGGGGCGCGCCACGAACGCTTCATACGACAGCCCGGGCGGGATCGTTTCACCACCGACATCCACACTTTGCACCTTGCGCGCAGCCGCCTGACGGTACTTCACTGCCACCGCGTTGTAAAACGACAGAATGTCGCTGGGACGCCAGTTGGCGGGCAGCGCTGGCAAATCACGGCGCACGCTCGCACTCACGCGGCCACGCGCATAGCCGGGCACGGTTTCAGGCTGCCAGCCACGGCGCGACAACCGCGAGCAGTAGTCATTCCACGCCCGCTTCTGCTCGGCCTGCAAACCCGGATCCGAGTCGCGAATGATGGCGGCGTATTGGCTCCAGTTGTCGTGCACCTGTTTCATGGCGTCGCGATAGCTGTCGTAGTAGCCCTTGGCGCCGCCGATCTCGCGACGCACGGCTTCACGCACCAGCGTTGCCTTGACGGCGCGAGTCTTCTCGTCGAGCCGGTCGACCGAGACGGCCAGCACCGGAAACAGCGCGAGGAACGCCTTGCCCTGCGGCTTGGCGAACACCATGTCGTTGCCCGTTAGCCCATCGAGCTGCAAACGCCCCTCGACCAGCGAGCGCTGCAACAGAATCGTATTGGCAGCGATGCGGCGGAATTCGGCGTCACGCGTAGTCACCAGCACGTCGACGAAGGTCTTGATGGCAAAGTACACGACGACAATGGTCACCAGACAGGCGATGCCGATGGTGCCGAAGCCCGGAGAGCCGTTGCCGCGCTTCGTGCGCTTGCCCATGAGCCATTGCAGCACGAACAGCGCCGCCGCAATGCCGGAGAGTGTGCGGCCGTAGACTTCGATGTGATGCACGTCGTCGATGGTCGCGGTTCCGCCCACGACGTCGAGCAGACGTCCATTGAAGCCGAGTTCGAAGGTCAGATAGACCAGCGTGACGACGATCAGGAACGCCGTCTGTTTGAGCAGAGTATTGCGCACGATCAGTTCCGCAGGTCGACGCGAACCGGTTTGACTTCCTCGGCACCGAACGTGAGCGGCGCGGCAGGCAAGCCCGGCACGGTGCGTCCCGACGATGCCGTGACGCTCGCAGGAGCGCTGGCTGTTGGCGAAGCGTTGTTCGCCGTGGCAGTGCCGGCATTGCGCGTCGAACGACGCGACGGTGCGTGCTTGCCCGTTTGCGCGCTACTGCCAGTGCTCGCGCCTGCGGCCTGCGGCGGCGCCGGCACGAAGCGGTTGGGGTCGGCCGGATCGTCGATCGCCTTGAGCGACGCGTCTGCAAACGGTTTGCGGCGGATGTCGACACCGGGCGGCACCGGCACTGCCGACTGCAACAGACGGCTGTCGGTGTAGGTGTGACGCACGAGACGTCCGTTGCCCGGGAAGTCGAACACCAGAGCCCGGCCGTTGTCGAGCAGATCGGCACGCGGGCGATCGGCGCAATTGCCGAACGTCCAACCCAGCACGTCGCTGTCCTGAATGGCGTACAACACGTACTTGTACGGACAGTTGCGCTCCTGTGTTTCGACCACCACAACAGAACGGTCGCCAACGACCTCGCTGCGAACCACGCGTGCGGTGATCGCGTTCTGCAAGGGCAGCACGCGCATGTAGCGTTCGAGCTTGAGTGAGTATTGGCCGTTGCTGCGGCGCAGGTTGCCTTCGGAGCCGTCGGCCAGCTTGAAGGTATCGACCACCGTGCCGAACAGACTCGCCTGGTCAATACCGTAGACGGTATTGCCCTGACTGTTCTTGGTGACCGCGCAGCCGCCAAGCGCGAAGGTCGTTACCACGGCGCACAGCAAGCTTGCGCGTGCACGCCACATTGCGTCGAGGACACCCCGGCCCCCGCCGTGCTTCCCGTTTTTGAATCTCATCATTCTTGTTATTTGCTTTCTGATCGGCGCCTGGTTCTTCCCGAGCGTTTCCCCGCAGGCATGTCGCGCAGGTATTTCATCCAGGCGCCCTGACGGTACACCCGTGTTGCATCCAAACGGTTCGGGATCCTTGGCGCACGATTCTCTCACATCGAAACTACTGCGACGATGACGAGACGGGACCGGCGCCACCGCCGTGTTGCGCACGCAACGCTATTTTTCGGTCCGGAATTCTCTGCTATGCTCGGCGCACTCAAAACAAGGCGCTCCGTGTTCTCACGCCATGCGCGCCATTGCTGCGCCGCCCTGGGGAGAGCGAACGTGTTCGATGCGATTGCCGACTGGATCAACAGCAAGACCGCCTTCGTGCTTGCGCTGCTGCTGGCGCTCGCCGGCCTCACCCTCGGTCTGGGACACGCTGCCGCCATACTCGCCGGCAATCACGGCGCGGCCGCCAAACGCGGCGCAGACGGCGGCATCTGCGGCGAAGTTCAGGCATGGTTCGGCCCTCAGGCGTCGCTCGCCAACCTCAACGAGTTCCTTACGCAATACGGCGCCATCGTCGTCTACGGGCCCGACGAGAATGGCGCCTGGCAGATACATTTCCCTGCACTGTCCCTCGACGACGCCCTGCAAGCCACCTCGCGCGCGAACGGCGTCGCACGGGTGGCCGCCAACCCGCAATGCCGCGCGTGAAGACGTCTGCACCCCGGGTCCGCTGGGGCTCGGAAGCGCTCGCCGCGCTGGTCGTCACGCTCGGCTGTACGACCGAATACATCGCCCTCGGCGCGCAAGCGACCTCGCCACTGCCCGGCCCACAAGCCGCGGCGCTTGGCATTTTGCTCGGTATCCTGACGGCCGTGATCGGCATTGCGCTTGCCGCACTCGGTGCCGGCACGCGACCGATGATATCGGGGCCACGGGTCGCCTCGACACTCTTCCTGTCAAATCTGGTAGGGGCACTGGTGGCTGACCCCGCGATGGCTGCGCTGGGCATTCGGCCGATTCTGGCGCTCGCCGGAGTGGCGGTGTTGATCTCCGGGCTGATGCAGATGGTGATCGGGCTGCGCCACGGCGGCTCGTTTGTACGCAAGGTGCCCGCACCCGTTCTCTCCGGTCTGATCTTCGGCGTGGCCGGGCTGGCGCTGGCCGATCAGGTCAACTTCCTGGTGCGATGCACGCTCGACTGGAACATCGTCACGCCGGTCATTGCGGGTCTGGGCATCGCCAGCCATTTCGCCTGGCGAGCGTTCGCGCAATACGTCGCTCGCAAGCGCAAGCTGGCATTGCCATCCGGGCTATCGCTATTCGTCGCCATGCTGGTTGCGGCCGGTGCTTACTATGTTGCGCTGCATGTGCTGCCCTCGCCCTCGCCCGCCTGCCGCCTGATCGGCGTGGCAGGGCTCGATTTCGCCAACTGGCGTCCGGTCGATCCCGGTCTCTGGCTCGACCTGCTGCACGGCGTGAGCACGCATGCCCTGTTGCTCACCATTGGCTACGGGCTCGTGATCGGCTTTGTCTCGTCGCTCGACACCGTCATCGCCGTGTCTTCCATCGAATCGCTGACGCTGCGGCGCGGTACGGTCGACCGGGACTTGCTCGCTTTCGGCGCAGTCAACACGCTGCTTGGTGCACTGGCGCTGCTGCCCAACGTCGGCTCCGTCACCCGCTCGAACATGGCCATTACCAGCGGCGCACAAACGCGCTGGACAGCGGTGATGCACGCCGTGCTCGTGTGTGTGGCACTCACCGCTGGCGTGGGGCTTGTGGCGATGCTCCCGAAGCTGGCCGTCGCCGTGGTCGTGATCGTCATGTCGCTCGACATGATCGACGAGGGCGCGCGCACGATTACGCGCCACGCGTTCTCCGACGCCCGCCCGCGCCGCCTGTTCGGTACCGCGATGTGGCTGTTCGCGCTTGAACTCATTGCCACTCTCGCCTCGGGTCAGCCCCTGGTCGGCTTCGGCGTGGGTGCCGTGTTCGGCGCGCTCGTTGCCTGGCCGACGCCCCGCCGTCTGAGCATCAAGATGGCGGAAAGTCACGACCGCGACGGCAGCGTCGTCGCCACTCTGAGCGGTGCGCTGCTCGCCTACAACGTCGACAGCGCCGTCGTCGAGCCACTGCTGGCTCGCGTGGATAAGGCCAATGCTGCCCGCGAGCGCGCGCATCCGGGGGTCGCGCTTGCTGCACTCGCGCCCTTGCCAGTCGTGCTGGATCTCGCTGGCATCGTGCGCACGGATCTGACCGCCTGTCGTGCGCTCGCACAGTTCGCGCAGTTCTGCGCGGCGCGTCATGCCGATGTGCGGTTTCGCGTGCCCGCCGCCAATGCGTCGGCATCGCATCCCATGACCAATCCCATGACGCAGGCACTGCCGCACTTCGTACCAGCGTCGCGCCTGCATGTCGTGCCAGCGTTGGGAAATCCGACCGCTAGCGGCGCCATGCCCGATCCTCGTCCGCTCGCGCCCCCCTACTCATGATCTCCCTGCCACGCTGTCTGGCCATCGTGCTGCTGGCCGCGTCATTCCTCTTATCGCCCCGGAGCTTCGCTGCGCCGGCTCCGCAACCCGCGCGCAAGGTTGCGCTGGTCATCGGCAACAGCAGCTATGACGGCGCCGACCGGCTGATCGCACCGGCCAACGACGCGAAGCTCATTGGCGACACCCTGCGTCAGCTCGGTTTCGAGACGCGCGTGGCGACCGACCTGTCGCAAGAGGAATTCAAGGCGGCGGTGGCGTGGCTGGCGCAGGCGTCCAGGGGCGCACAGGTCTCGCTCTTCTACTTTGCAGGCCACGGCTTCGAATCGGGGGGCGACAACTTCCTCGTGCCGGTGCATGCCGGCGTGCCCATCCGCGCAATGACGCGCCCCCTTCTGCTTGAGCGCGCCATCCGGCTGGGGTACGTGCGCAGCAAGGTCATCCCTTCGGCACCGACTTCGTTCATCGCCGCCATCGACGCCTGCCGGGTGCCGTCGCGCGGCAATGCGGGCCCCGGGCTCAAGCCGGAGAAAGTCGGTCAGGGCGAGTTGATTGCCTTCTCGACCGCCGATCAGGCGCCCGCGTACGATTCGATGCGCAACTTCGGCAATTTCGGCAGCGCCGCCGATAACAGCCCGTTCGCCTACTATCTGGCGATGAACATGAAGACGCCGGGCGCCACGATCAAACACACGCTCGATCTGGTGCAACAACAAGTGGCAGAACTGACGGGCGGACAGCAGCGTCCGTGGATTGCGAGCGGCCTCATCGGCGACGTGCCGCTTGGCGCACAGTATCTGGTGGCGTCGAACGTGCCGACCGGCAAAGTTGCCGACACCACACGAGGCGGGGCGACACGAGGTTCGGTGCCTCCGGTGGTGACTCCCTCACCTACCGCACCTACCGCACCTACTGCGGCGACGCCCCCGGAGAGCAACGGCGCCGGCGTGCACTTGCCCGCCTATCTCGCCGAACGGTTGGCGAAGGCCCGTGAAAACCCGAGCGCTCAGCCCGCGGCGCCGCAACCTACGCCGCAAGTCGAGCGCGCCAACGCGTGGGACGACGCCGAATTTCGTCTCACACAAGCCGCGCAGCGCGCCGACCGCAACGACATCGCCGCGCTGCGTGCGCGTGGCAACGATGCGGCAGCGCTCACCACGCTGGGCATGATTTACGAGTACGGCTACGGTGTGCCACGCGACGGCAAGGCGGCCGTCAACTTCTACAAACGCGCCGCCAATACGGGATACCCGATTGCGCAGACACTGCTCGGTGAGATCTATTTCGAAGGCAAGCTCGCGCAACGCGACTACGCCGAGAGCGAGAAGTGGCTGGCACGCGCGGCGTCGCAAGATTACACGCGCGCCCGGTTGGATCTCGCGCAAGTGCGCGCCACACGCGGTCAGGGAGGCGCCAACGGCATGCAGAACTGGGCCGACGCAGCGTCGATCATGATCGACTCGATTCGCCGTCAACAGCAGTCGACGCAGCAGCAATACGGTCGCTGAACGGGGCGAGCGTAAGCGACCTGCACGGCGATGCGCCGTCTCGGTTTCAGGCCGACAAGCGGCGTGACATCCGAATCGAATGCAGCGTCGCAGGCAATCGCTTCGGCCTTGGGTAAGGCGCATTCGTGCCTGAAGAGAACCCCAGACGGCGGTAGAGATCTCTGGCGCGCGTGTTCGCGACACGCACATCGAGCAGAAGCTCGCGATCCTCGCCAACGCGAGAAACCTCGCGGCTTACGCCATACCGAAACAGATGCGTGAATATGCCGCTGGCCCGCAAGGACTCCTTGACGGCACAGTGCGCCATCAATATTTGATGACGGCGCGGCCTGGTCAGGTGGTTCTTCAAGGCGACACCACGCATGACAATTCCTGTGGCCCGCCAAACACTGAACTGCGTCAGGAGCAACATCACCATCGCAAGGTCGTCCCAGCGGACTTGGCGAGCATCGTGAAACGCCATCACGCCGACCACAACGCCGTTGTGATCCGCGACAACATAGTGCCGCGTCCATGAAAATCGACCCATGTTCGCGCGAAATCCTGCTTCCAGGAAGGCGATGCACCTGGCTCGCGGCACGCCAAGCAGATACTCCAACTCCTGTTCACCGGACGCAAAAATAAGCGGAGCGCACGCACTTGCATCTTCGGCGCGCGCTTTCCGGAAACAATACGTCCCACCAGAGAACCGTGCCTTCGCTGCTTGCCGAATCTCTGCTCGCGCGCTTTCGGCGTGCGTATCGTCGGTACGAGGCAGCGCAATCATTGTCGTGACACCCGAACAAGCGCATCGACCGTTTGTTCGATCTGCGCGGGCTCGTGGGTGCTGCAAATGAAGAAGCGCAATCTCGCTGCGCGCTCCTCAACCGCGGGATAGAAAATCGGCTGGACATTGATCCCCTCCTCGAAGAGAGCGTTTGCCCATTGGGCGGCCCGTTGCGAACTGCCCGTGATGATCGGGATCACCGCATAGCCCGCGCTCGTGCCGGTATTAAACCCTGCTGCACGCGCCCTGTTCAGGAACTGCTCGCCACGGGCGCGCAATGTCGTCACTCGTGAGGGTTCGGACAACATCTGGCGTAACGCCGCAAGAGAACCTGCGGCAAGCGCAGGCGCAATGCCGACGCTATACAGAAAGCCTGGCGCGAGATGTCGCAGAATATCGATGAGCGGCTGGCAGCCCGCGATATATCCTCCGCAGCCGGCAAGCGTCTTGCTCAACGTCCCCATCCAGATATCGACGTCATCAGGCTGCATTCCGAAGTACTCGCGAATCCCTCTCCCCCGCGCGCCCAGCACGCCCAGCGAGTGCGCTTCATCAACCATCAGGAAGCACTTATGTCGTTCACGCAACGCCGCAAACCGGGGAAGCTCGGGAAAGTCACCATCCATGCTGTACAGGCCTTCGATAACGACCAGTACGTTGCGGTACTCGTGCCGCGTGCGCGAGAGCAGTTCATCGAGCGCTGCCCAGTCGTTATGCGGAAAACTCAGGCGCTTTGCACCACTCAGTTGCGCGCCCTGCACGATGCTGTTGTGCGCTAACGCGTCGTGCAACACGAGGTCGCCAGGACCCAATAGTGCGCCGATCGTCGTGACGTTGGTGGCATGCCCGCTGACGAACGCAACGCAGTCGTCCGTCCCGTAGAGCTGCGCCAGCTCACGTTCGAGCTCCCGCTGAACGGGACGCTCGCCCGCCACCATGCGGCTCGCAGACGCAGAGGTTCCGTATTGATCGATCGCCGCCTTGGCTTGCGCAACGACCACGGGATCCGACGCCATGCCGAGGTAGTTGTAGTTCGCAAAGTTGATGTATTCGCGCCCGTCGATCCACGTGGTTGCGCCAGCTTTGCCGTCGTGTACGCGGAAAAACGGCGATTGCACCTGTAGCGTTTCCCCCATCTGCCGCATCAGCGCGATTTGCTGGTACTGCGGCATGGCCTCGAATCCCGAGCGCGCGCTCCATGGAGCGCCCAAAGGATCGGCAGGCGCAGCGACCGGTCGCGCTCGCTTCGCATCATCGCCTACGTTCGAGACGCGCTCCAATTGTCGTTTAAGCGCCGCTGCGGCCAGTTGCCGCCGAATCGGGTCTCCCAATGCCATTGTTACCGTCCTGTTATTTGATGCGGATCCCGCGCCGGGAAAGACTCCCATCGCCATGCGCTGCGATCCGAGAGCAGCGCACTGACGAGGCGATGATTCATTTCGTGGCACGGACGCAGCGCGCGAATACGGCCAAGCAGCGGCCCGCCCGCCATTGCCATGTCTCCGACAAGATCCAGAACGCGATGCCGCACGAATTCATCCGGCATGCGCATCCCCCCAATGACTCGGCTGCCGACAATCGACGCAGTACACGAAAGACGTGCGCCGCGCAGAATCGGTGTTCGTTTGAGGTATCCCGCGAGCATCGCCGGCAGGGCCCATTTGATTCGCCCATAGGATCGCGACGGCGCGATTTCGTCGGCAAACACACGAGGCGTTAGCTCACCGCTCCACGTCATGCCGCCAAAGCCCTTCAGATCATTGGTGACGTCGACCTCGTAGCATGGCGCCGGCTCGATCCGCATTTCACGCTTCGGGCCGCGTCCGCCGCTCTCAACGGTGACGGGTTTAAGAACGCGAAGAAATCGCTTGGGGCGATCGAGCTCGACGCGGCCACATGCCCGGATCGCATCGACCCATGGGGTGGCACTGCCGTCAAGGATCGGCAATTCCTCGGCATCCAGCGCTACCACCGCGTGATCGATCTCACACATGACGAGCGCCGCCAGAAGATGCTCGACCGTTCGCACGCCGACAGCGCTCTCGGTACGCAGCATGGTGCATAGCGGCTGCGCCCACCGTAGCGCCGGATCGACGGGAATTTCTGCCCCGGCGTCGGATGCCCCCGATAGGTCGGTGCGGCGAAACCGGATGCCGTGGACTTCGTGCGCGCCGGAGATATCGTGCACTGGCAGCACGCTCACACGGACGTGACGCCCTGTATGAAGTCCGCGACCCTCGATCACAAGCTCGCGCGCGAGCGTGCCCTGTTTCGCACTCCACCCGTCGAGCGCGATCATTTCATGAGCTCCGATATGTCGGACGCGTCCATTGCATGAGGCAAAGGAGCGGCGAGTCGATCGCTCGCTGCCTTCGGTTCGATCTCGACGGCATGTTTCCTTGCCAGATCGTCAAGCGCCGTACTCGGCACATTGGCCCCGGCAGTCGCAGCATCCTCGCCGTCATCGTCCAACGCATCCAGAATTCGCTCGCCCAGCGTGCGGATCGTGACACCGTCGGTAATCGACATGACAGACAGCTTTACGCCGAAGACCTCCTCGACTGCCATTCCGAGCTCCATGCCCATGAGCGAGTCCATCCCCATGTCGAGTACGGAATTGTCCACGTCTACCCGCTCTGAAGCCAGATGGAGAATCCGTGCGATCTCCGCGCGCAACGTCTCGACCACGAGCATTGCCGCTTCAGCGCGCGGTAATGCAAGGACCTGGTCACGCAAATGACGCTCGCTCAAGCGGCTAGGCTCCGCGCCTCCCGACGAACGCATCGCACTATACCGGCGAGCATCCGCCGCAGGCATGCCTCGGGACAACGCGTGCCAATCAAGACGAACCACGGCACTTCCCACCTCGGCATGGCGCAGCGCATTGCCAAGTGCCTCGAGCGCTTCGTCAGACGTAATCGACGTACCGCCGATCCGGGACTGAAGCGCTTTGCTCGTCTTCTCGTTCTCGGCAAGGAAGCCGACGTCACCGATCGGCCCCCATGCCATGCAGGTGCCTGGCAGCCCCGACGCCCGGCGCCAGTTGATCAGCGCCTCCAGGTACGTGTTGGCAGCCACATAGCTGGACTGCCCGGGATTGCCAAGCGCCGTCGTGGCCGATGAATAAACGATGAAATGTGTCAGCGCATGTTGCGCCGTCGCGCGATGCAGATTCCAGGCGCCGGCCAGCTTGGGCGCAAGCACCGCACTGAACCGCTCGTCATCGAGATTGCGCACCAGACCATCGTCGATATGCATGGCCGAATGGAGCACACCGCGCAATGGCACGCCCCGCGCATCGATCGACGACACAAGGGCCTCCAGCGCCTCGATACGGGTCGCATCACACGCGGCAACATGCACGTCAACGCCAAGCGCATCACGCCAATGCGCGACGTCTTCGTGCATCTCGGTATCGAGCGCGCCACGGCGGCTCGCCAGTGTGAGATGGCGCACGCCATGCGCGACCAGCCATCGGGCGGTTGCAAACCCAAGCCCCCCTGTTCCCCCGACCAGCAGCCACGCACCATTGGCGTCGAATTGCAGATCGGGCTGGCGCGCCGCCATGGGCGCTGGCACGCCTGCGCTGTAGTTGACCAGCACCTTGCCGATCTGGCGCGCTTGCTGCATGTAGCGGAACGCTTCTTCCACACGGGTTGCGGGAAACGCCCGGTATGGCAACGGATGCAATTCGCGCCCGTCGAACAATGACAGCAGTTCG
>NZ_JAELTP010000001.1 GCF_016428915.1 Pandoraea sp. ASV26
ATTCATCGAGTGCCCACACTTATCGGTTGTTCAATTTTTAAAGATCAATCGCATCTGACTTCGCTTCGTCGCACACTTACCGCGCCGTCGCTTTGTTTTCTGCGTCGCTGCATCAGCAGCAGAGAAGTGAGATTATCTACCAGCTTCTCGTCGTCGTCAACAGTTTTTTTCGCTTTCTTCGCTCATCGCCGTAGCGACTCGCAAGCTCCAAAACCACTAACCACCGGGCTTTCCAGCCCGTCGCCTCAACCGCTTCGCTGCTTTCGCTGCGTCGCTGTCGTTGCGAGAGACGGAATATTAGTGAAAACCCCGAACCATGGCAAGCCCTTTGTGAAAATAATTTGAAAAGGGCAAAAAAAGGCCCGCGTCGTGAGCGGGCCAAGATCCATGGGACAGGACACATGGAGGAGACGGATCCAATGTATCCGGGCACCCCCAAGCGACGCAACCAACGAAATCGCATATGCTTCTCGGAACCTTACCTATATGGAAAGGCGGTGCCAGCGTCGATGTCTCTCCCATCCTGTCTATATAGAGCGTTCGAGATGATGCTTTCGCGCGTCTCCCGGGCGCTCTCTCGTTACCTCTCGTGGCGCCCAATCGCGCTGCTTCCGCTCGCGCTCATCGTCGCGGCGTGCAGCTCGGTGCGACCGCTCCCGGAGCCATCCCCCTGGACAGTCCACACGTCGGCCGCCACCCCCGGCGCACTCGCCGACGCGCTGGCCCCCGCAGTCCTCGCGCATCCGGGGCAATCCGGTTTTGAATTGCTCGCGACAGGCGCGGACGCCTTCACTACCCGTCTCGCGCTCGTTCAAGCCGCGCAGCATAGCCTGGACGTGCAGTACTACAGCGCCGGAGAGGACATCACCGGGCGCCTGCTGCTCCAGTCGCTGATAGACGCGGCCGGCCGCGGTGTGCGCGTTCGCATGCTGGTCGACGACATCAATCGCCGCCACACCGACCCCACCTTAGCGGTACTCGACCAGACGCCCAACATCGAGATCCGTGTCTTCAATCCGTTCGCCACGTTAGACACCACGCTTTTCGAGCGCGCCGGCAATCTGCTCACCCAGTTCGACCAACTCAACCGTCGCATGCACAACAAGGCGTTGATCGCCGACAACCAGTTGGCCATCGTCGGCGGACGCAATCTGGGAGACGAATATTTCGACGCCGATCCGGATCTGTCCTTCCGCGATTTCGATCTGCTCTGTGCCGGGCCGGTCGTCGACGCCGTTTCCCGCAGCTTCGACCACTTCTGGACGAGCCCGCAATCCTATCCGCTAAGACAAGTCCAGTCGGAGATCGACAAGCAGACGCTGGACGACACACGCGAGGCACTGGTGCGTCACTGGCGCGACGCCGACGGGATGCCCGCCGGGCATCAGGCGCTTCACCAGCCATCGCTCGCCGACAGCCTGCGCAGCGGCAAGCGGCCGCTCTTCTGGGCCGCCGCCGAGCTGGCCGCCGACTCGCCCGACAAGCTGGACACTCCCTCGGAGCAGACCAAAAGCGCGCCGGGGACCCAATTGCGGCAACTGGCGGCGAACGCGCAGCGCGAAGTGCTGATCGTCTCGCCGTACTTCGTGCCGCTCGACGGCGGCGTCCGATTCCTCTCGACGCTCACCCAGAGAGGCGTGAAGGTGCGCGTGCTGACGAACTCTCTTGCGGCGACCGACGTTGTCCCGGTTCACGCCGGCTATGCACGCTACCGCCCGGCGCTGTTGCAGGCGGGCATCGCGCTGTACGAATTCAAACCGATCCGCTCCGACACCGGCCAGCCCTCGTCCAGGCGCGCCGCGTTCAATGGTTCCTCACGCGCGAGCCTGCACGGCAAGGTGTACGTGATCGACCGCCGCGACGTGATCCTCGGTTCGTTCAATCTGGACCCGCGCTCCGTGCGTCTGAACACCGAGTTGGCAATCGTGGTCCACAGCCCTGAGTTTGCCGAGCGTATGGCCGGGATCTTCGACCGGGCCACGTTGCCCCGCGTGAGCTTCCGCGTCGAACTGGTGCCCCACGGCACCGCGCCGCCAACGCCCACACCGCCGACCATGCCCGCGCTGCGTTGGGTCGGGGAGGAAAACGGCCAGCCGCGTACGTTCGACGTCGAACCCTACGCGTCTTTCTGGCGCAATTCGGTGGCGGGCGCGTTCACGTTGCTGCCCAGCGACGATCTGCTCTGAGCCGAGCGCCGCCCCGCATACCTCGTCCAAACTGAAAACCGGCGGCGCGGCGGCTTTTCAACACCGCACCGCAACCTCCCCCGTTCCAGCAAGGACAAGCGTCGATCAGAGCGTAGCCGAACGCGCATCGCCAATAGCGACGAAATGCTGACTCGCGCTCGACGGGTAACACGTCTTGTTGAAAACGTTCTTGACGTTCGACGGATAGTGCACCGGGTGACGGCCGATCTTCGTGTCGTACGCGGCAAACACATTCGCAACGAAATACGCCGGCAGCGTGAAGCGCGTGTCGAACTTCGCCCCGACTTCGTACGACTTGGCGTGCTCCGGCTCGACGGTCTAGTCGATCACGACGCCGGACGACATCCGCTTGAGCGACTCCGAATAGCGGCCGTACTGCGACAGACAATCCGTCGCCTTATCGATGACGCCCGCGCGCGGCAGCCACTTCGAGTCGCTACGGTTCGTATTGAGCTGGAACGGGCGCCCCTTTCCCGCCAATTGGCTGTACGTCAGCAAACGCAGCCCACCCACGACGATCCAGCGATCGGTCACGTGGACGGCGTCCTGGACGAAGCGCGACGCATCGATGCCCCTCATCAGGGTGCACACGCGCCGCCGGGCGACTTCATGGCCGTCTCGGCGTAACCGACGCGCCAGCATCCGCGCGCCGGCGAACGAAAACTCCATATGCAGTTCGTCGATCCGTCGCGTCAGCAACTGATCCGCTCCGCTCACCAGATGTGCCCGGTAATACACGCTTGATCTGGCCGCTCCGACGAGACGGGCATGCTGCGCAATACCTGCGTCGAGCCAACCGATCGGGGAAACATCGGAGAAACGGGTGCGGAAGTGCACGTCATGCGACACCCATCGCGAAGAAGTATTGCCTGGCCGCTTCGTCGCCATCTGTCAGTCGTCGATCGCCGGCAGGCGAGGTCATTCGAACTTTTTCACTGCCATCTGCGCAAAGAAAGCGAGACGGATGCCCCCCAAGCGAGCAAGGCAGGCATCAGGACGATGAAGACGTCGATCCTCACACCCCGATCGGCAACGACATTCCGAATTTCACCCGCGACATCACAACCATCGTTTCAAAGTGACGAATGTTTGGATTTTGCCGAAATACGCGCGTTGCGAATTCTTCATAGTGATCGATGTCGCGCACCGCGATCATCATCGCGAAATCGGCGCGTCCAGTGACCACATAGCATTGCATCACTTCTGGAACGCTCTGCAAGAACTGCTTGAATTCATCGAGCAGATCGAGCCGCTCCCGCTCGACCTGAACAAGTACCCACATCATGATGGGTAGCCCCACCTTGTTCGGATCGACAACCGAGATGTCCTTCTGGATGTATTTCTCTTCGCGCAGTCGTCTCACCCTTCTGAGACAGGCCGGCGGACTCAGGTTGACGGCGGCGGCCAACGACTGGTTACTGATCTGGTTGTCGACTTGCAGCATTGCCAGAATTCGCAGATCGAAATCGTCAAGCGGTTCGGCCTGAACTTGACCCATATTTCGCAAATCCCCCCGAAAAAGAAATCCAGTTAAGCAAACATAGCCCACGCGAATATTGGATTTCGTGCGACCTCCCTAGAATCGTAGCATCAGCCCCCGATCGATTCCATGGAGAAAACCATGCCCCTGAAGCACTTAACCGCTACCGCCGTCGCACTCTGCGCGCTGGCTGCGCATGCGCAAACCATCGTGACCATTGGCTATGCCGGCGCCCTGACCGGCGCACAGGCGCATTTCGGCAAAGACAGCGAACGCGGCATTCGCCTGGCCATGGACGAGATCAACGCCCAACGCCCCGTCATTGCCGGCAAACCCGTACAGTTCGCACTCGACGCCCAAGACGACGCCGCCGATCCGCGCACCGCCACGACCGTTGCCCAGCGTTTTGCAGACAACCACGTCAGTGCCGTGATCGGTCACCAGAACTCCGGCACCTCCATCGCCGTGGCGCGCATCTACGCACAACAGCACATCGCGGAACTCACGCCGTCGGCCACCAACCCCGAATTCACGCGCCTGGGCTTCGACACCACGTTTCGCATGCTCGCCAACGACGACTTCCTCGGTGTCGCACTATCGCAATATGCCTCCAGTCAGTTGCACGCACGGCGCATTGCCGTCATCGACGACCGCACCGCCTACGGCCAGGGCATTGCCGAAGTATTTGCACGCCAGGCGGAAAAGGCTGGCGCCACGATCGTCGCGCGCGAGTTTTCCACCGACAAGGCGTTCGATTTCACCGCCGTTCTCACGCGGATCAAGCGCGAGAACCCCGACGCCATCTTCTTCGGCGGGATGGATGCCCAGGGCGGGCCGATGCTCAAGCAAATGCGGCAGTACTCGATTCGCGCGCCGCTGGTCGGCGGCGACGGTTTATGCACCGCCGAAATGATCCGGCTAGCCGGTGCCGCGCTCGACGGCAACCTGTTCTGCGCGGATGGCGGACGCAGCCTCGCAAAGATGCCGGGCGGAGAAGCATTCGCCGCCAAATTCAAGGCGAAATATGGCGAGCCCGTGCAGTTATATGCGCCCTACGCCTACGACGCCATGATGGCGATCTATCGTGCTGCCCTCGCCGCACAATCCACAGACGCTGCAAAGATTTCCGACGCCCTGCATCGCGTGTCGTTCGGCGGCGTCACGGGGCAGATTGCGTTTGACGAACACGGCGACCTGCGTGAGCCGGCCGCCACCATATCCACTTACAAAGGAGGCAAAAAAATGGCTTTGACGGAGGTATCGAAATGACCGTCGGCATATTGCGCGTCGGATCGCCTGCGCTGCGCGAGGTGGCCGCACCAGTCGCCAATGTCAACGACCCCGTCGTTGTGCGCGAGGCCGCAGCCCTCGGCGCCGCGATACACGCCTTTCGTGCGGAACATGGCTTCGGACGCGCCATTGCAGCGCCCCAGATCGGCATTGCCAAACGCATGATCGGCCTGGCCATGCCGGGTTGGCCCGACGTGATCGTCAACCCCGAAATCGTATGGGCCAGCAACGAACGCATGACACTGTGGGACGACTGCATGTGCTTCCCCGAGATGCTGGTTCGGGTGGAGCGCTTCGCCTCGATCTCGGTGCGTTTTACCGACATGGCCGGCAAGACGCACCTGAAGGAAGCGCTGAGTCGCGCGGAAGCCGAACTGATGCAGCACGAAATCGACCATCTCGACGGCAAGCTGTCGTTCGACCGCGCCGTGGGTGAGAACGCCTTCGTCCACCGTAGTGTTTTTGAAACGAACCGATCGGCATTTGCCGCTCAGGTCGAATACTTCCCCCAATCGTAATGAGCGACACGATGACCCAACCCGACGTCGGCCGCATCGACGGCCTGACCTACCCCACCGGCACCGCCTACATGGCCGGCCAGTACCTGCCCATGTCGGAAGCCCGCATCTCCGTCCTCGACTGGGGACTGCTGCACTCCGACGTCACCTACGACACCGTTCACGTATGGAATGGCAAGTTCTTCCGGCTGGATCTGCATATCGCGCGCTTCCGGCGCTCGCTGGAAAGGCTGCGCCTGTCCGTTAAGTACAGCGACGATGAACTTCGCCATATTCTCGTCGAGTGTGTCAGACGCGCGGGACTGCGTAACGCGTACGTCGAGATGCTCTGCACGCGCGGCCTCTCGCCTACCTTCAGCCGCGACCCGCGCGACGCAGCGAACCAATTCGTCGCGTTCGCCGTGCCCTACGGATCGGTCGCCAATGCCCGCCAGCTTAAGGAAGGCCTTCACCTGCATCTGATCGATACCGTGCGCCGCATCCCGCCCGAGTCGGTCGATCCGCAGGTCAAGAACTACCACTGGCTCGATCTTGTTACGGCCCAGTTCCAGGGGTTCGACGCCGGGGCGGAAACCGTCGTCATCAAGGACATGAACGGCAACGTCGCCGAAGGCCCCGGCTTCAATATCTTCGTCGTGCGTCACGGCGCGCTGTATACCCCCGAGCACGGCGTGCTGCATGGCATTACGCGCCGCACCGTGTTCGACATCGCCGAGCGGCTCGGCATTGCCGTGCATTCGGGCAACGTCAGCGAAGACCAGTTGCGGCACGCCGATGAGATTTTCATCACCTCCACCGCCGGGGGCATCATGCCGGTCACGCGCCTGAACGGCGTGCGCGTCGGCAACGGTGCGCCAGGCGACCTGACGCAAACGATCTTCCGCACTTATTGGGAGTGGCACGACGATCCGGCCTGGACCTTGACGGTCGACTACGACGAGGCGAATCATGCTCAGTGAGACCCTCCGGTCGCGGCTCGATGCACGTTGCCACGCGCTGGCGGCGCGACATGCGATCAAGCACGAAGTCGCGATCGAATCCGCACAGGGCGGCCATGTCAGGGCGCGCGCTGCACCGGGGGGTGCAACGCGCGCCTATCTCAACCTGTGCGCCAACAACTACCTCGGACTCGCTAACGATCCGCGCATTGTCGACGCCGCACGCGAGGCCATCGACCGCTATGGGCTCGGCATGGCCTCGGTCCGCTTCATCAGCGGCACACATGCCCTGCACTGGGAACTGGAGCGCCGGCTCGCCGCGTTTCTCGGGGCCGAGGCCTGCGCCCTGTTCCCCTCGGCTTTCGATGCCAATGGCGCCCTGTTCGAAGCGTTGCTGGACGAAAACGACGCCGTGCTGTCCGACACACTGAACCACGCAAGCATCATCGATGGCATACGGCTGAGCAAAGCCGCCCGGTTCCGCTATGCCCACCGCGACGCCAGCGCCGCCGCCCGCGCCTTCGACGAAGCCGGTGAAGCAGCGACACGGCTGCTGGTCACCGATGGCGTGTTTTCCATGGACGGCACGCAGGCCCCGCTAGGCGCCCTCGGCGTGTTGTGCCGCGAACGAAAGGCGTTGCTCATTGTGGACGACTCGCATGGCATCGGTGTGATCGGCGCCTCCGGCCGTGGCACCGCCGAGGTACAGGGACAAATGTCGGCCGTCGACGTACACGTGGGCACATTGGGGAAAGCGCTGGGCGGGGCGGCCGGTGGATTTGTCGCAGCACCCAGCGCCATCGTCGATACCTTGCGTCAGGCCGGCCGACCCTATCTGTTTTCCAATGCGCTAATGCCTGCGATTGCGGCAGCCGCCGTCCGGGCGCTCGACCTGATCGAAGGCGGCGAGATCGACTTCGCGCGACTGGGCGCCATGAGCGCGTACCTGCGTCGAGGCCTGACGCAGGCGGGCTTCGACGTCCTTCCCGGCGATCATCCGATCGTGCCCGTGATCTTCGGCGACGCGGCGCTTGCAACGACCGCCTCTGCCGCACTCGCAGAGCGCGGCGTTCTGGCGCAGGCGTTCTCTTACCCCGTCGTTCCCGAAGGCGCCGCGAGACTGCGACTTCAAGTGTCGCTTGCACTCACGGACGCCGATCTCGATCGCGTCATCGACGCCTTCCGCGCAATGCGCCGCTAAGCGTTCGCGCTTAGCTTCTTACGCGTTACCGATAGCGCCGCCCCGAACGTGGCGAACGTGGCGAACGTGGCGAACGTGGCGGACGCCGGATGGCGGGTGCCCCGGCGCGCTTGTTCCCTTCTCTTTCCTAGGTTGCTCATGAACTCGAACCCGTTGCAAACGCATGACTACCGGGCTAACAGCGCCGCGACGACCGTCGCGCCCACGCAGGCCAGACGCGCCGTTGTCGCCGCGTCGCTCGGCAATATCCTGGAGTGGTACGACTTCGTGTTGTACGCCTACTTCTCCCCGCAGATCGCCCATCACTTCTTTCCGGCGGCGAGTGAAGCCACCTCGTTCCTGGTCGCGACCGCCACATTCGGCGTCGGCTTCGTGGCGCGTCCGCTGAGCGCGGCCATTCTGGGCGCTTATGGGGATCGTGCCGGACGCAAGGCCTCGCTGCTCGTCGTGATTCTGCTCATGGCAATCGGCACAGCGATGATCGGACTGACACCCGGCTTCGACACCGCCGGGGTGGCCGCGTCTTTGACGATCGTGATCGCGCGCATCCTGCAAGGCTTCGCTTCGGGCGGCGAATGGGGCGGGGCTACCAGCTTCATCGTCGAATATGCACCGCGGCACCGGCGTGGCCTGTACGGCAGTTGGCAACAGGCCAGCCTCGCTGTGGCCCTGCTGCTCGGTTCGCTCAGCGCCGGGGCCATGACCTGGCTCATGCCGGCCCAGTCTCTGAACGACTGGGGCTGGCGCGTTCCCTTCGTGCTGGGAGCGTTCGTCATTGGCGTCTTCGGCTTCTGGCTGCGGAGAAATATCGACGAGTCGCCGCGCACCTCGGTCCCGGCAAATGTCCGGCCGAGTGGGCCCGTCATCTCGACGTCCCCGATCGGCACAGCACTTCGCAAGCACCGCCGCAACCTCGGCATCGGGAGTCTGTTCACCATCGGCTGGACTGTCACGAACTATCTCTACCTCGTGTACATGCCGATCTATCTGACCCGCACGCTGGGCCTGCCCGCCAGCGAAGCACTGATCGCCGCCAGTCTCCAGATCGCGTGCTTCATGATGCTCTCGCCCGTCATGGGGCACCTGTCCGACCGATGGGGCCGGCGCCCGTTGATGAGTGCAGGCGCGCTGTGCGTGCTGTTCGGCACGTACCCGCTCTTCGCCTTCATGTCCGCACACGCACATCTCCTGCCGGTCATCGGCGCGTTGTGCCTGCTCGCCGCCTTCATGGCCATGATGACCGGCCCGGCGCCCGCCTGGCAGGCCGAGCTATACCCCGGCGCGGTGCGCACCACATGCATCTCGCTCAGTTACAACGTCTCAGTCACGATTTTCGGCGGTTTCGCCCCCTTCGTCGCGACCTGGCTGATCGGAATGACGGGCAATCCGCTCTCGCCCACGTGGTACATCGCGGCTGGCGCGGTTGCGAGCCTCGTCGCGACCCGGCTATCACGCGAAACGGCCCGTGCCGCGCTGTCCTGATTTGACTAGTGTGCGAGGACCCCTCATGCATACGCACCTCCCCCATTTGGCGTCTGCGCTCACACCCGAGACGGACGAAGAGACGCCGGCGGCCTCGACGGCCGCCATCGACTGGATTTCACGACTTATCGCCATCGACACGACGAGCCGCCAATCCAATCTCGGGCTGATCGAACTTCTACGCGACACCCTGCGCGCAAAGGGCATCGATGCGTGGCTCGACTACGACGGCAGCGGCGCGAAAGCCAATCTTTTCGCCACATTGCCCGGGCGCGACGGCAACACACAGGGCGGCGTCGTGCTTTCCGGGCATACCGATGTCGTACCGGTCGATGCTCAGCATTGGCAGAGTCCGCCTTTCTCGCCTGAATTGCGTGACGGCCGGCTGTATGGCCGCGGGGCTTGCGACATGAAAGGCTTCATCGGCGCGGTCATGAGTCGGGTGCCCGCGTGGTGCGATGCACCGCCGGGGGCGCCGATCCATCTCGCGTTCACCTACGACGAAGAGGTCGGCTGCCTTGGCGTTTCCCCGATGCTCGCGGCCATGGCCCGTCGCGGCATTCGTCCGCAAGGCTGTATCGTCGGTGAACCGACCGGCATGCAGGTGATCGTTGCGCACAAGGGCATCAACATCTACCGCTGCTGCGTGCAAGGGCATGCCGTGCACTCGTCGCTCGCACCCTCGGGCGTCAATGCCATCGAGTACGCCGCGCGTGTGATCTGCCACATTCGCGACCTGGCAAACGCCTTCGCGGCGCACGGCCCCTATGATGAGGGCTTCGACGTACCGTTCAGTACCGCACAGACCGGCACGATAAAAGGCGGCATCGCCCTGAACACTGTGCCGGCCGACTGCGAGTTCGTCTTCGAGTACCGTAACCTTCCGGGTGTGAATGCAGACGCGATCTTCGCCCGGATCGAGGCTTACGCCGCCCAGACGCTCGTTCCGGAAATGCAACGCGTGCATCCCCAGGCAACGATCCGGTTCACGAAAATCGCGGCGCCACCGTCGATGCAGGCCGACGAAACCCAGCCCCTGGTACGCCTGATGCGCGCGCTGGTCCCGGACACGCCCGCGCGCAAGGTGTCGTATGGGACCGAAGCCGGTTTCTTCCAGCGCGCGGGCATTCCGACGATCGTTTGCGGCCCCGGGAGCATCGCTCAGGCCCACCAGCCGGACGAGTTCGTCGCACTTGCCGAAATCGCCCGGTGCGAGCGCTTCCTGTCGAAACTGACGGCCGCGTCGGACGGGATACACGGCCCGTTCTTATGACCGTCTGGAATGGAAAGCGCTGCGTGACGCAACAACCTCAACGTCACCCGGCCGGAGGACGGCAACCCCCGCTCAGAACTCGAACGTTGCCGACAGCGTGGCGGAGCGGGCATCGCCAATCGAGACGAAATACTGACTCGCGCTCGACGGGTAGTAGGTCTTGTTGAACACGTTCTTGATGTTCAACTGATAGTGCACCGGGTGACGGCCGATCTTCGTGTCGTACGCGGCGAACACGTCGGCAACGAAGTACGCCGGCAGCGTGAAGCTGTTGGCCGAGTCCCCCGGACGTGACCCGATATAGCGCCCGACCGCGCCGAGGCGCAGGTTGCCGCTGCCGTCACCCAGCACGGGGCCCCAGTCGTACACACCGGCCAGCGACGCCGTGTGACGCGCCACGTTCGCCAGCGTATTCCCGGTGTAGAGCGGATCGTCGGTGGTCTTCGCGTCGATGAACGCGTAGCTCGCGATCACGTTCCAGCGCTGCCCGATACGGCCCGACACATCCAGCTCGACGCCACGCGAGCGTGCCGCGCCCGAGGTCCGCCAGTCGATCGCCTTGGTGGCGTCGTTGAACTGCGACACCAGCACATTGCGCTTGTCGATGTTGAAAAGCGCCAGCGTGCCGCTCAGCCCGTTCGGCATATCGAGCTTCGCACCGACTTCATACGACTTGGCATGCTCCGGCGCGATGTTCGAGCCGATCACCACGCCGGACGACAGCGGCGCGATCGTCGACGTCGGTTTGAGCGACTCCGAATAGCTGCCGTACAGCGACAGATAATCCGTCGCCTTGTAGACGACACCCGCGCGCGGCAGCCACTTCGAATCGCTGATGTTCGTATTGACCTGGAACGGCCGCCCCTTGCCCGCCAACTGACTGTAGGTCAGCAGACGCACACCCGCCACGACAATCCAGCGATCGGTGACGTGGATGGCGTCCTGGAAGAAGAGCGACGCGTCGTGCAGCGTATCGGTCTGATCGCTGTCGCTGGCCGAGACGGTCGTCGGGATCACCTCGCAGCCGTACACCGGATTCAGATAGCTGAACGTGCATTTCGCCGTCTGCCGGATCAGATCGCGACGATAGATGCGCCGGTACTCCCAGTCGCCCCCGAATTGCAGATCGTGGCGCATGCCCGCCAGATGCACCTTGCCGTCGAGATAGGCAATGCCGTAACTGTCCGTGCTGTCCGAACCGCGCGTGCCGTCGTTGCTTCGCGAGATGACCCCGGTCTGGGTGTTGATGCCGTTCACGCGCAGTTGCCCGGCGTCATAGGTCTCGGTGTTGTAGCTGTAGCCGAAGTGCGCCTTCCAGTCGGGATTGAACTGATGATCGACGGTGATCTGCGCCAGATGCGATTGCCCGGTCATCTCGTTGTGCACGTCATCCAGACGTTCGCGCGCCGAGATGGCCAGCGGCTTGTTCGTGCTCGGATCGATGACGGTGCCGCGATCGAACGGCGTCAGGAAATTGCGGTACTCGTACGAGAGCACTACCTGCGTGTCGCGTCCGTAATACGCCAGCGTCGGCGCGACCAGCGTCTCGCGCTGCGCGCCGAAGTTGCGCCAGTACTGCTGGTTGTTCTGGTCGACGACCAGGCGGTACGCCAGAGCGCTGTCGCCGATGGGACCGGTCGTGTCGAGCGTTTCTTCCACACCGTTCTTGCCGTGCCCGTAGGTCGTGCCGGCCACGCTCACGGCCGTGTAGGGCTTGAGCAGCGGGCGCTTGCTCACCACGTTGATGACGCCGCCCGGATCCATGATCCCGTAGAGCAGCGACGTCGGCCCTTTGAGCACCTCGACGGAATCGGCGTTCGCATTGAATCCGCGCCCCTGCACGAGCGGCATGCCGTTGTGCATGATCGAGCCGTCGCGGTTGCCGCCAAAGCCACGTTTGAGCAGCGTGTCCTGCGTGCCCGCCAGCGTATTGCCCTGCACGATGCCGCTCACGTTGATCAGCGCGTCATCGAGCGTGCGGGCACGCTGATCGGCCAGCACCTGATGCGGCACCACATTGATGACCTGCGGAATGTCGAGGATGGGGGCGTCCGAGCGCGACACGTTGGCGTCTACCGGCTGGCGATACGCATCGGACCACGCCTGCGCCTGAACATGTGTCGCCGGCAATGCCACATCGCCCGCGCCAGTCCCCGAAGCGAGCGCGGCAGCGACCGGCGCTCCCTGCGGCAGCAGCGTGTAACCGGCCCCTTGCGGCGATACGTTCAACCCGGTGCCCGCCAGCAATTGACCGAAGGCACCCGGCACGTCGAAGCGGCCCTGCACGCCGGGGCTTTGACGCCCTGCCGTGAGCGCGGGTGTGTACGTCAGGAGAATGCCGGCTTCACGGCCGAAGCGCGTGAGCACGCTGTCGAGCGACCCGGCGGGAATGGCGTAGATGCGGGTGACGGCAGCGGAACTGGTCTTCGCGGACGCGTCCGGCGCGCTGGCCGTCTGCGCGTGCGCGGCGTTGGCGTACAGCGTTGACGCGAACGTGACCGCCACGGCAACGCAGACGCTGCGGCGACGCAAAGCGGAGCAGGCGTGCAAGCCATGACGGCGAGCGGCGCGCGGGAAATCGGGTGAAGCAACGGCCATGATGTGAGATCTCGTTCAGGCAATGGAGAGAAGGTTTCACTTCCCTTGTCACGCGAGACCGACGAAACAGCTCACTGACCGGACAAAAATTTGATGAGATGGCGAAAGACGCTTCAGCCGCGCGGGCCGATCGTCACCCAGTAGCGCGTGACCGACGCCACCGACACCGGCAGCGCGTGCGGCAACACGGCGAGAATCGCGTCCGTATCGCCCAGCGGATACGTGCCGGACACCCGTAACGCCGCCACGCCCGGGTCGCAACGCACGTAACCGCGCCGATAGCGCGACAGCTCGGCCAGAAACGCGTCGAGGCGCATGTCGACGGCGACGAACATGCCGTCGGCCCACGCCCCGTCCCCCTCCGCAAGCGGTGTCACAGGCGCGACATCCCGCGACGTGAACTGCGTCTGCTCCCCGGCATGGACGATCCGCGCGCCGTCCGCGTCACGCCCCGTCGCATTGGGCGTCACACGCACCGCGCCTTCGAATACCTGCACCGATTCGCCATCGCTTCCCTGCGCGGCCTGACGCACCACGAAGCGCGTGCCCATCGGTTGCAGCGTCGCCTGCGCCGTGACCACGATCAGCGGTCTGGGGGGCACGTGCCCGGCGTCCTTGCCCGTCGTGACCATGATTTCGCCGGCGATGAGCGCGATGCGTCGCACATTCCCCTGCATTGACAGGCGCACGGCGCTGCGGGTGTTGAGCACGAGCGTCGTGCCGTCTGCCAGACGCAGCGTACGACGCTCCCCCACCCCGGTGCGCGCATCGGCCCGCAGCCATTGGACAGCCAGCGGATCGCTCGCCACCCAAGCGCCGGTGCCCATGAACAGCGCCCCGGCGATGGCCTTCACCGCCATGCGACGCCCGCGCGAACGCGGTGCCTGAAGCGCGGCCTGCGCGAGCGCCGCACCGAGCGTGCCGGACACATGCCGCATGCGTTCGTCAGCCTTTTCAATGTGCCGCCACGCGCGTTCATGTTCGGGATGGGCTTCGCGCCAGCGGACGCAGGCAGCGCGCAGCGTGTCGGTGACGTTGCCGCTGCGCAGCGACACCCACCATTCGACGGCCTGCTGCGCGATAGCCGCGTCGAAACCGCCGACGGGCGAAGGAGACGAGGACGAGGATGCGGACGTGCGCGTCATGCGGCGCCCATCGCGAAGAAGCACTGTGTGCCGGCGCGCACGAGATGGCGTTTCACCGTCGCGAGCGAAATGCCGAGTTCGGCGGCGATCTCGAGGTGCGTCAGCCCGTCGAGCTGTGCCAGCAGGAAGGCGCGTTTGACGAGCGCGGGCAGACCATCGAGACAGCGGTCGATCTCGAGCAGCGTCTCGAGCACGATGGCGCGTTCTTCGGCAGACGGCGCGAGCGCCTCCGGCTGTTGCGCGAGGGCGTCGAGATAAGCGCGCTCGATCTGCTGGCGACGCCAGTCGTTATAGAGAACGCGTTGCGCGACGGTAGTCAGGAAAGCGCGTGGCGACGCCAGCATGCGCGGCGGATCGCGCTCGAGCAGACGCACGAACGTGTCGTGCGCCAGATCGGCCGCGCGGTGCGAGCAGCCGGTCTTGCGGTGCAGCCAGCCATGCAGCCAGCCGTGATGGTCGGTGTAGAGCCCCCGCAGCGTGGTGTCGCACGGCAGCGTGGGCAACGTGTCGTCGGCGGGCATGCGCCCCTCCTGTCCCCGGGCCAGGTGTGGCCGAAAGGCTCAGGCACCGTTTTGCAAATGAGAATCGTTCGCAGTATAGCAAACAAGTCTCCGGGGACGGCACGCCGCTCGCACCGTCGTCGCTACGCGTGGTGCGTATGCGACAACGGTCTGGACGTCACGCATGGACATCGCGCCGGGATCAGTAGTCCGTGTCGTCGAGCAACATGTCTTCGAAGAACGCCCCGAAGCGTTGTTGCGGATCACGCAGGTGGATTTCCAGAATCCAGCGCATGGCCGAGGGCGTCGTGTCGAAATCGGCGAGCGAACCGGTGTGGATGGCCGCATGCGGGAAGTCCGACACCCGATGTCCGGGCAGATCGAAGTTCAGCGTCCAGCCCATGCGCGTGGCGAGCGCATCGGCATAGGCGTAGAGCGCTTGCCCCGTCGCCCCCTCGCGCTGCCACCTGGCGCGCACGTCGTGAAACAGGGCTTCGGCGTCGTGGGCGCAACGGGCGTACTCAGCGTGCTCGCCCACGACGAAGCTGGCGCCGCCGTCTCCCTCCCACGCCTCGAAGCGCGGTGCGATGTCGATGAAGAACAGGTCGTTCTCGCCGAGCACCACGCCCGGCTCGGACGCCTGACGCATCGGCTTGAGCGTGTTCTTGCCGAAGCGCACGCGCGTCGGATGCCAGCTTAACTCCAGCCCGGCGGCCGTGAGCACGCCCTTGGCCATGGTCACGGCGTCTTCCTCCACCATGCCCGGATGCACCTTCGCCGCGATATCGCGAATGGCCGCGCGGGTCTTGCGACGCGCCGCGAGCATGCCGTCGACGGAGAACGCCGGGCCGACGCGCTCGGCCAGCGAGGCGTCGTCCGGATAGCGGATGGCAGATGAAGTCGCTTGATTCGACATACGTAACCTCTCAGTGGGGAGACAGACATCGCGACGGCCCGTGCCGTCACTGACAGGACCGATTGTGGAAGCGAAACCTCCCCGACGGCCCCGACAGGCGCGGCCCGATCGGGCCAATCAGCGGCATCTTCGCGCCAGCACGCGGCCGGACACGTCCCGATGCGCCGCTTTCTGCCAAAATGCGGCGCATTACTGCCAGCGTTCATCCGTCCCCCATGACCCGTCACGTCGCCTTGCTGGTCTTTCCCGGTGTGCAATCGCTCGACGTGAGCGGGCCGCTGGACGTCTTCGCCGAAGCCAACCGTTTCCTGCTCCCCGGCGATCACTATCAGACGGAAGTCGTCGGCACGCAGCACGGCCCCATCGCCTGCTCGAACGGGATGACGCTGATGCCGCGCCGTCACTATCAGGACGTAGGCGGCCATCTCGATCTGCTGCTGGTGGCGGGCGGCCCGTCGCTGCTCACGGATGCGCTAGGCCCCAACGTGTACCGCTGGCTGAACGACATGGTGCCGCGCGCGCGTCGCTACGGCTCGATCTGCAACGGCGCCCTGGTGCTGGCCGCCGCCGGCTTGCTCGACGGCAAGCGCGTGACCACGCACTGGAACGACGTGAGCGTGCTCGCCGAACGCGCGCCGGGTGCGCACATCGAAGCGGATCGGTTGTTCGTGCAGGACGAGCGCCTCTTCACGTCGGCCGGGGTGACGGCCGGGATCGACCTGTCGCTGCATCTGCTCGCACAGGATCACGGACAGGGCGTCGCGCTCAATGTCGCGAAGCGTCTGGTCGTCTTCACGCAACGCTCGGGCGGGCAGTCGCAGTTCAGCCCTTACCTCACGCCGTATGTCGAGCCGGATTCCCCCGTCGCACAGGTGCAGCAGTACGTGCTCGCGCATCTGGCCGATCCGCTGTCGGTCGGCGATCTGGCGGCGGTGGCGAAGATGAGCGTGCGCAACTTCTCCCGGGTGTTTGCGCGCGATGCGGGCGTCACGCCCGCCGATTTCGTGAGCGCCGCCCGGGTCGATGCCGCCCGGGTGATGCTCGAGAACGGCAACGCACCGCTCAAGACCGTGGCGTGGGAGTGCGGTTTCGGCGATCCGCACAATATGCGCAAAGTCTTCCAGCGCCGCTTCGGCGTGTCGCCGCAGCAATATCGCGAGCACTTCGGGCGGCCACCGCGCTGAGCGCTCCCATCGCGAGAAGGTTTCACCCCCTCACCCGCACCGGATCACCGTGCGCACAATCGGCGCCGCCATATCATGGAAAACATTTATTGACCGACCGGCCGGTCGGCTTATAATGCGTTTCATATCCCCACATATGCCGCGGAGGCCTTCCTCTATGTATACGCAAGCCATCGATCTGGCCGGCAACAGCCCCAAGGGCGTGCGCGCCCTGAGCGAAGCGGAGCAGGAGCAACAAGCCCGCTTCGACGCGCGCGTTGCCGCCGATCAGAAGATCGAGCCGCAGGACTACATGCCCGCCGAGTATCGCAAGACGCTCGTGCGCCAGATCTCGCAGCACGCGCACTCGGAAGTCGTCGGCATGCTGCCGGAAGGTAACTGGATCTCGCGCGCACCCAGCCTCAAGCGCAAGGCGATCCTGCTCGCCAAGGTGCAGGACGAAGCCGGTCACGGCCTCTATCTGTACTCGGCGGCCGAAACGCTCGGCACGTCGCGCGACCAGATGCTCGACGCCCTGCACACCGGCCGCGCCAAGTACTCCAGCATCTTCAATTACCCGACGCTCACGTGGGCCGATGTCGGCGTGATCGGCTGGCTCGTCGATGGCGCCGCCATCATGAACCAGGTGCCGCTGTGCCGCTGCTCGTACGGCCCCTACGCGCGCGCCATGATTCGCGTGTGCAAGGAAGAGTCGTTCCACCAGCGTCAGGGCTTCGACGCCCTGCTCACGATGATGCGCGGCACGCAGGCCCAGCGCGACATGGTGCAGGAAGCCGTGAACCGCTGGTGGTGGCCGGTGCTGATGATGTTCGGCCCGAGCGACAAGGAATCGATCCACAGCACGCAAACCATGAAGTGGGGCATCAAGCGCATCTCTAACGACGACCTGCGTCAGAAGTTCGTCGACGCCGCCGTCGAACAGGCCAAGGTGCTCGGCGTGACCTTCCCCGACCCGGATCTGAAGTGGAACGAAGCGCGCAAGGCCCACGACTACGGCGAAATCGACTGGAGCGAATTCTGGCGCGTGGTCGGCGGTGAAGGCCCGTGCAACAAGGAACGTCTCGGCACGCGTGTGGCCGCCCACGAGAAAGGCGCCTGGGTGCGCGACGCCGCGCTGGCGCACGCCGCCAAGCAGCGCCAGCGCGCCGAGAAGCAGGCCGCCTGAGCCACATCAGGCATCAGGCCCGCCCCTCACAAGACATCAGGAACGATCATGACGCAAGCAAGCAACAAGGAATGGCCCCTCTGGGAAGTGTTCGTGCGCAGCAAGATGGGCCTCGAACACAAGCACAGCGGCAGCCTGCACGCCGCCGACGCCGAGATGGCGCTGCGCATGGCGCGCGACGTCTACACGCGCCGCCAGGAAGGCGTGAGCATCTGGGTCGTGCCGTCGATCGCCATCACGGCGTCGGCACCGGAAGACAAGGCCGAGCTGTTCGATCCGGCCGCCGACAAGATCTACCGCCATCCGACCTTCTACCAGTTGCCGGAAGAAGTGAACCACATGTAAGCGGCGGCGCGCCCATGCAAGTCCATGCGAATCCCCATGCGATGCCTGCGAGCGGCGCGCCCCATGCGAGACCTCAGAACATGAAACCGACGCAGGAACATCTGTCCTATCTGCTGCGCCTCGCCGACAACGCGCTGATCCTCGGTCAGCGCAACGCGGAATGGTGTGGTCACGGCCCCGTGCTGGAAGAAGACATCGCCCTCACCAACCTGAGCCTCGATCTCATCGGTCAGGCGCGCATGCTCTATCAGCACGCCGCCAAGGTGGAAACCGACCTCACCGGCATCACCAAACAGGAAGACGACTACGCCTTCTGGCGCGACGAATCCGCGTT
This sequence comes from Pandoraea sp. ASV26, assembly GCF_016428915.1. Taxonomy (GTDB): domain Bacteria; phylum Pseudomonadota; class Gammaproteobacteria; order Burkholderiales; family Burkholderiaceae; genus Pandoraea. The sequence goes on from NZ_JAELTP010000001.1 coordinate 18,577, forward strand.
CCGTAACTGGACGCTCGTCGAGCTGCCCCACTACGGCCCGACAGCCGGCACGACCGCCGCCGAGCGCGACTACGCCGTGACCATCGTGCGCAACTTCCTCTACTCGGCCCTGATGGTCGAAGTGTGGCAAGCCCTCGCGCAGTCGGCCGACACGGAGCTCGCCGCCATCGCCGCCAAATCGGTCAAGGAAGCGCATTACCACCTGCACCACGCGCGCGATTGGCTGGTGCGCTTTGGCGACGGTACCGAGGAATCGCACCGCCGCGCGCAAGCTGCGCTCGACTACCTGATGCCGTACATGAACGAAATCTTCAAGCGCGACCCGCTCGAAGACACCGTGGCCGCCGCCGGTACGGGCGTCGCGATGGCCGAGCTGAAGGACGCCTGGCAAGCCACGGTCAACGATGCGCTCGCCGAAGCCACGCTCGACGCCCCGGTCGGCGGCGCGTTCGAAAGCGCGGGCAAGTTCGGTCGTCACTCCGAGCACATGAGCTTTCTGCTCGGCGAGATGCAGGGGCTGGCACGCCAGCATCCCGGCGCGACCTGGTAAGCCTCACGATGCATTCGTTCGCCGCGCCCGACACCGATCCGACCATGAACCTTCCGCTCACGCCGGCCGTTGCGCCCGAGGTGCTCACGCCAGCCTCGGCCGCGTCGCTGCCGCTCGCGTGGCAGACGCTCGAAGCGGTGCCCGATCCGGAGATCCCGGTCGTATCGATTCGGGAACTCGGCATTCTGCGCGACGTGCGCGTGGTCACGAACGACCGCGGCGAGACGGCCTTCGAAATCGTGATTACGCCCACGTACTCGGGCTGTCCGGCGATGCAGCAGATCGCCGAGGACATCGCTGCGGCCATGACGCGCGCGGGCCTCGGCCCGTGGCACGTCAAGACCGTGCTGGCACCCGCGTGGACGACGGACTGGATCAGCCCCGAAGCCCGCGAGAAGCTGCGCAGCTATGGCATTGCCCCGCCCACGGGCGCGCATGCCGTGTCTGCCGATGCCCCGCGCAAGATCACGTTCTACGGCCGGCCGAAGGACGGTGTGCCGTGCCCGCATTGCGGCTCGGCTGACACCGAGGTCGTATCGGCCTTCGGCTCGACCGCCTGCAAAGCGCATTACCGTTGCCGCACGTGCAGTGAGCCGTTCGACTACTTCAAGCCCTATTGATTGATCCGACTGATCCCGCTTCGCGCGTAGCGATGCCGACACTCCGCCCGTCGGCACCCGCACCCGGGCGGCAAGGAAGCCCACGATGACGACCCCGCAATTCCACTCGCTGACCATTCGCGAAATCCGGCCCGAGACCGCCGACGCCATCTCCATCGCCTTCACGGTGCCGGATTCGTTGCGCGACGCCTATCGTTTCACCCAAGGCCAGTTCCTCACGCTCAAGACCGAGATCGACGGCGAGGAAGCGCGCCGCTCCTATTCGATCTGCGTCGGCGTGCCCGAGTACGAAGCCACGGGCGAACTGCGCGTGGGCATCAAGCGCGTGCCGGGCGGCAAGTTCTCGAACTTCGCGAACGACCAACTGAAGCCGGGGCAGCAGATCGACGTGATGACGCCGGATGGCCGCTTCTTCACGCGTCTGGCACCGGACAACGCGAAGCATTACGTCGGCTTCGCCGGCGGCTCGGGCATCACGCCCATGCTCGCGCTCATCAAGACGACGCTGGCCGCCGAGCCGGCCAGCCAGTTCACGCTGGTCTACGGCAACCGCTCGGTGCCCGCGATCATGTTTGCCGAAGCGCTCGAAGACCTGAAGAACACGTATCTGGGCCGTCTGCGCCTGTATCACGTGCTCTCGGACGAAGCGCAGGAAGTCGAGCTGTTCAACGGCCTGCTCGATCAGGACAAGTGCACGGCCTTCCTCGAGACGCTGATTCCGGCGTCGAGCATCGACGAAGCCTTCATCTGCGGCCCGGGCCCGATGATGGACGCCGCCGAGGCCGCGCTCGCCGCCGCCGGGGTTGCCAAGGAAAAGATTCACGTCGAGCGGTTCGGCGTGCCCACGTCGCAAGCCGCGGCCAAGCCGGTCGTGATTACCGACGATACGCCGATGGCCGAACTGGTCGTCGTGATGGACGGCAAGGAACGTCGCCTGCGTCAGCCGTACGAAGGCCAGAGCATTCTGGACACGGGGCTGGCGGCCGGTCTGTCGCTGCCGTACGCCTGCAAGGGCGGTGTGTGCTGCACCTGCCGCGCGAAGGTGCTTGAGGGCGAAGTGGCAATGGACAAGAACTACACGCTGGAAGACTACGAGGTCGAACAGGGGTTCGTGCTGACGTGTCAGGCGCGTCCGCTCACGGAGCGCGTCGTGGTGAGCTACGGCGAGCGCTGAGCCTGCGCGGTCCGTGCGCCGGACCCGCGGCGCCCCGGAGGCGCGGCGCGGGGCGGCGGGGGGGTACAGGCCGGGGGGGGCGTGAGGCGGCCGGGCACGTGGAAGGCCTGGGTGCCACGCCGTGCGAACGCTATCTCATCGCGGGTCATCGCGGCCGGAACATGCGCGAAATCCCACCAATGCGCTGATTATTTCGGGCATTACGGGAGCGTCAACCCGAGGGTGCGGGAATACCGTAAACTACCGGGCATGAATACCATCCATGTCGTTTGTGGCGATATCGGCGCGCAGCAGTTACGCGCGGCGATGGCGCAAGCGCTTCGCGCCGACCCCGTACTTGTCCTGCGTGACGATCTGGCCATTGGCCCATTGCGCGAGATCGACGATCCACTCGCTGACCATTCGCGAAATCCGGCCCGAGACCGCCGACGCCATCTCCATCGCCTTCACGGTGCCGGATTCGTTGCGCGACGCCTATCGTTTCACCCAAGGCCAGTTCCTCACGCTCAAGACCGAGATCGACGGCGAGGAAGCGCGCCGCTCCTATTCGATCTGCGTCGGCGTGCCCGAGTACGAAGCCACGGGCGAACTGCGCGTGGGCATCAAGCGCGTGCCGGGCGGCAAGTTCTCGAACTTCGCGAACGACCAACTGAAGCCGGGGCAGCAGATCGACGTGATGACGCCGGATGGCCGCTTCTTCACGCGTCTGGCACCGGACAACGCGAAGCATTACGTCGGCTTCGCCGGCGGCTCGGGCATCACGCCCATGCTCGCGCTCATCAAGACGACGCTGGCCGCCGAGCCGGCCAGCCAGTTCACGCTGGTCTACGGCAACCGCTCGGTGCCCGCGATCATGTTTGCCGAAGCGCTCGAAGACCTGAAGAACACGTATCTGGGCCGTCTGCGCCTGTATCACGTGCTCTCGGACGAAGCGCAGGAAGTCGAGCTGTTCAACGGCCTGCTCGATCAGGACAAGTGCACGGCCTTCCTCGAGACGCTGATTCCGGCGTCGAGCATCGACGAAGCCTTCATCTGCGGCCCGGGCCCGATGATGGACGCCGCCGAGGCCGCGCTCGCCGCCGCCGGGGTTGCCAAGGAAAAGATTCACGTCGAGCGGTTCGGCGTGCCCACGTCGCAAGCCGCGGCCAAGCCGGTCGTGATTACCGACGATACGCCGATGGCCGAACTGGTCGTCGTGATGGACGGCAAGGAACGTCGCCTGCGTCAGCCGTACGAAGGCCAGAGCATTCTGGACACGGGGCTGGCGGCCGGTCTGTCGCTGCCGTACGCCTGCAAGGGCGGTGTGTGCTGCACCTGCCGCGCGAAGGTGCGTGAGGGCGAAGTGGCAATGGACAAGAACTACACGCTGGAAGACTACGAGGTCGAACAGGGGTTCGTGCTGACGTGTCAGGCGCGTCCGCTCACGGAGCGCGTCGTGGTGAGCTACGACGAGCGCTGAGCCTGCGCGGACCTTGCGCCGGACCCGCGCCGCCCCGACGGCGCGGCGCGGGGCGGCGCGGGGTAACAGGCCGGAGGGGGCGTTAGGCGCCCCGGCACGTCGAACGCCTGTTTGCCACGCCGTGCGAACGCTATCTCATCGCGGGTCATCGCGGCCGGAACATGCGCGAAATCCCACCAATGCGCTGATTATTTCGGGCATTACGGGAGCGTCAACCCGAGGGTGCGGGAATACCGTAAACTACCGGGCATGAATACCATCCATGTCGTTTGTGGCGATATCGGCGCGCAGCAGTTACGCGCGGCGATGGCGCAAGCGCTTCGCGCCGACCCCGTACTTGTCCTGCGTGACGATCTGGCCATTGGCCCATTGCGCGAGATCGACGAGAACGAGCGGCAGCGGGCCGCTTTCTGGCAACGCGTGGTGCCCTCCACCGGTCGGGACTACGCCGGCGAGCTGCGCGAAGAACTGGCGTCGCTGCAACGCCTGATCGAAGGCGAGAACGCCGTGGTCTGCTGGCATGGCGACAGCGCCTCGGATCAACTCACGCTGCGGCGCGTGGCCTTCATGCTGCGCAACACGCCCGCACGTCTGAACGAGATCATATTGCGCGGGAGCGACCTGGCAACACCCGGCGCGCCGCAAGTCCCGGAACGACGTACCAGCGTCGGCATGTATTCGCCGGAAGTGCTGGCCGAGCGATTCGGGCGCATCGCGCCGATCTCGCTGCTGCGTATTGGCCGTCTGTCGCTGGAATGGCGCGCGCTCAAGCAAGTCAACACGCAGGTGCGCCGCTGGGTGCACAACACCTTCGAAGGGGCGACGTTCGCCGAGATCGACGATCAGATCCTGACGCAGGCGCCCGTCGCCTGGACGCCGATGACCGCTTTTCTCGGCGAGATGATGCCTCGCGTCGAAGGTTTTTTTGCGACCGACAGTTTTCTGTTGTGGCGCTGCCGCGAACTCGGTGCGGCAGGCCGGCTCGCGTTGCGCGGCGACACCACGGCGCCCGCCGCGTGCGATCTACGACTGGAGTAACCCCCGTTTATGGCACGTACCAAAGCGCCCGATCACGAATCGCAGCGCGAACAGATTCTCGACGTCGCCGCCGAGGCCTTCGCCCGCGCGAGCTACCCGAGCACGTCGATGTCCGAGCTGGCCGCCGCATGCGGCACGTCCAAAGCCCGGCTGTATCACTACTACGCGAGCAAGGACGCCATCCTGTTCGATCTGCTCGAGCGCTACACCAAGCGCCTGATGCTGATCGTCACCGAGGTCGAAGCGCTTGGCCAACGCCGCGGGCTGTCCGAGCGCGACACATTCCATGAACTGATCCGCGCGTTTCTCGATGAGTACGAAACGTCGCAGACGCGCCATATCGCGCTGCTCAACGACGTGAAGTTCCTCAACGACGAGCAACGCGAGATCGTGCTCAACCGGCAGCGTGACGTGGTGGCCGCGTTTGCCCGCCAACTCTCGCGCGCCTTCCCCGATCGGGTCGCCAAGCACAACCAGACGGCGCTCACGATGATGCTGTTCGGCATGATCAACTGGACCTTCACTTGGCTCAAACCCGGTGGCCGCATGCGCTACCGCGATTTCGCCAACGAAGTCATCGCCGTGCTCGAACACGGACTCGCGGCACCGCTGCCGGGCGGCATCGAAGCCGCCATCCCGGCCGCCGCCACGCCCTCACGTACCTGACTCACCTGAGGCACCCGACGAAGCGAGTGACCACTCACATAAAAGGGCGATTCGTCGCCCTTTTTTGTTGCCTCGCAGCAACCCTCTGGCGAGCGCCCTCGCGGGTCAGATCGAGAAAAGACGCCATTCTTCAGCCACTTAGACATTTCCCTCCACGGCAGGCATTTATTTCCTAGGGTTTTTACCTACCTGATCGGGTATAATTCTTTTGCGTCGCACAATTCAGTACACGCACTAAAGAATACCTAAGGATTACGCCATGACTGCCCCGAAGCCCACGCCCGACGTCGCCCGCGCGACGGTTGCCGCCAACGAGCGGTCGAGCGTGCTGATTCGTGAGCTGACGTCTGGCGACCTCCATCGACTCCAGCGCCATTTCCTGGCGCTCGGCGAAGAAGACCGCCTGCTGCGCTTCGGCCAGGTCGTCACCGACGATGTCATCACCCGCTACGTCGCCAGCCTCGATTTCTCGCGTGACAGCGTCTTCGGCGTCTACGACGACAATCTCGCGCTCGTCGCCGTCGCCCACGTCGCTCAACTGCCGGAAGGCAAGAACGGCCGTGTCGCGGAATTCGGCGTCTCGGTGCTCGAATCGGCCCGTGGCCTTGGCATCGGCTCGCGTCTGTTCGAGCGTGCTGCCATCCACTGCCGCAACAAGCGCGTCGACACGCTGTACATGCACTGCCTCTCGCGTAACGCGCGCATGATGCGCATCGCGAAGAAAGCCGGCATGGAGATCAACTTCGCCTACGGTGAGGCCGACGGCTATCTGAGCCTGCCCCCGGCCGACACGCACTCGATGCTCTCGGAAATGATGCAGGATCAGGTCGCCGCCATCGACTACGCGGTCAAGCGTCAGCTTCGCAACGCCCGCCGCCTGTTCGGTGCGCTCCTGCCGAATCAACGCGCTGCCTGACCGACGCGTCAGCCACGCCGCAAGATAAAACCCGGTCATTGACCGGGTTTTTTTGTCCTCGTCACAATAACGACATCCACCGATTTACGGTAGCGGAAGCGCCGTCGTCTCTTTGAGCTGATCGAGCACGAAACTCGTTTTGACGTCGACGACGCTCGGATGCACGAGCAGTTGCGTCTGCATGAACCGCGAGAAGTGCGCCATGTCGCGTACGTGCACGCGCAGCAGATAATCCATGTCGCCCGCCATGGCGTAGCAGCCGACGACTTCCGCCCAGGTATCGACCACGCTGCGGAAATGCTCGATGACCGAGCCGCCTTCGCCGTCGCCGGGATGCCGCTTGTCGAGTCGCACGTTGACGTAGGCCAGCAGACCGAGACCGAGCCGCGTTGGCTCGAGCAGCGCGACGTAGCCGCGAATGACGCCGGCTTCTTCGAGACGCCGGATGCGTCGCAGGCAAGGACTCGGGGACAGTCTGACTTGCTCGGCGATTTCGAGATTGGACAGCCGGCCGTTGCTTTGGAGCAAGGCGAGGATCCGGCGATCGATCTTGTCCAGTTCCAGTTTTGACATTTATCTCCCCGTTATTTGTATGTATGCGCAATATTATTGCGCATTATCTTTATTTTCAGGAAGTCGTCGCCCCATAAGAACGATTACGGCAAATTACAGCGCAGGTCTGAAGCACCACGGGACAAAGAAAAAGGCGCCAACCTGATGAGGCGGCGCCCTGGTGGGTCGGAGGGTGTCGCCGGTGCGGCGACGCCCTCACCATGGATCGGGCCGCATTAGCGGCGCTGGAATTCTCGCGGATCGATCGTGCGCTGGTCGAGCGGGCCTTCGTAACGCTGCGGCTGTTGCGTGGTTTGCCGCTGCGTCATCGGGGTAGGTTCGGCCGTCTTGTCGCGCGCCATTTCATCGGCGCGGGCGACGCTCACTTCCAACGTCAGAAACGAAGCGGAAACCAGCAGGAATTTGGCGATGTTTCGTTGATTCACAGTGACTCCTTCTTGCGTATCGCTTTGTTGCTACGCGCACTGACTGTGCGCTATTAACATACCCATACTCAACGTGTCGGGTAAGGCATTAGTGGGCATTCTGCCCGGTCTGTTCCCGCGTACACCGAACCGTTACACGTTGTTACCCATGTGTCAGAAGGCACCGACAAACGTACGGTTTCCGACATAATCGCGACACAAGGCCGCCATTCTGGGGTAAATCCGAAAGCAATAGTGCGTCTCGATGCCGCACCTGTTGCTTATATGAGGGGTATGCGCGAAAACACCAGACGAGGGTTTACGCCAGCCACCTGACGTTTACGTAAACGTCATAATCCTCGTTATACTGCCCCGATCGGTAACTCATGAGACGTCACCGTACCCGTCAGGCATCGTCCGGACGCCGGTGCTACCATGGCTCCGACTGGCATCAGCATCACGATAAAAGGCCCCCGCTCGACGGGTGACGTCACGCAAGTGAGCACCTGGATAAAGCGATATTCAGAGGCCGACATTCACCGCTGCCGTCCTGCTTCACGAGAGCCGGAGCGGCAAGAAGTTTTGGCGACCCCAAAAGCAGTGAGAGTGAGGAGCACACCCCATGAACGCCCCCGTCAATCCGAGTTTGCTGGCCGCACTAGAATCGGTCACGCTCGACGACAAATACACGCTCGAGCGCGGTCGCGCTTACATGAGCGGCATCCAGGCCCTGGTCCGACTCCCGATGTTGCAGCAGGCGCGCGATGCCGCCGCCGGGCTCAACACCGCTGGCTACATTTCGGGCTATCGCGGCTCGCCGCTGGGCGGTCTGGATCTGTCGCTATGGAAAGCGAAACAGCACCTCGCCAGCCATAACATCGTCTTCCAGCCCGGCCTGAACGAAGACCTCGCCGCCACGGCGGTGTGGGGCTCGCAGCAGGTCAATCTGTACCCCGCCAAGTTCGATGGCGTGTTCTCCATGTGGTACGGCAAGGGCCCGGGCGTCGACCGCTCGATGGACGTGCTCAAGCACGCCAACTCGGCCGGCTCGTCGAAGCACGGCGGTGTGCTGGTGCTCGCGGGCGACGATCACGCCGCAAAGTCCTCCACCCTCGCGCATCAGTCCGAACACGTCTTCAAGGCAGCCGGCATTCCCGTGCTGTATCCGTCGAACGTTCAGGAATATCTCGACTACGGCCTGCATGGCTGGGCCATGAGCCGCTACTCGGGCCTGTGGGTCGCGATGAAGTGCGTCACCGACGTGGTCGAGTCGTCGGCCTCGGTGATGATCGATCCGCACAACGTCGACATCCGCCTGCCGAACGACTTCATCATGCCGCCCGACGGCCTGAACATTCGCTGGCCCGATCCGCCGCTGGTGCAGGAAGCGCGTCTGCTCGACTACAAGTGGTATGCGGGCCTCGCTTACGTGCGCGCCAACAAGCTCGATCGCGTGACGATCGATTCGCCCCACGCGCGCTTCGGCATCATGACCGGCGGCAAGGCGTATCTCGACGTGTGTCAGGCGCTCGCCGATCTGGGGCTGGACGAAGCCACGTGCCAGCGCATCGGCATCCGTCTGTACAAAGTAGGCTGTGTGTGGCCGCTCGAAGCGCAGGGTGCGCGCGCGTTCGCTCAGGGGCTTCAGGAAATTCTGGTGGTCGAGGAAAAGCGTCAGATCCTCGAATACGCGATCAAGGAAGAGCTGTACAACTGGCGCGACGACGTGCGTCCGCGCGTGTACGGCAAGTTCGACGAGAAAGACGGCGCCGGTGGCGAGTGGTCCGTGCCGATGGCCAACTGGCTGTTGCCCGCGCATTACGAACTCTCGCCCGCGCTGATCGCCAAGGCGATCGCTACGCGTCTGGAGAAGTTCGAGTTGCCGAGCGACGTGCGCGAGCGCATCGCCGCCCGCCTGCGCGTGATCGAGGCGAAGGAACAAGCGCTCGCCAAGCCGCGCGTGGCGGTGGAACGCAAGCCGTGGTTCTGCTCGGGCTGTCCGCACAACACGTCGACCAATGTGCCCGAAGGCTCGCGCGCCATCGCCGGTATCGGTTGCCACTACATGACCGTGTGGATGGACCGCAAGACCGACACCTTCTCGCAGATGGGCGGCGAAGGCGTGCCCTGGATCGGGCAGGCGCCGTTCTCGTGCGATGAACACATCTTCGCCAACCTGGGTGACGGCACGTACTTCCACTCGGGTCTGCTCGCGATTCGCGCGGCGATCTCGTCGAAGGTCAACATCACCTACAAGATTCTGTACAACGATGCGGTCGCGATGACCGGCGGCCAACCGGTCGACGGCACGCTCAGCGTGCCGCAGATCGTGGCGCAGGTCGATGCCGAGGGCGCCGCGAAGATCGTCATCGTGACGGACGAACCCGAGAAGTACGACGGCGTGAAGCTCGTCGGCGACGTTCCCATCTATCACCGCAGCGAACTGGATCGCGTGCAGCGCGAACTGCGGCTGGTCAAGGGCACGTCGATCCTGATCTACGACCAGACGTGTGCCACCGAGAAGCGCCGCCGCCGCAAACGCGGCGCGTATCCCGATCCGGCCAAGCGCGTGGTCATCAACGAAGCGGTCTGCGAAGGTTGCGGCGACTGCTCCGTGAAGTCGAACTGCCTGTCGGTCGAACCGCTGGAAACGGAGTTTGGCACGAAGCGTCAGATCAACCAGTCGACGTGCAACAAGGATTTCTCGTGCCTGAACGGCTTCTGCCCGAGCTTCGTGACGGTGGAAGGCGGTCAGTTGCGCAAGCCGAAGACGGCGCAGATCGACAGCAGCGGGCTGCCGCCCCTGCCCGAACCGGCGTTGCCGGCCATCACGCGTCCGTACGGCATTCTCGTGACGGGCGTGGGCGGCACGGGCGTGGTGACTATCGGCGGGCTGCTCGGCATGGCAGCGCATCTGGAAAACAAGGGCGTCACGACGCTCGACGTCACCGGCCTCGCGCAGAAAGGCGGCGCGGTGACGAGCCACGTGCAGATCGCACTGCAACCGGAAGACATTCACGCCACGCGTATCGCCATGGGCGACGCCCGTGTCGTGATCGGTTGCGACGCCATCACGACGGCCAGCGACGACACGCTCTCGCGCGTGCAGCACGGCGTGACGAATGTCGTGGTCAACAGCGCGCACACGCCGACGGCCGATTTCATCCGCAACCCGAACTGGCGCTTCCCGGGCGCGAGCACGGAGAGCGACATCCGCGCGGCGGCCGGTGACAACGTCGACTTCGTCGATGCCAATCACCTCTCGCTGCGACTGCTCGGCGACACCATCTACACGAACCCGTTCGTGCTGGGCTACGCATGGCAGAAGGGTTGGGTACCGCTGTCGTATGCGGCGCTCACGCGTGCCATCGAACTGAACGGCGTGGCGATCGAGAAGAACAAGCAGGCGTTCGAATGGGGACGTCGCGCCGCCCACGATCTGGCCACCGTGCACCGGCTCGCGCAGCAAAACGAGTCTGTGGAATCGTCGGCCGCTGGCGGCAAGTTGATTACGCTGCACTCGCCGCGCGCGCTCGATACGTTGATCCAGCGTCGTTACGATCAGCTCGTGGCCTATCAGGATCGCGCTTACGCCGAACGCTTCAAGCAAACGGTGGACCGCGTGCGCACCGCGGAATCGGCCGTGGCGAGCGACGCCATGCAAATGCCGCTGACCGAAGCCGTCGCCCGAGCGCTGTACAAGCTCATGGCCTACAAGGACGAGTACGAGGTCGCGCGGCTATACACCGATCCGGCGTTCATGAAGAAGTTGAACGAGCAGTTCGAAGGCGACTTCACGCTGCGCTTCCATCTGGCACCGCCGTCGCTGGCCAAGCACGACGACAAGGGGCATCTCGTGAAGAAAGCCTATGGCGCGTGGATGATGAAGGCGTTCGGCGTGCTGGCGAAGCTCAAGGGGCTGCGCGGCGGGCCGTTCGACATCTTCGGCCGCACGCAGGAGCGTCGCACGGAACGCGCGCTGATCGGCGAGTACGAAGCGCTGGTCAACGAACTGGTCACGGGTCTGAACGAGCACAACCTGTCGCTGGCCGTGCAACTGGCGGAGTTGCCGCAGGAAATTCGCGGCTACGGTCATGTCAAGGAGCAGAACCTCGCGGCCACGCGCATCAAGTGGACGAAGTTGCTCGCGCAATTCCGTGGTGGCGGTTCGCATCGCGCGGCGGCCTGAGCCCCAAGACGTCAGTCCAATAAGTCAGTCCAATAAAAATCCCGCCAGACGCTCACGCGCTGGCGGGATTTTTTTATGCGCTCTCGCCCCGTGGGCAAGTCGGCGGACATGCACGCCGGGGTCTCTCCCGACGACATGTCCGCTCTCATCCTCAACGGTTGACGTTAGCCGCAGCGACAGCCGTCATGTTGATGATGCGGCGCACCGTAGCGGCCGGCGTCAGGATGTGAACCGGCTTGGCGCAGCCGAGCAGGAACGGGCCGACCGTCACGCCTTCACCGCCCGTCATCTTGAGCAGGTTGTACGTGATGTTCGCCGCTTCCACGTTCGGCATGACGAGCAGGTTCGCTTCGCCCGACAGACGCGACGCGGGGTAAGCCGCGCGACGGATCGTCTCCGACAGGGCGGCGTCGCCGTGCATTTCGCCGTCGACTTCCAGCTCCGGCGCACGCTTGGCCAGAAGCGCCGCAGCGTCGGCCATGCGCTGGGCCGATGCCGACTTCACGCTGCCGAAGTTCGAGTTCGAGAGCAGCGCCACCTTCGGGGCGATGCCGAAGCGCTCGATTTCCTTCGACGCCAGTACCGTCATCTCGGCGAGTTGCTCCGAGGTCGGCACTTCGTTGACGTACGTATCGCTGATGAACAGGTTGCGATTCTCGAGCATCAACAGGTTCATCGCCGCGTAGTTCTCGACACCGGCGGCGCGGCCGAGCACCTGATCGACCACATCCAGATGGCGATGGTACGTGTCGATCATGCCGCAGATCATGCCGTCGGCTTCGCCCAGACGCACGAGGATCGCGCCGATCAGCGTGTTGTCCTTGCGCATGGCCGCCTTGGCGACTTCCGGCGTCACACCGTGACGCGCGCCAAGGTTGTGATACTCCTGCCAGCAACGCTGATAGCGCGTGTCGTCTTCCGGATTCACGATCTCGAAATCGACGCCCGGCTTGAGCTTCGAGCCGATCTTTTGCAGACGCATTTCCACCACGGCCGGACGACCGATGATGATCGGCTTGGCGATGCGCTCGGCCAGCACGAACTGGGCGGCGCGCAGCACGCGCTCGTCTTCGCCTTCCGCGAACACGATGCGGGCAGCGTCGTTGCCGAAGCGGGCACGGGCGGCGGCGAACACCGGGCGCATGATGAAGCCGGTGCGATACACGGTCGTGCCGAGTTGTTCGCGGTAGGCGTCCATGTCCTTGATCGGACGCGTGGCCACGCCCGAATCCATCGCGGCTTGCGCCACGGCCGGGGCAATCTTGATGATCAGACGCGGATCGAACGGCTTCGGAATGATGTATTCCGGGCCGAATTCGAGCGACTGGCCTTCATAGGCGCGCGCGACTTCTTCGCTCTGCTCTTCTTCCTGCGCCAGTTCGGCAATGGCGCGCACGGTGGCGAGCTTCATTTCTTCCGTGATGGTGGTCGCACCGACGTCGAGCGCGCCACGGAAGATGAACGGGAAGCACAGCACGTTGTTGACCTGGTTCGGGTAGTCCGAACGGCCGGTCGCGATGATGCAGTCCGGACGCGCAGCCTTCGCGATTTCCGGACGGATTTCCGGCTCCGGATTGGCAAGCGCCAGAATCAGCGGCTTCGTGCCCATCGTCTTGACCATGTCGGCGGTGAGCACGCCGGCGGTCGAACAGCCGAGGAACACGTCGGCGCCGTTGCTCGCGTCGGCCAGCGTACGGGCTTCGGTCGCCACGGCGTAGCGCGCCTTGCTCTCGTCGAGCTTGTCGCGCCCGGTGTGAATCACGCCCTTCGAGTCGAGAACGAGAATGTTCTCTTTCTTCAGGCCGAGGTTCACCAGCAGATCCAGACAGGCGATGGCGGCAGCGCCGGCGCCCGAGCAGACCAGCTTGACCTGGCCGATGTCCTTGCCAACGACCTTCAGGCCGTTGAGGATTGCGGCCGAGGCGATGATGGCGGTGCCGTGCTGGTCGTCGTGGAAGACCGGAATCTTCATGCGCTCGCGCAGCTTCTTCTCGATGTAGAAGCACTCGGGCGCCTTGATGTCTTCGAGGTTGATGCCGCCGAGCGTCGGCTCGAGCATGGCGATGGCTTCGACGAGCTTGTCCGGGTCGTGCTCGGCGAGTTCGATGTCGAACACGTCGATGCCGGCGAACTTCTTGAACAGGCAGCCCTTGCCTTCCATCACCGGCTTGGCGGCGAGCGGGCCGATGTTGCCCAGACCGAGCACGGCGGTCCCGTTGGTAATCACACCGACGAGGTTGCTGCGCGACGTGTAGCGGTTGGCTGCCAGCGGGTCTTCCGCAATGGCTTCGCAGGCGTAGGCCACGCCGGGGGAGTAGGCCAGCGACAGATCGATCTGGTTCGACAGCGGCTTGGTCGGCGTCACCGAGATTTTGCCCGGACGCGGATTCTCGTGGTACGCCAGGGCGCTTTGTTTCAGTTGTTCATCCATATCTCGATACCTAAGGACAGGGCGACGGCCGGGCCCGTGCCGCATGCGGGCAGCGTCTGGGCTCGGTCGTCTTTTAACGGATCACGGCGGGGAAGAGCCAACCGGAGGGATTCGGCGATTGTGTCGTCGACGGTTTTCTTCTGTGCGCGGCAGCGTGATGACCGCCGCTTCCCCCGACCCGGCATGCCGCGCTTGCGCGCGCCGGATCGCGGGACTGACGGTGCGCCGGACGCACCGCAGGACGCAAAGTGTACACCTTGCGCCGAAAGCTTGATGCTGCACGCGGCGCCTGCCGCGCGTGCGTTGGGACAGTCGACGCGCCTTATTCCAGCGCTTCGCCGCGACGCTCCGGAATCAGGAACAGCGTGGCGAGAATGTCGAGCACGTAAATGCTGGCGAGGAAGACGAGCGCCATCTTGAACGAATAGGCAGCCGCCAGGGCACCGACCGTGAGCGGTCCGAAACCGCCCACGGCGCGGCCGATGTTGAACAGCACGTTTTGCGCCGTTGCACGTGCGGCCGTCGGATACAGCTCGGAAATCAGCGCGCCGTAGCCGCCGATCATGCCGTTCACGAACAGTCCCATCACCGCACCGCCGATCAGCAGCGCGAATTGCGACTGCAACTGCGCGTAGACGAACACCATCACGACCGCGCCGATCTGATAGCCGATGAACGTCGGGCGGCGGCCGAAGCGATCGGCCAGACGGCCGAACAGCCAGATGCCGAACGCCATGCCGAGCACCGTCACCGCCGTCCACATGGCCGACTTGGTGAGCGAGTAGCCGAACGTCTTCGACAGGTACGACGGCATCCAGATCATCAGGCCGTAGTAACCGAAGTTCTGCACCGAGCACAGGATCGCCACGCCAAGGCTCGCGCGCGTGGTGGCGCCGTCCTTGACCAGCAACTTGAGCGGCGCGTGTTCGCGCGGCTGCTTTTGTTGCGCGAGGAACATCTCGGGCTCACCGAGCGTGCGGCGCATGACGAACGACACGACCGCCGGCAGCAGGCCAACGGCGAACATGCCGCGCCAGCCGATAACCGGCAGCAGCAGCGGCGTGAGCAGCGCGGCGGCCAGCACCCCGGCCTGCCATCCCAATCCCACGAACGACGACGCCCGCGCACGACGCTCCGGCGCACACGCTTCCGCCGCGAGCGCCATGCCGATGCCGAACTCGCCGCCCAGACCGATACCGGCAATCGTCCGGTACGCCAGCAAGTCCCAATAGCCTTGCGCGAGCGCGCACAGGCCGGTGAACACGGCGAAGACCAGGATCGTCCACGACAGCACGCGTACGCGGCCATAGCGATCGGACAGCATGCCGAAGACGATGCCGCCGACGACGGCGCCCACGAGGGTCCACGTGACGAGCGACCCGGACTGTGTGCTGGTCAGCGCGAGGTCGGCCGCGATGGCCGGCAGGATGAAGCCGAGGATCAGCAGATCGAAGCCGTCCATGGCGTAGCCGATGGCCGAGGCCCAGAGGGCACGCTTCGCGTAGGCGTTGTCTTGCGGCACGGCAGTAGCCGCAAGCGAGGGCGAGGAATCGTTAGGCATGAGCGTGTCCGGCGGGTCTGAATTTCGGCGAGAGTGTATGCCTGTCATAAAGGCTCGGCAACTGTCTCTTTTTTTGGACTCATCTGTCGGAACGGGTTTTTCATATGCGCCGTGCGGGCACACCGTGCGTATCCCTTGCGTCGAAAATATACGCTCAGTGCATAATTGCCCTCGCATCTGCTGAAACTTGTGGCATAATTCGCGTTTAAGCGCCGGTCGGTCGTCGCAAGACGTGCAGATCCGCCGCCTGAGACGGCGTTCCTGCTAACGCGCCCTACGCGCTGCGGCACCCCGCTGACTTACCCATGACTCCTGGCTGCACGCCCCACGGCGGGCAGCTACGCTAAGGAACCGCATCATGATTGGCATCGACCGCCAGGCGATTTCCGACATCACCGCCAAGATCCTGCTCGAAGTGGGCGCGGTGCATTTCAACGCCGAGAAGCCGTACATCTTCACCTCGGGCTGGGCCAGCCCGGTCTACACCGACTGCCGCAAGCTGATCTCGTACCCGCGTGTGCGCCGTACGCTGATGGACTTCGCCGAGGCCGTCATCATTCAGGACGTCGGCTGCGAGCAGTTCGACACGGTCGCCGGCGGTGAGACCGCGGGCATTCCGTTTGCGGCCTGGATCGCCGACAAGCTGATGCTGCCGATGCAGTACGTTCGCAAAAAACCGAAGGGTTTCGGCCGTAACGCGCAGATCGAAGGCGATCTGCCGGAAGGCTCGCGCGTGCTGCTCGTGGAAGATCTGACGACCGACGGTCGCAGCAAGATCAACTTCTGCAAGGCGCTGCGCGAAGCCGGTGCGAGCGTGAATCACGTGTTCGTGATCTTCCACTACGACATCTTCCCGGAGAGCCGTCAGGTGCTCAAGGACATCGACGTCCAGCTGCACTCGCTCGCTACGTGGTGGGATGTGCTGCGCGTTGCCAAGCAGCAGAACCACTTCGACACGAAGACGCTCGACGAAGTCGAGAAATTCCTGCACGCACCGGCCGAATGGTCGGGCGCGCACGGCGGCGCCACGTCGTTCCCGAAGGACTAAGTCCTGTGGCAATGCCCGTAGTATTCGCTTGAGAGGCGAGAGCGGCCAGTCCGAAAGGACTGGCCGTTTTTTTCATCCGATCGGCTCAGGAGTCACCCATGTTTGCTTCGGTCTTCGCCATCAGCATCGGGGCTGCCCTCGGCGCGCTACTGCGCTGGGCGTTGAGCGTGCAGTTCAATGCGATCTTGCCGACGCTCCCGCTCGGCACCCTCGCGGCCAATCTCGTGGGCGGCTATCTGATCGGGGTCGCCGTCGCGCTGTTCAGCCACTTTCCGTCGATCCCGGTCGAGTGGCGTCTGCTGATCGTCACCGGGTTTCTCGGTGGCCTCACCACGTTCTCCACCTTCTCGGCCGAAGTCACCACGCTGCTGCGCGAGGGGGAAATGGGCTGGGCCTCGCTCATCGTGATCGCTCACGTGGGCGGGTCGCTCGTCATGACGTTGCTCGGCATGGCCAGCGCCACGCTGCTCGTGCAGTGGCTGCGCCCCGCCGGCTGACAGGCACGCCAGCCATACCACCGACGACACCGCCGCACTACGCCAGCAACATCACGAGCTTGACGTCGTCATGCCCCGCCAGACGAAACGTGACCTGCGCAAAGTCGATATCCCCGCGCACGGGGTGATGGAAGCCGCGCCGGCCGCCTTCACGCTCGACGACGTCCTGCTGCGACCAGAGCGCGGCGAACACGCTGCTCTCGCGTTGCAGCACGTCGGTCAACGCGCGCACGGGCGTGTCGTCGAGGTAGGCGCTGCATTCCGCGCGAAACTCGGCAACGACGCGTTGCGCGCGGCGCTCCCAATCCTGAATCAAGGTCTGCGCCCCGGCGTCGAGAAAGATGTAGCGCAGCAGATTCTTCGCGCCGGGCACGTCGAGCCAGCCCCGGAAGAGGTCGGCGGCGGCGGCGTTCCAGGCGAGGACATCCCAACACCGGTCGAGCGCGTAGGCGGGCGCGGCCACCGCAGCGACCGCCGCCTGCACCTGCGCGGCGGCGTGGTGCGGCAACGGCTCGGCGCCGCGCTCCGGGTCGCGCTTGCCCGCCAGATCGAAGAGATACGCCCGTTCGGCACGCGAGAGCCGCAACGCACTGGCGACGGCTGCCAGCGCGCCTGCGGAAATCGACACCTCCCGCGCCTGCTCGATCCACGTGTACCAGGTCGACGACAGACCACATAACTGCGCCACTTCCTCGCGCCGCAGCCCGGGCGTGCGACGCCGCCCGAGCAAGGGCAGTCCGACCGCCGCCGGCGTGAGCCGCTCGCGATGCGCGCGCAGAAAGTCTCCCAGCGCTCGACGCTGGCGCGCATCATCGGCATGCGGAGCCGGTTCTCCCGGCGAGGCGCCGGGCGATGCCATGGGGGTACTTTTCATACCAGGATAAATAGGTAACTTGTACCAGTATCGACGAGCCATTATCGTGAGACCCATCGGTGTCGCGCAAGCCCCTGCGCACGACGTCGTCGAATGCAACGCGCCCGACCCCACAGACCAAGGAGACTCGCCGTGAGCGATACCCCGCAATCCACCACCCCCGCTACGGCGCATGATGCCCCGACCCCCGCCGACACGCCGAATGTGCACAATGCGCACAACGCCGTCGTCACCGGCCAGTTCGGCCCGCAGGCGTCTGCCTATCTGACGAGCGCCAATCACGCGCAGGGCGCCGATCTGGAGCAACTCGCCGCGATTGCGCGCGCCCATCCGGGGGCTCAGGTGCTGGATCTGGGCTGTGGTGCGGGTCACGTGAGCTTCTTCACCGCGCCTCACGTCGCCCGTGTCGTGGCCTACGACTTGTCGGCCGACATGCTCGGCGTGGTCGCCGGCGAGGCCGCGAAGCGCGGGCTGACGAACGTCGACACGCAACTCGGCGCGGCCGAATCGCTGCCCTTCAGCAACGCCAGCTTCGATCTCGTCTTCAGCCGCTACAGTGCGCATCACTGGGCGGATGTGGGCGCCGCGCTGCGCGAGATGCGCCGCGTGCTCAAGCCCGGCGGCCGTGTCGTGATCTGCGACGTCGCCTCAACCGGACAGCCGCTGTTCGACACGTATCTGCAAGCGGTCGAAGTGCTGCGCGACACGTCGCACGTGCGCGACTACGCCGCGAGCGAATGGATGACGATGGCGGCAGGGGCGGGATTTTCGGTGGCATCGCTCACGCCGCGCACGCTCGAACTCGACTTCAAGACGTGGACGACGCGCATGCGCACGCCGGCGCCGATGCAGGTGGCCATTCGCGCTTTGCAAACGGCGATGGCCGACGACGTACGCCGTCATTTCAAGATTCAGGACGACGGCTCGTTCACGCTCGACACGCTCACGCTCGAATTGATCGTCGGCTGATCGGAAGCGGAAGGTCGATCGACGTCCATCATGCGAAAGGGCGCGCTGGCATCACGTTCAGGCGCGCCCTTTGCTATCGACCGGCCTCGGTCACTGCACGCGTGTCGGCGCTGCACTCTCGTTGGCACCGCTGATCTCGGCGGCTCCGGCGAGCAGCGCCACGTAGTGACGCAGCGCCCGCGCACGGGCTTGTTCGTACAACTGTGCGGCAATGCGTTCGGCCACGCGCTCGAAAGGCGGCATGCGTCCTTTGACTCGCCGCTCGATGCGCACGATGTGAAAGCCGTAGCGCGTGTTCACCAGCCTCGGCAACACGCCCAGGCGGTCGCCGCAGAACAGCACCAGTTCAAACTCCGGCGCACCGCTGCCACGCGCGAGCATGCCCAGGCTGCCGCCTGCGCGGCCTGACGGACAATCCGACATCGTTCGCGCGACCGACTCGAACGAAGCCGGCTCGGCGAGCACCGCGTCCAGCGCCGCCTGCGCCCGGCTCAGCGTGCTCGATAGCGGCACGGCCGCCGACAACGCAAACAGGATGTGGCTCGCCTGCACCTTGTCGCCAACCCGGAACTGCCCTGCATGTTCGTGAAAGTAGGCCCGGCATTCGGCCTCGGTCGGACGACGCACCTGCACGTCTCGCGAGAAGAGCGCGTCGACAACCGCGTCGTCGCTTACCCCCGCCTCATCGGTATCGGCCAGCAGCCGCAAGTCTCGCGCACGTTGACGCAGCAACTCGCGGCTCACGAGCGCGCGCTGCGCGGCGACTTCCGGATCGGCCGCATCGCGATGCAGATCGATCTCATCGGCAACACGGCGTGCGTCGATGACAATCCCGTTGACACGCAAAGACATGACGGACTCCCAACAAAACGTTCACTGCCACCGTTCACGCGCGTTAGCCGGCATTCTTTCGGCGCGCCGATCGTCCCGCCGTCAGAAAGCGTTCTGAAGACGACGGCAGGCGCGTGCGAGTTGCACAGGCTTGCGGCTCACCGATCCGGAGAACTCACGCGCATCGACGGTGACTTTCGGAAGGGTCGCGAGATCGGTCTCGCGGCTGATGTGTGTGGCCGAGGGGATATTGAATTTCTCAAGCATGTCGCGCCCGTCGGCCACGCTGTTGTGCCGCACCCTCACGCCGTCATGCACAACGCAGTTGAGTTGTAGGCGATGCGCGCCAGAAAGGCAAATCGCGCGATGACGGTGCGCGAACCCGTTGCGCGCCGCACACACCCGTGTGCGGCGCAAGCAAGACTCAATGAAGCGCACGCGTGGCCGTTGCCTGCGCATCGTTGGCGGTGCCGGTCGGACGACCGCGCCAGTAGCCTGCGAGCAGCGACCCCGAGAGGTTATGCCAAACGGAGAAGAGCGCGCCCGGCAGTGCGGCCAGCGGCGTGAAGTAGATCTTGCCGAGCGTGGCGGCCAGCCCCGAGTTCTGCATGCCGACTTCGATGGCCAGCGTGCGGCAGATCGATTCGTCGAAGCCCAGCAGGCGTCCGCCCCAATAACCGCCGAGCAGCCCCAGGCCGTTGTGCAGTATCACGCCGACCATCACCAACGGCCCCACCGTGGCAATGTTGCCCTGATTCGCGCCGACCACCGCGCCGATGATGAGCACGATCGCCACCATCGAGACCAGCGGCAGATAGCCTTCGACCGCGCGCACCGCACGACCGAGATAGCGGTTGATGAGCAGGCCCGCACCAATCGGCAACGCCACGATCTGAAGAATCGACAGCAGCATGCCCTCGACGTCCACCGCAATCGATGCATCGACGTACAAGCGCGTGAGCAACGGCGTGGCGAAGACGCCGACGAGCGTGGACATGGCGCTGATCGTGACCGACAGGGCCACGTCGCCACGGGCGAGATAGATCATGACGTTCGATGCCGTGCCGCTTGCCACGCTACCGACGAGCACCATGCCCGCCGTCAGGTCGGGCGGCATGTGCAGCACGCGTGCGATGACCCAGGCGGCCAGCGGCATGACGAGATAGTGCAGCACCACGCCCGCGACGATCGGCGCGGGACGCGTGAAGACGCGCTTGAAGTCGTCGAAGGTCAGCGTCACGCCCATCGCGAACATCACAACGGTCAGGAGCGCCGTGACGTGCGGCGTAATGCCGGAGAAGCTGCCGGGCGAAAGAAAGGCGAAAACGGACAGCAGCAGGGCCCACAACGGGAAGAGCCGGGTGACACGGGCGATCATGAAATCCTCGAAGAACGGGAGAGCGGCGCTTGCGCTGGCGAGCCGGTGCGGCTGGGGTGATGGAGATACCCCCAGCCTCGTCGCTTCTGCCATGCCCGGGCCGCCGGGCGCAAAAAGTTAATATTTTACTTATTTTGCGCAGCCCGCCCTTCCGGGAGAGTCCGGATGGCGCTGACCGGTGCTCACAGATGAGAATCGCGAGCCCTGCGCGCGAGATCGCGTGACGACGCACGAATGCCGGATGCGCAACTCAAGTTCATCGGAATGTTGAGTTGCGCACGCATCGTCGCTACCTCGGCGAGCGCTTAGTCGCGCTTGGATTTGCCCATGAGCAGGGCACCACCGGCCCCATCGCGGCGCGCCGGGCGCGAACCCCGCTGAGCGAAGTCACCGCGCTCGCTCCCCCCGCCCTGACCACGCGTGGCGTTCTGTGCATTCTGCGCATTACGTCCATCGTGACCTTGACGCGGCGCAGCAACATTCTGCGCGGCACGCGCGGGCGCGCGTTGGGCATCGCCCTGACGCTTGGGTGCTGGCTGACGCTGGGCGCCTTGACCTGCGCTACCCACGGTTCCGGCGTTGACACCGGTGGCGGCCCTGCCGCCACGACCACCGCTACCGGTGTTCGCACCTTTGACACCATTGCCGCCATTGCCCCCATTGCCGCCCTGACGGCCCCCACGCTCGCCTTCGCGACGCGGCTTCGGCTCACCGCCCTGACGCGGCTCACGGGCTTCACGCGGTGCGCGTGCGGGTTGACGCGCGTCGTCACCGCCGCTGCGAGCGCCGCGGCCGCCGGCGCCTCGGCCTTGCGGCGTCTTGCGAATCGGTTGCGCCACGGCGTGCGGGTCCGGCTCGAAGCCCGGAATCACCTCACGGTCGATGGTGCGCTTGATGAGACGCTCGATCTGCGTGAGCAGCAGATGCTCGTCCACGCACACGAGCGACACGGCTTCACCGTTTGCGCCTGCGCGACCCGTGCGGCCGATGCGGTGCACGTAGTCTTCCGCCACTTCCGGCAGATCGAAGTTGACCACATGCGGCAGTTGGTCGATGTCGATGCCGCGCGCGGCGATATCGGTCGCGACCAGTACTTGCAGCGTGCCGCTCTTGAATTCGGCGAGCGCGCGCGTACGAGCGCCCTGACTCTTGTTGCCGTGAATGGCGAGTGCGGGAATGCCGCCCTTCGTCAACTGTTCGGCCAGACGGTTCGCGCCGTGCTTGGTGCGCGTGAACACGAGCACCTGGAACCAGTTGTGCTCGCGCACGAGGTGTTCGAGCAGTTCGCGCTTGCGGTCGCGATCGACCGGGTGAATCTTTTGCGCAACGGTCTCGGCGGTCGTGTTGCGACGCGCCACTTCGATCAGCGCGGGCGACTTGAGCAAACCGTCGGCCAGTTGCTTGATCTCGTCGGAGAACGTGGCCGAGAACAGCAGGTTCTGACGTTTCGCAGGCAGCACCGCGAGCACGCGGCGAATGTCGCGGATGAAGCCCATGTCGAGCATGCGGTCGGCTTCGTCGAGCACGAGAATCTCGACGCCGGACAGGTCGACCGTCTTTTGCTGCATGTGATCGAGCAGACGGCCCGGCGTGGCGACGAGAATATCCACGCCACGCGCCAATTGCTTGACCTGCGGCACCATCGACACACCGCCGAACACGGTCATGGACGTGAGGTTCAGGTACTTGCCGTATTGCGTGACGCTTTCCTCGACCTGTGCCGCCAGTTCGCGCGTGGGGGTCAGCACGAGCGCGCGCACGGAGCGCTTGCCGTTAGCCGCCGCAGGACGCGCACGCGAAGCGAGCATTTGCAGGATCGGCAGCGTGAAGCCTGCCGTTTTGCCGGTCCCGGTCTGGGCGCCGGCGAGCAGATCCCCGCCTTGCAGAACGGCCGGGATCGCTTGCAGTTGAATCGGAGTCGGGTGGGTATAGCCGAGGTCGGCAACCGCACGCAGGATGTCGGCCGACAGGCCGAGCGTTTCAAAAGACATATAAAGACCAATGCGCGGACTCCACGATGAGTGTCCCCGCGCGTATCGATGTTGTTTATTTTTGGTGGAATGCCCGCGTCGGGCGTGAGACGGGCATCGCGCTCATTTGGGCGACGCGCCGGAAGACGCCGGCAAGACGACCCGCCGGCGATGAAATCAGCGGCTTGGCGGGCGAGGCCGTCGCGGGTACGGCCGTGTCTTGAAAGCGCGTAGTTTACCATGTGCCCTTTCCCAAGTCAGTCGAGATCGATGTTCGGGGTCCCGCGAGGTTCGATATCCGGACGTTGCACAACGCGTGCGGGCACCCCGGCCAGGCCGCTACACTGACGCCATTGCCCCAACACCCTGCCGCCCGCATCGTGCGATTCGACCTGACCGATCTGCGTCTTTGCCTGCTGGTTGCCGACGCCGGCAGCATCACCGGCGGCGCCGAGCGCGCCCATCTGACGCTGGCCTCCGCCAGCGCGCGCATTCGCGGTCTCGAGGAAACGCTGGGCGTTGCGCTCTTCATGCGCCACCGCCAGGGCGTGATTCCCACGCCCGCCGGACGCGCCCTCCTCGCTCACGCCCGACGCGTGCTCGCCCAGATCGAACAGATGCGCGGCGAATTAGGCGAATACGCGGCCGGACTCAAGGGCAACGTACGCATTGCCTCCAACACCGTTGCGATGTCCGAGTTCCTGCCCGATCTGCTGGGAGCGTTCCTCGCCGAGCATCCGAACGTCGAGATTTCGCTGCGCGAGCAGACGAGTCCGGCGGTCGTGCAAGCGGTGCTCGAAGGCGCGGCGGACATCGGTGTCGTCTCCGACTGGATCGAACTGACGGGACTGGAGACGGTGCCGTTCCGGCAAGACCGGCTGGTGGTCGTCACGCCGCCGGCTCATACGCTTGCCGGGCAGCACGCGGTGGCGCTCATCGACATACTCGATACCGAATTCATCGGCCTGCCCGAACAAAGCGCGCTGGCCGAGCATCTGGACGGTCACGCCAGACGGGCCGGACGGCCCCTGCGCTACCGTCTGCGTCTGCGCGACTTCGACAGCCTGTGCCGCGCCGTGGCGGCTGGCGCAGCGTTGGGGATCGTGCCCCTGAGCGCCGCCAGGCGCTCGGCAGCCACGCTTGGCATCGGCATCGTGCCGCTCTCCGACCCGTGGGCACTGCGAACGCTGGTGCTGTGCGTGCGCGAGCGCGACGCCCTGCCTGTCTACGCACGGCAACTGCTTGAACGGCTGGCCGCTCCCGTCGCCACCAACGAAAACGGCACGACATAAACGTCGTGCCGCTCTGGGGTCATGCCATCTCGCCATCCCTTTGGCGGGAGGGCGCGGCGAATTACATCGCCGCCGGCCTCGATGCCCCGCGCCCGCGCAGCAGCGCGTACAGGATGATCGCGCCGAACGTGGCGCAGCCGATGCCGCCCAGCGAGAAGCTGCCGAACTTCAGGGTGAAGTCGCCTGCGCCGAGCACCAGCGTGACCGCCGCGACGATCAGGTTGCGGTTATCCGAGAAGTCGACCTTGTTCTGCACCCAGATGCGCGCGCCGGCCACCGTGATGAGACCGAACACCACGATCGACACACCGCCGAGCACCGGGCCGGGAATCGTCTGGATGACGGCGCCGAACTTCGGCGAGAAGCCGAGCACCAGCGCGATCACCGCCGCCACGGCGAAGACCAGCGTCGAGTAGATTTTCGTCACCGCCATCACGCCGATATTCTCGGCATACGTGGTCACGCCCGTGCCGCCGACGCTGCCCGACACGATGGTCGCCAGCCCGTCGCCGAGGAAGGCGCGGCCCATGTAGCGGTCGAGGTTCTGCCCGGTCATGGCGCTCACCGCCTTGATGTGCCCGAGGTTTTCCGCCACCAGAATGATGGCGATGGGGGCGAGCAGCACCATGGCTTCCGGCTTGAACACCGGCGCGGCGAAATGCGGCAGACCGAACCACGCCGCGTTGGCCACGATAGCGAAGTCGATCGGCTTGCCCAGCCCCATGCCGTTGGTCAGCACGGCGTACAGCGCGTAGGCGAGCAACAGGCCCACGAGAATCAGCAGACGCTGCACCATGCCGCGTGCGAACACCGCCACGAGGCCCACGCACAGCACCGTCGCGAGCGCCATCCACGTGTCGAAGCTCGTGGCCGAGACGCCCTTCACGGCGACCGGCGCCAGATTCAGGCCGATGACCGCCACCACGGCGCCCGTGACCACCGGCGGCATGAGCGCTTCGATCCAGCGCGTGCCGACGGCCATCACGATCAGGCCGATGATGGCGTAGAGCACGCCACAGGCGATGATGCCGCCAAGCGCCACGGGGATATTCAGGTTCGGACCGCTGCCTGCATAGCCCGTCACCGAAATGACGAGGCCGATGAAGGCGAAGCTCGAGCCGAGATAGCTGGGCACGCGCCCGCCAACGAGCACGAAGAAGAGCAACGTGCCGATGCCCGACATGAAGATCGCGAGGTTCGGGTCGAAGCCCATGAGCAACGGTGCGAGCACGGTCGAGCCGAACATGGCGACCACGTGTTGCACCCCCATTGCGATGGTCTGCGGCCAGGGCAAACGCTCATCGGGGGCGATCACGCGGCCGGAGCCCGTGTCCTGTTGCTGCCACTTCGGGAAATAACCCTCAGCCATGTCGATCTTCTCCTGTGTGCCGTGCCGTATCTAACGGCACGCGCGGAACCTGGGTCGATGGGAAAACTGGCGGCAGTGTACGGAGCGCCTGCACGGAAGGCAAGGCGAGAAAAAGCGGGTCCCCGATATCGCTGATATCCCCGCTACGTCGACCCGGCACGACAGACCGGCACTAACGCTTGATTAACGCTTGATTAACGCTGGACTACCGCTTGGCGAGGCCCTGGAGAATCACGTCGGCCAACCCGGTGTAGTTGCCGTCGAAATGGTGGCCGCCCGGCATCTTCACGACCTGAACACGCCTGGGATCGAGCCCCGGGCAGTTGCTGTCGTCTTCATCGGCCCCGTAGACGCACATCGCCATGCCATCGGGCAGACGCTCCACTTCCGGACGAATCGGCAAGCCGTTCTGGCTCGACATCACCCAGTTGGTCATGCGGAATTCGAAATCCGCTTTTTGGCCAAGTCCCATCAGCACGAGCAACCCGACACGCTCGCGGGCCACGGGGGGCAGGCGATTGACCATGAACGGCAGCACGTCGGCGCCCTGGGAATAGCCGATGAGAATCACGCGCTTCTTGTTCCACCGGGTCTGATAGAAGCGCATGAGACGGTCGATGTCGAGCGCGCCGGACGCCGGGGTACGCGCCGACCAGAAGTAACGCAGCGAATCGACGCCGACCACCGGGATGCCGTGCGCGGAGAGCGCCCCGGCAACGTCGCGGTCGAGTCCGGCCCAGCCGCCATCGCCCGACATCAGGATCGCGAAGGTATCGGCCAGGTTCGCGGCAGGCTTGCCCGTGGCCGGCACCTCGATGACCGGCAGATCGGCCACGGCGGCAGGCGGACGGGCCGTGCCCGCCACGTGATGGGCGTTCAGGCGGCGGAAAGCGTTCTTGTACTGCGTCATCCAGTCGGCCAGCACAGGCGCGGACGGCGCCCCCGTGGCGGTCGGCGTACCGGAGGTATCCACGGCGCCCAGACTGCCCGCGAGCCCGCCGACGAGCCAGGTTGAATTCGGCGTGCGCGCGGCGAACTCCTGCGCGACGCGATCGGAACAACGCGGCGCACGCGCGGCAGCGCTACCGACCGGGCTACTGACCGGCCCCCCCATCGTCATCCACGGTGCGCTCATGACGGGGGCAGGCAGCAACCGCATCGGCGCGCCGCCGGCCGTGTGCGTGATGCCGCGCCCGAAGTGCACGCCCTCGCCCTGGCACAACGGCCGGGACATCGGCAACACCGGGCAGAAGTCGACCGACAGCGCCCCCGAGAACGTGTCGCTGCCTGCCTGCGCGAGCATGGCGTAGGCGAACGTGCCGCCCACGCCGTCGCCCACGAGAATCGGCGGCGTGTAGCCCGGCAGCTTCACCGCCGCCTCGACCCATCGGCCGAAGTTGTCGAGATCGCCCGCCGCGTAGACGCAGGCAATGTCGTCCTTGGTGTAGTTGGCCATCAACCTCGCGGTGTCGATGCCGGCCACCAGCGCGCCGGTATCCGCAAGCGCGCGGGCCATGCGCTCCGCACGCGGTGTCCAGCCATCGTCGTCCGAGAAGAAGAGTACCGTCGCATTCGCCTCGCCCTGCGGCCGGAAGATGGGCACGTTCTCGAAGCGGCCATGCGTCATGATCTCCGGCGCAGCGCCGCCCGCGCTTCGGAACGCGGCCGCGCCGGCGGCGGCAGCGGCCGCCTGAGGCATCACGGGGGAAGCCACGCTCGACGCCGCAGCGGGCGACTGCGCAACCGGACCCGCCTTGAGGGCGGGCCTCAGTACGTTGGGGCGATTCCCCGCTGCCTTCGCTGCTGGCGTCGCTTCACTCGGTTGTGGCGAAGCCGCCGTCTGGGCCAGCGCGGCGACCGGCGTCATCGTCACGGCCCACACCGCTGCACTCACCGCGACGCGACGTCCCCAGCGCCGCGTGTCGCCGGCGTGCTTGCGATTGCGCGATCCCACGCGCGCTTCGTTAGACTCGCCGTACGTCACCATCGTCTGCCCTGTCATTTCGTAATCATCCCTTTCCAGCCACCGCCCACGAGCGCGGCCACATCGGCGAGCGTGAGCATCGGCGCGAGGCCGCCCGGCGTCATCAGATAACGCGCCTCCCACTGCGGATCGAATTTGTCCTTGAAGCTGCGCAGCCCGCGGAAGTTGTAGAAGCGCGCCCCGTGCGCAAACATCATGCGGCCAAAGCGATGCCAGCGAGGCGCCAACTGGTGCGTCTGCATCCCCGACATCGGCGCCATGCCGAGGCCGAAACGCTGGTAGCCCTGCGCCTTGAAATGCAGCATCAGCCTGGCGAACAGGAAGTCCATCGTGCCCGGCGGCGCGTCGGGCACCTGCCGCATCAGGTCGACGCTCGCCTCGATGCGCTGCACGTCAGGGCACATGAGCGTGGCGAAAGCCACGAGGCGCTCCTCACGGCGCACGAGCGCCACCGGCTGACGCACAACGTAGGCTTCGTCGAATGCGCCGAGCGAGAAGCCCTTCTCGCGCGTGTGCTGACGCGCCAGCCATGCGTCCGAGACCCGCCGCATTTCCGCGAGATGCGGCGCGACGGCTTCGGGCGGCACGATCTCCAGCGTCAGTCCTTCGCGCTCGCCGCGTGCGGCGCCATGCCGCAGATTCGCCCGGCGCGCCCCTTGCAGACTGAAGTCCGGCAGCGAGACGAACGCCTCCTCGCCGAGCTTGTAGGCGCGCAATCCGGCGTCGATATACAACGGCAACGCCTGCGGACGCGTCTTGTAGAACGCGGCGCGCCCGCCATGCGCGTCGGCCAGTTCGATGAACCGCCAGATCAGTTCGGGCCACTCCTTCTGATCGCCGACCGGGTCCGAGAGCGACACCCACGAGCGGCGATGCTTCGCGTACATGATGAAGGCGTTGCCCGACGGCGAGAACAGAAAGCTCTTGTCGCCCATGAGCGCAAGGCAGGCGTCGGCGGCCGGTTGCTTGCGGATAATCGCCTTCGCCCGCGCCAGTTCCTCTTCGCTCGCCGGTACCATCGCGCCGGGCGACTGACGCAACAGTTGCCACAGCGAGAGACCCAGCCCGATCACGGCCACGACCATCAGCGCGCGCATCGAGCGCGGCGCATCGCCGTCGAACGTGAACTGCCACCAGAGCTGATTCGCGTAGCCCACGCGCCGGTACGACATGAACATCAGCCACGTACACGCGCCCAGCACCGAGAGCACCGCAATGATCCAGCCCGGCTCGAATTTCTGCGTAAAGAGCGACGAGCGCCGGTCGAACTGCTTGCGCGAGACGAGCAGCAGCGTGGCGAGCACGGCCAGAACAAAGCACTCCGACAACGCGATGCCCTTCGGAATCGCGAGCACCGCCGCAACGATCGTCAGCGCGAGCGACCCCCACCACGCCGCATCGAGCCGGTGCAACAACCCGCGCGCGAGGAACAGCATCGCCAACCCGGCCACGCTGCCGAGCAAGTGCGACACCTCCACCAGGAACAGCGGCACGTGATTGCGCAGGAAGTCTTCGGCGTCGCGCGTGGCGGGCGTCACCCCCGAGATCAGGAGCATCACCCCGGCGACCAGCGTAAGCGCCGCCAGCAGCCCGGGGAAGAGCCGCACGGCGGCGCGCCCGATCGGCGCCGCCGGCCCCTGGCGCAGCTCGAACCCGGCGAGCAGGCACGCCGCGAGCATCAGCGGCAACAGGTAGTAGATCCCGCGATAGAGCACCAGCGCCCCCGCCACCTGACTGATGGGCGCGTGGCCGTTCGTCGCGAGCAGAATCACGGCCTCGAACACGCCCACGCCACCCGGCACATGACTGAGCACGCCGAGCGCCATGGCAATGGCATAGAAGACGACGAAGGTCGGCAGATCCACCACGCCCGCCGGCAGCAGGCACCACAGCGCAGCGGCGGCCATGCCCAGATCGGCGGCAGAGATCAGCAACTGGCGCAACGCGAGACGAAGCGGCGGCAGCGGAATCGCCCAGCGGCCGAAGAGCGACACCGAGCGCTTGCGGGTGCACAGCACGAGGAAGGCGGCAGCCCCCGCGAGCAGCAACACGGCGAGGGCCTGCAACAGCCACGCCGGAATCGGCACTAGCGCCGAGACGCGCGACGCGCCCCACAACATGCCGAGCGAGCCGAACACCGTCATGCCCAGCCCGAACGCCCCGGCGTTGAAGGCCACGGCGTGCGCGACCTTCGAGGCGTCGATCCCGGCGGCGGCGTACATGCGCATGCGCACGGTGCCGCCGGTGAGCACGCCGAGCCCGACGGAATTACCCAATGCGTAGGCGATGAACGACGTGAGCACGACCGTCGAGCGCTTCACCGTCGCCCCGGCAAAGCGAAGCCCGGAGATGTCGTAGCCGGTAAGGGCCGCGTAGCTCGCGAGGGTTGCCAACATGGCAAGCACCAGACGCGTCACAGGCGTGTCGTGAATCGCGGCGACGATGTTGTCGTAATGCACGTGACGCAGCATGTGATGCAGCGCGTCGAAGACGAAGAGCCCGAGCAGGGCAACGCCGGCCACGATCAGCCAGGGCCGGGAGGCACTCCAGGGAAAGCGCCGGAGCCAGCGCAAGGGCGCGGGCAACGCGAGCCAGGCGGCCTCGACGGGTGGAGGAGAGGAAGGGGGCGGCGGCCCGGGCGGGTTGCCACCGGCCCCGCCGGCGGCAGATGCCGCAGCGCTGGGCCCACCGGCAGCCATCGGCTGAGGCACGGGGGAAGAGACGTCGGCGGGCCGGCTCGGGCGCGCACGGAAGGGTTCTGTCATGTATCGGTCGAGCCTTCGGCCGGCACGACGCCATCTACGGGACGCCGCCCCTAAAGCCTACGGGCGAGTCGGAGCCTGTCTGGCCGATAGCTTACACCGCGATGCGTGACAGGTCTTGTCGGTGGCGGCTGACAAAACCGCCGGCAACGCGGCCCAAAACGCGGCCGCCATGCCCCGCGAGGCCCGTGGGACGGGCAATTGCGCCCGATTTCCGGTGACGCGAGAGGGTATCGGCGGCGCCATATCGGTGACAGCCCGCGCGCCGCCCCCGTCGCACGGTCCGGGAGCACGACGATTGCGCATGACTATGGGTGCGTATTCGCGATACGTGCAACTTAATGTAAAATGCGGGCTTTTTACTAGGTACTTGGACGAAGTTTTTCCTAAACTTCGATTTCCAAGATCGCCGCAATGCGGCACGTGCGCACACCGAACCATTCTGACTCCGAAGAGAGTCGATTCGCGGTTCGAAGCATCGTGCGCGGGGGGAAGTTGAAATGAATGTCGAACGGCATCGCCGTCCGGCAGGGGCACGTTTGAACACGCCGTTGGCATTGCGATGCAATTCGCAGGCCGTCGTGCGTGCTACAGGTCGATGCGGTGCGTCTGTGCGCCGTGCGATCCTGGGTGTCCTGCTGGGCACTGCCACAATGATGATGACGAGCCAGGCGCTCGCACAAACCCAAACCGCCTCGCAGCCAGATGCCGCGAGCGCGGGCAATACGGTCGTCGCGCTGCCCTCGGCCGACGCGGCCACGCCGATCAGACCGGCCGTCCCGATCGGCCAGTCGACCATCGCGCAGGGGGTGGAGCAGATCAAGGAGCGCTACAACCTGTCGCACGTATGGCTGCGCACCGAATCGGATGCCGGTAGCGTGCTCGAAGCGGCCACGTCCGGTGACGAGGTCCAGCAGTTGCTGCCCGTCGCCAGTCTGTCGAAGTCGGTGACAGCCATTGGCATCGCGCTGCTCGTGCAACAAGGCAAGCTCTCGCTCGACGCCAAACTCGGCGATTTGCTAGACACCTATGCGAAGCAGCACGGCAAGCCGCTCGATCCGTCGCTGCGGGACCTGACCGTACGACGCCTCCTCGCGCATCGCGCGGGCCTCGCGACGAACGGCTTCAACGATCCCGTCAACGGCTTGTTCAGCGGGCTCGCGATCCGGCGGGTGGGCGGGAGCGCCGACTTCTTCAACTATCTGGACGCGGGCGACGCGGGGCATTCGAGCGGCAAATCCGACTTCGTCTACTCCAACGTCTCGTATCTGCTGCTCGGCATGGTGATCGAAGCCGTTTCCGGCGAAGCGTACAAGGACTTCTGCGAGCAGCACATCTTCGCGCCACTCGGCGTGACGGATGCCAAGCTGCCCGATAGCTGGCGTTTGCTGGCGCCGTTCGCAGGGTGGCAGATGTCGACGGGGGCACTGCTCAAGGTGTGGAACGTATTCGACATTCGCCATCCGAGTCTGCTCACCGAGAAGACGCTGCGCACGCTGCTGCTCGACAAGCAGTCGGGGCCGATCAATGCCGATCGCGACGTGTATTACACGCTCGGCGTGTTCTTGCTGGCCGGCGCGAATGATCGCAGCTATCGGATCAGTCACGACGGCATTGCCGACTTCTTCCGCACGCAGTCGACCTATTACACCGTGGTGGAAAAGACCGTGCCCGGCGATAGCTGGGCGCTCGTGGTGTCGCCCATTCCGTCGCGCGGCCAGTTCGGGGCGATTCAGCGCGACGTGCGCCGGATCATTCGACAGGCGCGGCTGGTGCCTTAACGGCGGCGGCACGCTCGGCGTCGCCGGCGACATCGACAGCGACGTCGCCGAAATCGCACACGAACGTGCCGGCGATGAGCGCGCGCTTCTGCGACGCGCTCAACTGCTTGATACGGTATTCGGCCCGCGAGGCTGCGGCCCGATCGGCGAACGTGAGCGAGAGCAGCACGCGCGACGGGGGATAGGCACGCGTGAAACGCGCGCCCTTGCCCGCGACGTGCGCGGCATAACGCGCGTCCACATCGACGGTGATGCCGGTGTAGATGCGTCCGCCCGCACACTCCAGCAAATAGAGGAACCACGGCTTGGGTGCTGTGGCGATCGTGACGTTGTTCATTCCAGACGCGCGAGTGCTTCCTGCATCGATTCATTGACGGCCCTGCGGGACCGACGCCTATTGTAATTCTGTCGTCGAGGACCGGGAAAACATCGAAAATTCCCGCGACCTGCGCAGGCGGGCATTGAAGCGGCCGACAAAAACCCGAATCGGGGCAAGCTCAGCGTGTCGCCAGGCTTGGCATCGCCGGTCGTGCGGTGTGACGGGACGCGATCCGATCGTGCTCGCGACTGAACACGAGCCAGCGGTCGCCGTCTTCGTCGCGCCAGAATGCGCCCTCGCGCTCGAGGATGGCCGCGAGCCGCAACCTCACGCTGCGCACGCGCGCATCGCTCACGCCGGGCAGAATCATCCCCCGGACGTAGCTCAGGTGCGGGACGGTGCGCAGCAAGGTGCGGATCAACTGACAGAAGCGTCGCACGGCGTGCTCGCTCGCGTTCGCTTCGGCGTCGAGCCGGAAATCGGTGATCGTCAGCACGGCGCCCGCCGCGACTTTATCGAGACGATGGCACAGGGACAGCTCGCCGTTCTCGACGCGCTGTCCCAATTCGATGCCGGTGCGTTCGCAGACTTCGACGCGCGCCGTAAAACGGTGAGTCCTGAAAAATGCCGCAACGGCGCGCTCGCAGACTGTCATGGGCTTATCGGATGGTGTCGTACATCTTCGTGACCTGCTGTCCGATCATGCCGTACATCGAGCGCGACACGTCACGAATGTCGGCGCTCGTTGCATCGATTCGCTGACGCAGCCGATCGTTGGTGCGACGCGTCTCGTCGGTGAGCGACATTTCGAACTCGCCCAGCACGTCGTTGTCGCGCCCGTCGAGCGATTTGTCGTTCGACACGACATCGAAGGGCGACTTTACGAACTGGCCGAAGCCCTTCGTCGTCTCACCGACCGCGGTGCCAACGACTCTGAGCTTGCCCAGTTCGCCGCCGAAACCTGCGGCCCCCGACCCCACGCCGCCGACAAACGAAAAGCTTCCCGAAACGATGCTACCGACGGCCGAGAGCAGGCCCGCGTTGTAGTGCGACTGGTTGGCCTTGTACTTTTCGGCGCGCGCCGTCACACCCCGCTCGAAGACCATGGCATCGTGACGCGTGCGATACGATTGATCGGTGTTGCGCTCCGCGACTCGCATGGCGAGAAACAGTGTGATGAGCGTTTGTGCGGACTGAAGTCCATCGGCCTTTTCGCGGATGCGTGGCAGCACTTGCGAACCTTCGCTGCCGGACTCGGCACGTTGCTGTGCTTCCGATGCCGCGATGTCCGTCTGACGGTAAGCCGGATACGTGGAATTCAATGCGGTCGTCATGTCTTTACTCCGATTAGCGAAGACGCGGTGAGTACCGCGCCTGAGAACTCAATGGCAGATCATGCGCGGGCCGACGAGGCGGCCATCCGAATGCGCATCTCGCCGGTTTTCTGCACTTGCTCGCCCGCCGATACCGCGATGTCGCTCTGCTGGCCCACGAGCGATTCCATGGACTTCGCCGCGCGCTTCTTGTCGTCTGCGTTCATTTGCATGAGCATCTGCAACCACATCATGTCGACGGCGAGGTCACGGGCGTCCAGTTGCAGCTTCGAGCGTTGCACGCCGATAATCCCCTGCCCCATGGCGTTTGCCCCGGAGAACACACCACGCACGGCCGTGGAGAGCGACCACGTCCCGCGCGCCAGCGCGAAGTAACCTTGCGTGTTCATGCCCGACGTGAACGACTTCGTCAGCCCCTTGGCGGTCACGGCCTTACCCCGCGCAACCTGCTTCGCAGCGTTCTTCGCTACCTTGTCGAAGGCTCGCGAAGCCATCTGCTCGACCATCTGTTGCGTGAACTGCTCGGCCATGCGATTGAAGCCGGCTTTCGCGAGCCTGCGCGCGCCTTGCGTGCCGCTTTGCAGCAGCGATTGGCCTACGCGCTTACCCACCTCGTTGCCGACCACGAAGCCGATCTCCGAGACCACGCGCGTCTTGACCGCATTGACGGCGGCTTTGTCGCCTGACTTGAGCGCTTGCTCCAGCGCTTCCCCTGCGCCCGCCTTGAACACGCGACTCGCCGCTTTGGTCGTCGCTCGCTTGGCGAGAAAGCCCTTGATCGACGTGCCGAAGCCGATGACCATGCCAAGCATCTGGAACGCCAACTGCGCATGCCCCCACTTGGTCGCTTCCTTCTCGTGATACGCCGCGTTCTTCGGATCGACGAGCGCCATCGTCTTGTGGAATGCCGCGCCGAGCCCTGCAATGCCTGAGCCGACATCGGCCACGCCGCCGGCGATCATCAGCGGGTTCATGGTGAGAACGCCCGTCACAACCTTGACCGCGCCGACCACCACGTCGACCGCCGCAATGAGCCAGTCGAACACCACACCGAAGATGCCGCCCTTGCGCGCCTTGTTCGCGTCTTCGGTGTTCTTGTCCATTTGTTCGCGGAACTTCTGGATGTCATCCTGACGCAGCTTCTCTTGCCGCGCGCCCAACAACTCCAGCGCGCGCTGCGTGGATTTTGCGGTGTCACCCAACGCGTCCATCGCGATCATCGACGCCATCATCGCCAGCGTGGACGGATCCACGTCTTCGAGCGCCGACAGGCTGGTTGCGCCCTGCGCGTTGGACGAGCGCAACGCCTCGGCCGCCATTCCGGAGCCGACCGAAAAGAGACGATTCAGCAAGCGGGAGAACGCGCCCTCGGCGTCCTGCCAGTCGACATGGGTCGACTTATCGGGCGCGAAGTCCTCGGGGCGCAGCCAATCGGTGCGCTGGCGTCGTTTGCGAGCGGCATTGCCCGAATCGACCGCCTCGTCAGCGGAAGCGGCTGCGGACGCGTCGGCGACGCTGTCGGTCCAAAGCGGCATATAGCCGGCGCTCGTGGAATGGATGACTGTCATGTTGTTTTAGGTTCCGAAGAGACATTCAGCGCGTCGCGCCGCGCACGGGCCGAGCGCGCCAGCGTGTCGTGCTGAGGCTGCTGGGCGCATACGCGCAACGTTGCGTCATATGACTTGCGTGCAAATTCCCGGTTGCCCATTTGCTCGTAGCTCATTCCCGCGAGATACGGTGGACGCGGGTCCGAGGCGCGGATCACGCCCGCCTTCGCGAAGCATGGCAGTGCCTGCTCGTGCTGCCCGAGTCGCTGGTAGCAAAGTCCGAGTCCGTACCAGTCGTCGAACGACCATTGGTCGAGCGTGGCGAGCACGAAGTACACGCGCTGCGCTGCGGCGATCTGTCCCTGCGCGAAACGCTGACCCGCGTGCGCACGCACACGTGCGAGGTCGTCCTCGTCGAGATCGGCCAGCATGCGCAGCGCGCCGCCGCTTTCGAAGAATCGCGAGAGGACTTCCTGCATGTCGTGCGCATCGAGCGCTTCTGCCGGCGCGGCTTCCGGGAACATTGGCATGCTCACGTGCGCATGGATCCGTTGATCTGGTTGAGCTGCGAGCCTTGCGAGCTGTAGATGGTGTTCACCAGCGTCGAGGCACCGTTGTATTCCTGAAGCTTCTTGTTGATCTTGATCTGATCGACGGTGCGGCTATCCGACGCCTGTTCGGTGAAGCCCTCGGCGGCGGCCTTGAGCGAGCGCAGTTGTGCCGCCGTGTACTCACCTGTGTATGTCGAGTAGCCAGGCTCGCCAACCAGCTTGTCGCGGCTCTCCCACTCCTTCAACGTCTTCTTGGTCCCGTCTGCGTAGACGGTGATCTCGATGTTGTGCTTGTCGAAGAATGCGCGAATGCCGTCGCCGACGGTCTTTTTTACTGAGGTGTCCGAACCGATTTCGTTGATCAGCGATTCGATCTGATTCGCTGCCTCGCGCGCCTCTTGCCCTTCCTTTTGGCGCCGCTGCATTTCGTGAATCATGTTCTGCGCTTCGCCGTTGTTCATCTCCATCATCAACATCGCGTATTGCGCGATCGTTCCGTGAAAATCCGGCATTTTCGACACGCGATTGAGCGCGGCGTTACTCGGAGAAGCGGCCCCTTGGGCAGTGGAGACACGAAAGGTTTGCGGGATGGACGGGAAGCCCGAAAGAGACATCATGAGAATAGATCCTGGAGTAAGTGAATTCGAGGTGAGAGGCAAGGTAAGGAGCACTGGAAACAGCACTCGCTAGCCGATGCGTGCACTCGGTTACATGCTGTTCACAATCTTCTTCGTGACTTCGCCAAGCCGGGCGATCACTGCGTTGTAGAGCGTGAGCGTGTTGTCGTAGCGGCTGACCAGACTTTTTAGCTGGATTTGATCTCTGGTACTTGACGCGCCATCCGTCAATGCCAGCGATCGAAGCCGCGATTCGAGGTTTTGCAGACTTGCGGCGTCGAACGGCTCAGCGGCGGCCTGCGGAGGCAGGATCTCGTGCTGAACGGCAAAGTCACGCAGCGCTTGCGGCAGCGACTCCCGCTTCGCCCCGGTGGCGGCGCGCTGCGCCATGGCACCGGCTAACGTCGCGAAATCGCTCGCGTCGCGAGCCACGTTCATGCGCGTGTGCGCCGCCCCGACCCAGGTGTCCGCCATCGACTGCAATTGGCGCAATCGCTCCTGGGCGACAGCCATCGTCGCGAGCAGCGGGTTCTGAGAAGCCGCGGCAATCGCGCCGATTTCCGACACGCCGTAAGTGTGAGTGCGCGACGACGCGCCTGAGATTCGATCGATCATGGGCAAACCTCGTCTCAGGCGCACGCGCGACGCAAGGTCGGCGCACGTTTCGCGGGAGCGGTGGGGGTGGAGGGGCTGGCGTGGGAGATGTCCACGAGCGGCACGGGTGCGTCGGCGCGCATCTGCTCGATGGTGTGCTTGAGCGCGGCGGTCATGCGGCGGATGTCGCGCTCGTCGCGCTGAAAGGCTTCGCTCTCTACGAGGGCTTCGAGACGCTTGAGCTTTTCACGGGCGTCAGGCGTGCCCGAGGCTTCGAGACGCGCGACTTCGTCGAGCACCGCCTGGTATTCCTGCATCTGGCGGTGCAACTTGCGCCCCGCCAACTGCATTTCGGCACACGCTCGTTCGTACTGAACGAGAAGCTCGTCCGCCGCGCATTGCTCCGGATCGACAGATGCCGCAGATGCTACAGATGCGGCGGACGTGGGCGTGGGGTGTTGCAACGGGTCAGACATAAGAGCGCCTCCGTATGTTGCGGTCAGTCAATCAAGACATGACGCATCGTACGAAGACGCGCGGGTGCCGCCTTTGCAAAGGCGGCATTCCCTTCCGGTATCACACCACGCTTGCGCCAATTCCCATCGGCGCGGGGTGTCTACCCGCAGCGGATCGCTCAGGCCACGCCGAAACCTCCGCCACCCGGCGTTTCGACGACGAAGATATCGCCCGGCTGCATCTGCGTACTTCCGATGTGCGCCAGTGCCTCACGCGTGCCGTCTACGCGTTCGACATAGTTCGCCCCCAGCGCCCCGGCCCCACCGCCCTGCGCACCGAACGGCGCGTGAATGCGGTTGTTGGAGAGAATCGACGCCGTCATCGGCGTGAGGAAACGAATGCGGCGCACGGCACCGTTGCCACCATGCCAACGCCCCGCACCGCCCGATCCGGCCCGAATCCGATGACTTTCCAGCCGTACCGGATAGCGCCACTCCAGCACTTCCGGGTCGGTCAGACGCGAGTTCGTCATATGCGTCTGCACGGCGTCGGCGCCGTGGAAACCGTCGCCTGCGCCGCTGCCGCCCGCAATGGTCTCGTAGTACTGATACGTCTCGTTGCCGAACGTGAAGTTGTTCATCGTGCCCTGACTCGACGCCACGCGTCCGAGCGCACCGTAAAGCGCATTGGTAATGGCAGACGATGTCTCCACATTGCCCGACACCACCGCTGCCGGGAACACGGGGTTGAGCATCGACCCCTGCGGCACGATCACCGTCAGCGGTTTCAGGCAACCCGCATTGAGCGGGATGTCGTCGTCGACCAGCGTGCGGAAGACGTACAGCACGGCAGCCATGCACACCGCGCGCGGTGCGTTGAAGTTGTTGGGCAACTGTGCGGACGTTCCCGTGAAGTCGATGGTCGCGCCGTGTGTTGCGGGGTCCACGCGAATCGCGACCTCGATCACCGCGCCGTTATCCAGCGCATAGCGATAGTGACCATCGGACAGCGCGCCGATCACACGCCGCACGGCGGCTTCGGCGTTGTCTTGCACGTGCCGCATGTAGGCGAGCACGACGTCGCGCCCGAAGTCGCTCACCATGCGGCGCAGTTCCTCCACGCCCTTCTGATTCGCCGCCACCTGCGCGCGCAGATCGGCCATGTTCTGGTCGATGTTGCGCGCCGGATAGCGAGCCCCGGCCAGCAGCGCGCGCGTCTCGCGCTCACGCAGTTCGCCCGCCGCGACCAGTTGCCAGTTGTCGATCAGCACGCCCTCCTCTTCGACGTGCGTCGAGTCGGGCGGCATCGATCCCGGCGTGATGCCACCGATATCTGCGTGATGGCCGCGCGAGCCTACGTAGAAGAGCGGCTCAGCCGCATCATCCGCATTGCCACCCTCCCCCGTCACGAACACCGGCGTAATGACCGTGACGTCCGGCAAGTGCGTGCCGCCGTGATACGGATCGTTGAGCATGAAGACGTCGCCCTCGCGCATCGCGCCGCGATTGCGTTCGATCACCGTCTTGATGCTCTCGCCCATCGAGCCCAGATGCACCGGCATGTGCGGCGCGTTGGCGATGAGGTTGCCCTCGCGGTCGAACAACGCACAGGAGAAGTCCAGACGCTCCTTGATGTTCACCGAGTACGCCGTGTTCTGCAAACGCAGCCCCATCTGCTCGGCAATCGACATGAACAGATTGTTGAAGATTTCGAGCCGCACCGGATCGGCCTGCGTGCCGCGTTCGCCCGCATCGCGTTGCCCCTCATGCTGTGCCTCATGTTGTGCCTCACGTTGCGTTCGTCTCGGCACCACGCGCGTGAGCACGAGATTGCCCTGTGCACTCATCTGCGCCTGCCAGCCCGGCTCGACCACGGTCGTGCCGCTCTTCTCCGCGACGATGGCGGGCCCGTCGATGGTGTCGCCGGCGAGCAGCGTGTCGCGTGCGAACAGCGCCGCCTCGTGCCACGCGCCGCCCGCGTAGAGCTTCACATGATCGACGGCCTGCGGCGCACCGGACGTGCGGCTCGCCAGCGGCGCGATGTCGACCGGGGCGTCCGAGTGACCGATGGCTTCGACCGATGCCACTTCGACGATCAACGCCGCGCCGTCCATCAGGAACGAGTAGCGCTGACGATAAGCCGCCTCAAAAGCAGCGCGCATTTGGGCGACGTCACCGAACGGCACGGCAAGCGCCGAATCGGTCCCGGCGTAGCGCACGTGCACGCGACGCACCGTCTCGATGCGCGACGCCGGCACGCCTTGCGACAGCAACGCGTTCACCGCCTCATCGGCCAACGCACCGAGGGCGTCGTCCAGCGCGCTCAGTCCGTCCTCGGACAGCGGCGCTTCGATCATGCGCTCGCGCATCGCCGTCTGATCCGCGAGACCCATGCCGTACGCCGACAGCACCCCGGCCAGCGGATGCGCGAAGACCTTCGTCATGCCGAGCGCGTCGGCCACGCCACACGCGTGTTGACCGCCCGCGCCGCCGAATGTCGTCAGTACATAACGGCTCACATCGTGGCCGCGCTGCACCGAGATCTTCTTGATGGCGTTAGCCATGCTGCCGATCGCAATTTCCAGGAAGCCTTCGGCGAGCGCTTCCGGCGTCTGATGTCGTCCCGTTGCAGCTTCGATCTCCTTGGCCAGTGCCGTGAACTTCGCGACCACGACATCGCGATCCAGCGGTTCGTTGGCGTGCGGGCCGAACACCTTCGGGAAGTGCGCGGGCTGAATCTTGCCGAGCATGACGTTGCAGTCGGTGACCGTGAGCGGACCACCGCGACGATACGCCGCCGGCCCCGGGTTCGCGCCGGCCGAATCCGGCCCCACGCGCAGACGCGTGCCGTCGAACGACAGCACCGATCCGCCGCCCGCCGCCACCGTGTGAATGCTCATCATCGGTGCGCGCATGCGCACGCCGGCCACCTGTGTCTCGAACACGCGCTCGAACTCACCGTGGTAGTGCGACACATCGGTCGACGTGCCGCCCATGTCGAAGCCGATCACGCGATCGAAACCCGCCGCACTCGACGCGCGCACCATCCCGACGATGCCCCCGGCCGGGCCGGACAGAATGGCGTCCTTGCCCTGGAAGTTGTCGGCACGCGTGAGCCCACCGCTGCTCTGCATGAATTGCAGATTGACACCCGGCATCTCCTGCGCGACCTGCTCGACATAGCGACGCAGAATCGGCGACAGATAGGCGTCGACAACGGTGGTGTCGCCGCGCGAGACGAGCTTCATGAGCGGCGAGACTTCGTGCGAGACGGAGATCTGCGTGAAGCCCAGCGTCCGCGCCATGCTCGCCAGCGCCTTTTCGTGCGCCTGATAGCGATAGCCGTGCATCAGCACGATGGCGAGCGCACGGATGCCCTTTGCGTAGACAGCTTCCAGCGCGCTGCGCGCCGCGTCGAGATCCAGTTCACGCACCACTTCACCGTGCGCACCGACACGCTCGTCGACTTCCACGACTTCCGCATACAGCGCTTCGGGCAACACGATGTCGAGATCGAACAAACGCGGGCGATTCTGATACGCGATGCGCAATGCGTCGCGAAAGCCTTGTGTCGTCACCAGCGCGAGCGGCTCGCCCTTGCGTTCGAGCAACGCGTTGGTCGCCACGGTCGTGCCCATCTTCACCATGTCGACCTGCGCCGGCGTAATCGGCTCGCCCGGCGCCAGATCCAGCAGATGGCGGATGCCTGCGACGGCAGCGTCGCGATACTGCTCGGGATTTTCGGAGAGCAGCTTGTGGGTGACGAGCGTGCCGTCCGGGCGGCGCGCCACGATGTCGGTGAAGGTACCGCCGCGGTCAATCCAGAACTGCCAGCGCGAAGGCGTGTGATGCGCAGGCGCGCGGTTTTGGTCGGCAGGCGTGAGAGCGTTCGTCATGGGGTCACTCGCAAAGCAATGGTCAAACGTGAATCGAAGGGGTGACGGTGCGGGGGCGCCGTCGTCATTCGTGTTGGCGCAGGGCGCACGTCTCCCGGCGCGGGCCGCCCGATCTCGTCAGACGGGGCCGCGCACTCGCTACTTGCGCAACGGGGAGCGTTAAGGAGACGTCATCGAGCGCGGCAGCGACGGCTGCCGCGGTGGTTCATCGGCAGACACCTCGCGGTGTCATTGCGTGCGCGGCTCGAGCGATTCGAGTTCACGGCCGCGCGTCTCGGGCAGCGTGAGTGCCGCGACGATCAGCACGCCGTAGGCGACCGCAGCGAAGATGCCGATCGTCGTACCCAGACCGTATTGCTTCGAGAGCATGCCGATCAGGAACGGGAACAGCGCACCGACGGCACGGCCGACGTTGTAGCAAAAGCCCTGGCCGGAGCCGCGCACTCGCGTCGGGAACAGTTCGGTCAGGAACGCCCCCATGCCGCTGAAAATGCCCGACGCGAAGAAGCCGAGGGGGAAGCCGAGCCAGAACATCGCGCTGTCGGTGAGCGGCAGCGACGTGTACGAGAACGCGATCACCATCGACCCCACGGCGAACAGGATGAAGTTCGGTTTGCGGCCCAGGCGGTCGGTCAGATACGAGCTGGCCAGATAGCCGACCCACGACCCGAAGATAATCATCGCGAGATAGCCGCCGGTGCCCATCACCGTGAGATGGCGCTCCGTCTTCAGGAACGTGGGCAGCCACGTCGTGATGGCGTAGTAGCCCCCTTGTGCACCGGTGGTCAGCAACGCAGCGCGAATCGTCGTCGAGAGCAGGGCCGGGCTGAAAATGGCGGCCAGCCCCGGGGCGTCTTCCGGCGACTGCTTGGCCTTCTCCTTCTGGTACACCTCGGGCTCCTGCACATAGCGACGGATGAAGAGCACGAGCAGCGCCGGCAACAGGCCGATCAGGAACAGCGCGCGCCACGCGACTTCGGCGGGCAGCAGTGAGAACAGCGCCGAGTAGAGAATCGCCGTCAGGCCCCAGCCGATGGCCCAGCCCGATTGCACGAGGCCGACCGCTTTGCCGCGATCGCGAGCGCGGATGACTTCGCCGATGAGCACGGCGCCTGCCGTCCACTCGCCGCCGAAGCCGAAGCCCATGAGCGCACGTGCGGCGAGCAGTTGGTGGTAGTTCTGCGCGAGGCCGCAAAGCCCGGTGAAGACGGCGAACCAAAGTACGGTGAGTTGCAGCGTGCGCACGCGGCCGATGCGATCCGAGAGGATGCCGGCGACCCAGCCGCCGAGCGCCGAGGCGAGCAGCGTGAGCGTGCCGATGAAGCCGGCGTCCGCAAGGCTGATGCCCCACGTGGCGACCAGCGTCGGGATGACGAAGCTCAGCATCTGCGTGTCCATGCCGTCGAGCATGTAGCCGACCTTGCAGCTCCAGAACGCGCGTTTTTCGCGCGGTGTAGCGTCGCCGTACCAGCCGAACAGACTGCCGCCCGCCTCGGGAACGGCAGAGGGTGTCGGCGCGGCGGGGGGCGCGAGAGGGGTTTTGCTTTCCATGAGAAAAAGACTCCGGTGATGTCCTGTCTTGCCGTGTGATGCCCTCGGGCCGCGCTCTCCGATGGGCGTATGCGGTCACCGGCAGGCAATAGTTCCCCTGCCGCCTCCCGTCATGGCGCGGTGCTTTTGTGTTACTCGATACCTGGTGGCGCCTCGGTGACGCCTCAGTGTTGCGTGTCGTGCCGTAAGGCGGATAGGCCGATGGGTCGTGCGTTCAGAACACCGCGAGCGACGCGTTCGGGATATCCGTCATCAGCATGTAGCCCGGACGGTGCGCAATCGCGAGCGGCAGCTTCGCGCCCATGAGCGCCGTCTGCGGGGTCACGCCGCACGCCCAGTACACGGGCAGCTCGCCGTCGTGAATGGTGACGGCGTCGCCGAACTCCGGCTTGCTCAAATCGTCAATGCCCAGCGCCGACGGGTCGCCGATATGGATCGGTGCGCCATGCACGCCGGGGAAGCGGCTCGTGATCTGCACCGCGCGAATGGCGTCGGCGCCCTTCATCGGACGCATCGACACCACCAGCTGGCCGCCAAACTTTCCGGCGCGTTGATTCTCGATCTTGGTGCGGTACATCGGCACGTTGCGGCCCTCATCCACGTGGCGTAACGGAATGCCCGCCTTGGCCAGCATGTCTTCGAACGAGAACGAGCAACCGATGGCGAAGACCACGAAATCGCTTTGCCAGTACTCGGCCAGGTTATCGACCTGCTCGGCGAGCTTGCCGTCGCGGTAGACGTTGTAGCCCGGCACGTCGGTGCGGATATCGACTTCACGGCCCAGCGCAGGCACGTGCCACTGCCCCGGCTCGCCCACGCCCAGCAGCGGGCACGCCTTCGG
The DNA here is from genome assembly GCF_016428915.1 of Pandoraea sp. ASV26. Lineage (GTDB taxonomy): Bacteria > Pseudomonadota > Gammaproteobacteria > Burkholderiales > Burkholderiaceae > Pandoraea. Next base: position 62,618 of record NZ_JAELTP010000001.1, read on the forward strand.
ATTGCTCTGGCAGAAGCGCAGGAAATCGTGCGCATGGGCCAACGGCAGAATAGCCAGATTGGCCTGCGCAAAGTCGCCGCAGTAGCCGGCGGTCGGCCCCCGGAACTGCCCGCTGCGAACGGCCTGACGGAATTCAAAAGGCGTGATCGTGTCGCGTTGCGAAGTGAAATCGGTCGGCATGGCTCGGTGGTTCATGGCAAATCCTGCGTGGCGGGAAGATGCTTTGGCGGCATCGATGGATGAAGCATAGAAAGAAAAAAAAGTTGTCGCTAACGAGTTTTTCTGCAAGTCGCCGTATAGAATTTCTTAACAACCTCGCGGGTTTTCCCGGGGTTTGTTGCATTTCTTTTCATCGCACTGTTGTGCTTTTTGGGCACGCTCCCGTCTTGCGCTTCCGTCATGCGCTTCGGTCGTGCGCTAATCACGCCGAACCATATGAACACGCGATTTCTCGAAACCTTCGTCACGCTGGCCAAGCTGCGCAACTTTCGTGCGACGGCCGCAGCGCTGCACGCCACCCCGGCGGCGATTTCGCAACGCCTCAAGACGCTGGAAGAGGAGTTGAAGACCGAGCTCGTCGACCGCGACAGCCGCGAGTTCAGGCTCACCCCGAACGGTGAATACCTGCTGGGTTATGCGAAGGCGGTGGTGGAGGCGGCGCGGCGTCTGCAAGCGGCGGCGTCCGGCGAGAGCACCCTGCGCGGACGCCTGCGCCTCGGCGTGATCGAGACGGTCGTGCATAGCTGGCTGCCGCACTATCTGCGACGACTCGCGGCCGACTATCCGACGCTGGAAGTCGAGCTGACGGTCGACGTCTCGGTGCAATTGCAGCGTCGCCTGATCGCCGACGAACTCGATCTCATCATCCGTGTGGAGGGCAGCGACGACAGCAGCGTGGTGTGCGATGCGCTCGCCAATTACCCGGTGCACTGGATCGCGCGCACGGGCATGTTTCCGAATACACGCAGCGGGCTGGCGAAGCAGGTGCTGCAACACCCGATCCTCACTTACGGACGCGGCACCGCGCCGCATCGTGCGCTCGAGGACATCGTGGCGAAGCTGGCGGGTGTGCACGGCGTGCCGCTCTCGGAGACACGCATCACGGGCTCCCCGTCGATCGCCGTGATCGTGCAGTTGGTCAGAGACGGTTTCGGTGTCGCGGCGATCCCGCGTCTGTTCGTCGACGATCTGATTGCGAGCGGGGAGGTCGCGGAGTTGCCCTTGCAACCGGCACCGCCGTCCATCGTCGTCTCGATGTCACGCCGCGCCGACGCGCCGCTCTTCGTTCACGGTGCCGCGACCGCCGCGCGCGCCGCCTGCACCGAGTACTGCCGCAAGAGCGACCGGCGGTTGGTGGAATTGTTGTAACGCCCGCCGTTTCAGTGGAAATGCGCGAGCCGCGTGAGGAAGGTGTAGTCGGCCTCGGTGGCCATTAATGCCATCAACACCAGCAGTGCGAGCGGCGGAATCAGAATCGCGTAGACGAGCGCGAGACGCTCCCAGCGCATGTGCATGAACACCGCCACGATGAGTCCGGCCTTGGCCACCATCAGCGCGAGAATCAGTCCCCATCGCAAATAGCCATGCAAGTTCGCATAGTCGACGAGATACGACAGCGTCGAGAGCACGAACAGCAGCGCCCACACCTTGAGGTAGATACCGACCGAATGTTGTTGGCCCTTGGGCTTGCCACCGGCGAGGGCCGTGTGCGCAGCAGGTGTCGCAGAGGATTCCATCACTCCTCCTACCAGAGATAGAACAGCGCAAAGATGAACACCCACACGAGATCGACGAAGTGCCAGTAAAGGCCGGCGATCTCGACCAACTGATAGTTGTCGCGTCGCTCCAGCGTGCCGTTGAGCACCTTGCGCATCACGGTTAGCAGATAGATCACCCCCGCGCTCACATGCAGCCCGTGAAAGCCGGTAATCATGAAGAAGCACGCGCCGAACTGCGCCGCGCCCATCGAATTGCCCCACGGGCGAATGCCTTCGTGCACGATCAGGTTCGTCCACTCGAACGCCTGCATGCCGACGAACGCCATGCCGAGATAGGCCGTGGCGAGAATGCAGGCCGCCGTCTTGTCGCGATCGCGCCGGTAGGCAAAGTTCACCGCCATGGCCATGCTGCCGCTGCTGCTGATGAGCACGAACGTCATGATGGCGATGAGCAGCAACGGCACCGGATGACCGTTCACATTGAGCGCGAAGATCTCCGCCGGATTCGGCCATGCAGCGGTCGTCGAGATGCGCACCGTCATGTAGCCGATGAGAAAGCTGCTGAACACGAACGTGTCCGAGAGCAGGAAGATCCACATCATCGCCTTGCCCCACGGCACGTGGAACGCGGCGCGATCTCCTGACCAGTCGGTGACGAGCCCGCGCCAGCCGTCAGGCGTCTGCCCGGCAGGGGAAGCAGGGGAAGTGGGAGACGCGGAAGACAGCGCGGACGATGGCGTATTCACGATGCAGCTCCTCGTGCCATGGCAGACGCATCACATCACGGGCTCACCCCGCCGGTGCCGCACAGCCGCTGTGCGATCTCCGGCGTGAGGTTGACGATCGCCGCGAACAGCACGATCCATACCGCGAACAGAAAGTGCCAGTACTGTGCCGTGAGCGACAGGCGTCGCGCGCGCGTGGCATGCGTGAGACGGCGCGGCATCAGACACACCCACGCCACCAGTCCCCCGATCAGGTGCACGGCGTGCAGTCCGGTCAGCAGGAAAAAGAAACTGTTCGCAGGATTGCCGGATACCCCGTAGTGACGCGCGACCAGATCGCGCCAGACCCACAGTTGGCCGACGACAAAGGCGAGCGCGAGCGCACCGGCGAGGCCCCAATCGCGCCGCGAGCGTCGCAACTCTCCGCGTCTGGCCTGCGAAGCCGACGACTGCATCACGATGCATGCCGCGGCCAGCACACCCGTGTTGACCCACAACGCATTGACGGGCGGCAGGGGACGCCAGTCGCCGAGACTCATGCGCATCACGTAAGCGACGAGCATCAACGCGAACAACACGCCGATCACGCCCATCAACCACCAGAGCGCGATCTGCGACGCCGCACGACGACGCGGCAGCGCAATCGGCGCGCCCCCCGGTGGCATCGGCGGCCAGGACGGAACAGGTCTCATGGTGTGGCTCCCTTGGGGGTGTCGGGCGTACCCGGCGTGTCATGTGAATCGGGTGGCGTCGGCCGTGACGCCTCGCGACGATGCAGCACCGCCGAATCGCCATCCGCAAGCGTGGCCGGACGTCGCGGATCGGGGGCAAGGTTCTGTGGCACGAAGTCGTCGATATCGCCCGGCACGCTGTACTCGTACGGCCAGCGATAGGCCACCGGCAGCACCGGCCCCCAGTTGCCGTGAACGGGCGGCACGTCGGGCGTCTGCCATTCGAGCGAGGCCGCACGCCACGGATTCGCGCCCGCCGGTTTGCCGTGCCGCAGACTCCACGCCAAATTGAACAGGAACAGCATCTGACCGGCCGCGACGATGAATGCCGCCACCGAGATGTAAGCGTTCATCGTGTGCGCGGACTGCGGAATGAAGCTGTAGCCCTGAAACTCGTAGTAGCGGCGCGGCATGCCGAGCACGCCGAGGTAGTGCATCGGGAAGAAGATGGCGTAGGTGCCGAGGAACGTGATCCAGAAATGCCATTGACCGAGGCGGTCGTTCAGACGTCTGCCGCTCACGAGCGGATACCAGTGATAGATGCCACCGAAGATCACCAGCAACGGAGCGACGCCCATCACCATATGGAAATGCGCGACGACGAAATACGTGTTGGACAGCGGCATGTCCACGCTCACGTTGCCGAGGAACAGTCCCGTCAGTCCGCCGATGACAAACGTACTGATGAAGCCGATGGCGAACAGCATCGGCACCGTCAGATGGATATCGCCACGCCAGAGCGTGAGCACCCAGTTGTAGACCTTGATGGCCGTGGGGATGGCGATGATGAGGGTGGTCGTCGCGAAGAAGAATCCGAAATACGGATTCATGCCGCTGATGAACATGTGGTGCGCCCACACGACGAACGACAACACACCGATGGCGAGAATCGCCCAGACCATCATGCGGTAGCCGAAGATGTTCTTGCGCGAATGCACGCTGATGAGATCCGACACGATGCCGAACGCGGGCAACGCCACGATGTACACCTCCGGATGGCCGAAGAACCAGAACAGGTGCTGGAACAGCAGCGGACTGCCGCCGCGATAGTCGAGCGGCTGCCCCATCGACACGAGTGCGGGCATGAAGAAGCTCGTGTGCAGGGTCTTGTCGAGCAGCATCATCACGGCGGAGACGAATAACGCGGGGAAGGCCAGCAGGGCGAGCACGGTGGCCATCACGATGCCCCAGACGGTGAGCGGCATGCGCAGCAACGTCATGCCCTCAGTGCGCGACTGAAGCACCGTCGTCACGTAATTCAGGCCGCCCATCGTCGCCGCCACGATGAAGATGGCCAGCGAGACGAGCATCAGCACGATGCCCCACTCGGTGCCCGGCGTGCCCGGCAGGATCGCTTGCGGGGGATAGAGCGTCCAGCCCGCGCCTGTCGGGCCGCCGGGCACGAAGAAGCTCGCCAGCAGCACGATGACCGCGAGCAGGTAGACCCAGTAGCTGAGCATGTTCAGGAACGGGAAGACCATGTCGCGCGCACCGACCATCAACGGAATGAGGTAGTTGCCGAAGCCGCCGAGGAAAAGCGCCGTGAGCAGGTAGATCACCATGATCATGCCGTGCATGGTGACGTACTGGTAGTAGTGGTTGGCGTCGATGAACGAAAACTTGCCGGGAAAGCCCAGTTGCATGCGCATGAGGTTCGAGAGCACGAGGCCCACGAGGCCAACCGCGATGGCCGTACACGTGTATTGCACGGCGATCACTTTGTGGTCCTGGCTCCAGACGTACTTCGTCCAGAAGTCGTAAGAGCCGCCAGCGTGCGCACCGCCGTGGGCTGCGCCGTCAGAACGATCGGGGTCTCCCGTCATGACTTGTCTCCGTACGTTGTTTTTGGTGTGTTGTCGTCTCTCGATGTCGGTTCGGTAAGGCTACTTGCGAGTGAGTTACGAGCCGGTGGTGAATCGCTGGTGACGCGGGTGCGGGCTACGGCGCCGGTCGAATCATCGGCACGGCCGGCTGTGCCGGGCCCGACGACGAGCCACCCAATGGCGACGGCGGGATAGCCAGCGGCGGCGCCGTGGTGTTCGGGTTGTTCTGCAACGGCAGGCCCGACGTCCCCCCTTGCCGGCGCGCAGGTTGCGACGATTGCTGTGCCCCTGAATTCGGCGTGGCGGATGGCGTCAACGGCGCGTACTGCGCGGGCGGGTTGGGCGTCATCAGCGAGTTCTGTGCCAATTGCACGACGGGTTCGGGCGTCTGAGGCGCAGCAGGCTGCGCGGACGTCGATACGACGGCAAAAGCGATGGCGGCGGCATGGTGAGAGAGTGTGGACATGTTGGCTCGATGAACGGATGTATCGGCGAGCTGCGGCTCGATGGGTACGGCGATCGCAGAGGTCGCAGGGGTCGTAGATGGCACAGACGGCGATGCCACCGGCTCGGCGGCGGTGGTCCCGGGGGCAGGCGCGGCGCCCAATGTGCGGATGTACGCGATGAGCGCCTTGAGCTCGTCGTCGGTCAGATCGAGCTTCGGCATGATCGGCGCGAAGCCTTTTGGCACACGTGCGGTCGGATTGCGGATGAAGGCGGTGAGGTAAGCATCGTCGACGTGCGCCGAACTGCCGTCCTGAAACGTCTCCGTCTTGCCGTACAGACCGTGCCACGTCGGCCCGACGCCGGGCGAGCCGTCAACGGTATGACAACTGGCGCATCCCTTGGCCTGCGCCAGCAATTTCCCCTTGGCAGCGAGTGGATCTAGCGTCGCCGCCCCCGCATGTTGTGCTTGCAGTGCAGCAAACGTGGGGAGCTTCGCCACCCAGGCGTCGTAGGCGGGCTTGTCGTCGACGACCACCACACCGCGCATGTTCGCGTGACCCACGCCGCAGAGTTGCGCGCAGAGGATGTCGAAGCGTCCGGTGCGCGTGGGCGTGAGCCACATCTGCGTGACCATGCCCGGCACCATGTTCATGCGCGTGCGAAACGGCGGGACATAGAAATCGTGCAGGACGTCTTTTGCGCGCAGCAGCAATTTCACTGGCGCACCGACGAGCAGATGCAGTTCGGGGGCGTCGACGATCCGGTTGTCCTGATTCGCGGGGTCCTTGGGATTGAGGCCGAGCGGGTTGTCAGCGGTGACGTAGCTGGGGTCGGAACTGCCGAGGCGGCCGTCCGGGCCGGGCAGGCGGAAGCGCCATTGCCACTGCTGGCCGACGACTTCGACGACCCGGGCGTTCTCGGGCGGGTTGATGAGCTTGGCGTAGACGAAAAGCCCGGGGGCCAGCATTGCGGCAATGCCGACAGTCGTCATCCCGATCAACCAGCCTTCGAGACGACGGTTATGCGGCTCGTAGGCAGCCCGATGGCCATCGCGATGGCGATAGCGGAAGATTGCCCAGGCAACGAAAAGGTTGATGACAACGAAGGTTACGCCGGTGATGACCAGCGTAATGGTGAGCGTGTCGTCCATCTGACGCCAGTTCGACGCCAGCGGCGTCAGCCACCACGGACTCCAGAAATGGAAGGCAAGCGCGGCGGCGACCAGGACGGTTAGGAGGATGGGGAGAGCCATGATCAGCGCGACCGGTAAGGGTTCGCGGTTCACTGGCGAGGGGAAACCGCGGGATGGCTCGTCATGGCGACCTCCTTATCTCATTTTCGCCGCAGCCGTCTTTCTTGCTCGACCTCATTAAGGCTAGGTCGGCTTGCCGAAGTGTCAAGCTCGCAGATTCCTTGCATCACGAAACGTCAGTATGGATACGCGAGAATCCCCGTAATGTTTCGCGCCGACCGGCTCCATGCCCCAGTCTCCCAAGATGGTCTATCGGGCCGATATAGACGACCTGCGCGCCATCGCAATGCTCCGCGTCATCCTGGTTGATGTCACAACGTCGGCATGGCACGGGTCGGCATGTGTCGTCGTCCCGAAGAGACTCGATACGCTTGCGCCAGCCAGGCGACCGTGCCCAGCGTTCGAGCATTACGGGCAAGCGAACTATGAGGGATTCGATGCGATTGCGTTGGCGCCTTACCGGGCGTTCCGGCTCAACATAATTCGTACTTAAGCATTATCGACAGGTTGGTCACGTGCACCATCGCCTGACAAACGCTGCCGATGTGGAGGACAGGCAACGGGCTATCGCGACCCATTGCCGTCCGGAACCCGCAGGTAAGCGGAAACAGTGGGGCGAAAGCCAATGATTCGAGCCGGGTGGAACCGGCGTTGCCCATTGCGGCGACGGACTCGATTACTGTGTTGACAGGCTAATCAGGTTCCGCAAAGTATCAAGGAGCGTCGCCAATCAGGCGCGGCGCTAACCGAGGATCGCTGGCGGTCCACCTCGCCCCTTAAGAGGTTGCCCTCGTGCCGAACCGAAAGTCCGGCCCGCAGAATCACCGATCTGTCACGCCTGTGGCATATGTGCCGCCCGGCGCTCGCCATCGATAAGGCGGCGGCTCAGATCGCGGTATCCATCGAGCAACGGCCGAACACGCTCGGGGTCGTCCATTCGAGGCAGAACTGCTTCCGCACCCTGCACCGTCATCTGCCTGAGCGCTGCCTCGATATCATCGGCAGTATGCAGACGAGAGCTACGGCCGCAGTAGGTCAGCAGCAACCGATCGACGTCTGAGTTTTCATGCAACGAAATGGGCAGAATGGGTTTGCCCAGTGCCATATACTCAAAAATCTTCGTCGAAACCACGCCCTTGTTACCCGGGCCGAAATAGGCAAGGAACATCAAGGCGTCGGCGTTCTGTTGGATGGCGCGCGCCATGTTGTGGTTGACGTGCGGCACAAAAACAACATCATTGTCGCTCCCGCCCTGCGCTTGCCATGCCGATTCGACCTCGGCGCACGCGCCGACGAAGATGCACTGAACGCGATCGGCCGCGGAAGGGTCGCGCTCGCGCAATTGCTTGATACCTCGCGTGAGCGAAGCCAGGTCATAAAAGCCTATTGGCGTGCTGCCGGTGTAGACGACCTTGAGGCGCCCTGGATCGATCGCCGGGTTAAGTGCCCGCCAGTCGATCTCGGACTTTTGTTTTACCTCGAAATAATGTGTCGCAACGTTGAACAGCGTGTCGACCTTGATGCCGTACGCTTCTTCGAATTCATCTGTTAGACCATACGAAACCGTCGTGACCGCGTCGGCACGGCGCAAGGCACGACCTTCGATGCAACGGCGGATGGTCCGATTCCCGCCCAACGAGATATGCATTGCCCATGCGTCTCGCATATCGACTGACAACGTAACCTTCTCGGGAAATCGGCGCTTGAGCAAGGCGCCAACGACTGCCATCGAAAACGGGGGAGACGATGCCATGATCACAACTCGCCCCTCGCGCTCGCGCAACAATTGCGCGCAACGACGATACACCGCGATGACGTTTGGCAGATATAGGTCGATGAAAAATGTGTGCTTGATGACCCGTAGCACATTTACAAGCCGGCCTTCCCGTACCGAAGCGCGTCCCTCGGAACCGTTCATCACCGCCTTGCGAAATTCGTCGACCTGCTCGGGACTATCGAACGTCTTTTCGAGCACATGCCGGGCACCCTGAATGTTGAAAACCCGAACCGGGCACTGCAAGGCGCTGAATATCTTGCACCACCGCTCCTGCCGGAAACTTCCTGCCCGCTGGCCCTCGAATTCTGAGGTGAGGAACCACGCCTCGACCTGGGTACTCGTTTTATATTGCTTGTCTGACAAAATTAAGGGCTCCTAGTTATCGACAATTCCCTGCCGATTCATGCCGAAAACCACAATTACGGCTCAGCCATTCAAACCTTGGCCGCCCGCGTTTTCCCGGGGCGAAGGCGAACGAACAGTATCAGCACGAAGAGCAACAAGAAACCGTTGCTGAGAAGCACGCCGATGAGACCGGCGGTGTAGAGGCCAAATCCCAGCAATAACCAGCAAGCCTCGGCCGCCGGATCCTTTGATTTGGCGAGCATGCGAAGCATGACACCGACGATCAGCGAGAACACGATAACGCCGACAATACCGAAATTCACATACGCTTCGATGATGAATACCGCATTCGCCGACCCGGTACCCGTCGCGTTCTGGCCCCATTGCAGCGCAAAAACCAACTGCTCGAACGGAACGCGGACTTCAGACGTAATCGCCGCGAGCAGACTGCTGGTTGCTCCGAAGAACGCGTCGCCGCCGAACTGGGTCATAAACAAGCGCAAGCCATCTGCAGCCGTGACCACAGGAATGGACACGATGCGCCAGATCATATGGTTTATCGGTCCGGTAGGCTGATAGTGCGGCGAGAAGAAACTCTCGGTCGTGACTATGCCGGATTCGCCCGCCCCCGACACGAAGGCCATCATCCCGACGATGCCGACGAGAAGCATCAGCATCATGCCGGGCCGAATCTTCGACTCGATCTTACGTGTCGCTACCAGATAAAAGAGCGGGATGAGTACCTTGAGGAAATAAGCCTTCTCAAGAAAACTGATGGAATAGGCGAAGAAGAAAAACAAGGCAATCCAGCGCCCGCGCAGTCGGTAAGCGAACATCCGTGCAACGCAGTAAGGCAGGATTGCTCCCGTGAAGAGCGCATTGATATAGACGAAGCTCTGCTGCCAACCCTCTCTCGCCTTGAGGAAACGCTCACGAAGTTCGGCCAGCGTTGCAGGATCTGCCCCCTGAATGGCAGCAATGATCGGAATGCGCTCCGCCGTCGCCCAGGCCAAAAATGCAAACGCTGCGAATCCGCCCCAGACGCACCAGAGAAAGACCCTCTCATTCACGGCGAAGCGAGCATGCCGCGTCGGCAACATCGGATCGAAAATAGGGATCGCCGCGCCAAGCAGGATACAAACCGCTGAGACGAACGCCAGGTACGCGACCGAGTCCAGATAGGCGTAGTCGTTGACCCAAAACTGGACCACCAGCGGTATGACGCAATAGCCGAAGAACATCGCCGCGGCGTAGACGATTCCCGACACGCGGGCATCGACAAGTCGCTGCAAAATCGAGTGATGCCTTGTCGGGGAAATTCGGTGCGATTGGGGAACTGTCGTTGGATCTGTCATGACACGCCTGTCTTGGATGCGAAGTACGCCATCCCGGTTCATACCTTTACCTTGAAGGCCGCGGCCCATTTGCCGGCGGAAATCGTTCGCCAGTACCGGAAGTCAAATTTTCGTTCACCACGCACCACCGCATCGAAGCGCTCAATAACACCGGATGTCACGACGCCAGGCAACTGCTCGACGGCCTCCTCAAGTGCTTTACGAAACACCGCAGCGCTCTTGGGATCACGTACCCACGTGGGCTCTGCCGTCATGAACCCCATTTTGTCGCGGCGGTCTATGACGACATCGGGGACCAGTCCGCGCACCGACTCACGCAATACACGCTTGGCAATACCGCCTCCGACCTTCTCTGCATCGTCCATGGCCAGCGCACACTCCACCACGCGGTAGTCCAGGAAAGGCACGCGCGCCTCCAGAGAGAACGCCATCGAATTGCGATCCTCCCAGTGCAGCAACCGCGGCAGGTTTGTTGATAGCACCTGGGCGATCGACAGTTCTCTCACGGAAGCCGTTCGGCCCGCCACCATTTCGTGAGGGTTGCGAGACAAAACGCTTTGGGCACGCGGACCCAGCCAGCCATGATCGCTGTACGCCCGGTTGTCGAATTTGCCCAGCAAACTGACCAAACCCGGGTAGAGGTACGAAGCGGTGTACCCGACGGATCTTACAGGGGAAAAACCAATGTTCTTGCGCATCGCAGCAATTTCGCGTGCCCAAGCGCCGACACGGCCTGCTCGGACCAGACCCGCGAGATACGCACCGAAAAAACCACGATAACCGCCAAAAATCTCGTCAGCGCCCTGGCCATCGAGCATCACGACGATGTCGTTCTGACTTGCTGACTCAAACACACACCACTGCGCATATATCGACGTGGAGCCAAAGGGTTCATCCTGATGCCAGACCAGCTTGTCGAGATTATCGAAAAGCGCCTCGGGCTCGGGAACAACGAAATGGGGTTCGGTGCCGGCTCGCTCAATCACCGCACGGGCATAGCGCGTTTCGTCGAACGCAGCATCGCTAGAACCCGCCGTGAAGGTTTTGAGCAGGGACTTGGAGTCGAGCTTGTTCAGCCCTTTCCGCATAAGACAGACAATCGCCGAAGAGTCGAGCCCTCCCGAAAGACAGGAACCCACCGGTACATCCGCACGAAGACGCAGCGAGACGGCATCTTCCAGCAGCCGGGGCAATGCCTCAACGGCCTCTTGCGAAGTCAGATTAGCGGGGCCAATCTGATACCAGCGCTCCGCCACCGGCACCTTGGGCGCACGGCCCAACGATGGCGTCGACCATTCGCGAAGATCGAGTGTCATGTGGTGCCCGGCAGGCAACTGACGCACGCCGTCGAACATCGTGTGATCGTTGTGATCGACGATGTCCCACGCAAGAAAATCGAATAGTTGCGTTTCGTCAGCGCGAGCCTGCCAGTCGGCAAGTGCACCGAATGCCTTGATTTCCGAAGCAAACGCGAAGCGACTGCCTTCGGTCCGGTAGTACAGCGGTTTCACACCGAACCGATCGCGCGCGAGGAAAACCTGCTGTTCCCGCGCATCATAGATGGCAAGCGCCCACATGCCATTGAACCGGCTCAGACACGCTTTGCCCCACGCCATATAGGCGGCAAGAATCACTTCCGTGTCCGATTCCGTTTCAAACCGGTAGCCGGCGGCCTTGAGTTCTTCGCGAAGCTCGATGTAGTTGTAGACTTCGCCGTTATACGAGATCCAATAGCGATCGCCATACATTGCCGGCTGGTGACCACGCAGTGACAGGTCGACGATGGACAAGCGACGGTGACCGAACATAAGTCCGCCTGCCGGGCTGCGCCAGCTCTCCTCGATCCGATCGCGCGGAGTATAGGCAAGGCCGCCGCGCATGACATGTTCCGGCGTATCGCTGCCCCCAAAATGCACCTCACGTCCATCGGAGATGACCATGAAACCTTCATCATCGGGGCCACGATGACGAAGCGCCTGACTCATTCCGACGAGCTCGCGCCCCGTGAATGCTTGAGATTGTAGAAGTCCAAATATCCCGCACATATTCTATTTCCGAAGCGCGACCAGTCCTCGCCAGACGCGAATTGCACACCCCCGCGAAGCGTAGCGCATGGCACGCAAGCGCCGCGACGTCGTCGCATTCGCAACGTACAGCTCACGGGCGCCCACGTGGTCAGGGCCGAAGCTTATCGGCCGTTGCCAAATTCACTGATGGCGGCGACAACGATATCCATTTGTGCGTCTGTCAGTTCCGGGAAGATCGGAATCGACAGAATGCGCGATTGGTTCGCGTAGGCGTTAGGGAAATCGGCCGGGGTGTGGCCCAGGCGCTGGTAGGCCGGCAGGAATGGCAATGCGACCGGGTAGTTGATGACGGTCGGGATGCCTCGCGCACCCAGATACTTTGCCAGTTCGTCGCGGCGCTCATGCTCTATGACATACAAGTGCCAGACAGGCTCGCGCCCCTCTGCAACGTGCGGCAGCTTGACCGACGGCACGTCCGCAAGCAGCGCAGAATAGCGTGCAGCTCGCTCCTGACGTTTGTGCGTCCATTCGGGTAAATGCGGCAGCTTCACCGACAGAATTGCGGCCTGCAGACCATCGAGACGGCTGTTGATACCCTCGATCTGGTGATCGCCTTTCTTCAGGCCACCGTGGCGCGCAAACATCGCCATCTTGTCTGCCAGCGCCGCATTGTTGGTCACTACCGCACCGGCATCGCCCATGGCACCCAAATTCTTGCCGGGATAGAACGAGAACGAAGCCGCATCCCCGAACGTGCCTACAAGTTTGCCCTTATAGCGCGCGAGATGGGCCTGTGCGCAGTCTTCGAGCACCCACAGCTTATGCTTGCGGGCGATCTGCATGATCGGGTCCATGTCCGCCGGCTGACCGTAGAGGTGGACAGGGATAATCCCGACAGTCTTCGACGTGATCTTCGATTCGAGCGTGAGCGGATCCAGCGTGTAGGTTTCCGGATCGGTATCGCAGAACACGACCTTGCCGCCGGCCTGGGTGATCGTCTCGGTAGTTGATATCCACGAATGTGCCGGCGCAATGACTTCATCACCCGGCTTCACCCCAAGGGCGACCATTGCAATGTAGAGCGAGTCTGTACCGTTGGCGCACGACACACAATGCGTGCGCTCCATGAGTTCGGCGAACGCCTGCTCGAATTTGTCGACATACGGGCCACGCACGAAAAGCGATTTTTCGATGACTTCAGCGATGACTGCATCGATCTCACTCTTGATACCCAGATATTGGGCGTGCAGGTCAACGAAAGGAATATTGGTGCTCATAGCGTCTGCTCAATGTCCAAATTTTTTAACAAGGCGTGCCGGGCTACCCGTGTAGATACCGGGCTCATCAATGTTTCGTGTCACGACGGCACCTGCTCCGATCACAACGCCATCGCATATCGATACCGGCAGGATCGTGGCATTGCTACCGATGGAAACGTGGTTGCCGATTTTGGTGCTTTTCCAGAGCGCTTTGTTACCGCGCGCCGGGCCTCCGGTCGAAAACAGGTCGTTGATGAACATCACGCCGTGACCGATGAAGCAGTCATCGCCAATGTCTACCAATTCGCAGATGAAGGCATGCGATTGCACTTTCGTACGCTTGCCGATGGTCACGTTGCGCTGGACTTCAACGAACGGGCCAACGAATACGTTGTCGCCGACGTTGCAGCCGTAGAGATTGACGGGCTCGACAACCGTGACGTTCTCACCGAATGTCACGTCGACAATGCCCGACTTCAGAATCCTCGGAGCACTCAAAAGGAGCCCCCGAGCTTGCAGTGTTGCGGACGGAAACGCAGGTGCACTTCCTTGCCGGTCTCGATCGATTCGTAAATCGCATTGATCAGTTCAAGGCTCTTGCGGCCTTCCAAACCATCCACAAGGTGACGACGATTGTTCTGAATGCAATCCACGACGTGTTCGTAATAAGCCTGATGGCCAAAGCCGTAGACGTTCGGAGGATTCACGGAGTATTTCTCCATGACATCTTCGTCACCCGGCAGCGGTTCGGTGAAGTTCCAAACCTTCATCTTGTTCACGGCGAAACCACCGACCTCGACAGTACCGCGCTCGCCCAGCACCGAGATCGAACCTTCAAGATCCTTCGGTCTAACGGCTGTTGTGGCTTCAATGATGCCCAGCGCCCCATTGCGGAACTTCAGCGTCACGACAGCAGTATCTTCCGCCTCAATGTTCGCCAGCGCCGTCGCGCCGCGAGCGAACACGCTATCCACTTCGCCGAGCATCCACTCGAGCATATCGACGTGGTGGCTGGCCTGGTTGGTCAGAACACCGCCATCCATTGCCCAGGTGCCGCGCCACGGCGCTTGATCGTAGTATTCCTGGGTGCGGCACCAGCGCACGCGGACGGTTCCCAGCACCAACTTGCCGAAACGCCCTTGTTCGAGTGCCTCGCGCAACTTCACGACGGGCACGTTAAAGCGGTTCTGCTTCACGACGAACAGTTTGACGCCCGCGTTATCGCAAGCACGAATCATCGCGTCGGCATCGTCAAGCGTAAGGGCCATCGGCTTCTCGACAACCACGTGTTTGCCGTACTTGGCCAAATCCACCACGTTACGAGCGTGATTCCCACTTTCCGTGAGCACCACCACGGCGTCCACATTCGCTTCGGTCTGCATCATCTGATGCATATCGGTGTAATACGGCACCGAAAAACGATCTCCGAAATCCTTGGCCTTCGCGGCATCGACATCGCACACGGCAGCCAACTGAGCGCCGTCAATCTGATTGAGACCGAGAAGCTCCGCGTGCCGCTTGGCAATTCGCCCACATCCCACCAACGCAAAATTCAACATCACACCACCTGTATGTATGCAAATCAAATGTTCATTCGTGGATTCCGTGAAACCCAAATGCCTTGATCACGGCACCCGCCATTACGAACTGGCGCAACCCGTCATGCGTTGTTCAATCGCTTCCGAACAGATCTCGCGTGTAGACCTTGTCCAGGACATCGGCGAGCGCATCCGTTTTTCGATTCGCGATGATAACGTCTGAATCCCGCTTGAAATCATCAAGATCATGAACGACCTGAAAACCTTCGAATTCTCTGCTTTTCAGCGTAGGCTCGTAGACAATCACTTCAATGCCGCTCTGACGGATTCCGGCCATGATTTCCTGAATACTCGATGCGCGGAAATTATCCGAACCGGCTTTCATGATCAGGCGAAATACGCCGACGACCTTGGGCTTTTTCCGACGGACTTCGTCGACGATGAACGCCTTTCGGGTCGCATTCGCTTCCACAATCGCGTGAATCAAGTTTTGCGGAACGTCACGATAGTTGGCCAACAACTGCTTGGTGTCTTTCGGAAGGCAATAGCCACCATATCCGAAGCTTGGATTGTTGTAATGAGTGCCAATACGCGGATCGAGACTGACGCCGTCCACGATCTGACGCGAATCCAAGCCATGCGTTGCTGCATAGCTATCCAGCTCGTTGAAATAAGCAACTCGCATGGCCAGATAGGTATTCGCAAACAGCTTAATAGCCTCGGCTTCCGTGCTGCCTGTGAATAGCGTTGGGATATCCTGCTTGATCGCGCCACGCTTGAGCAGATTAGCAAAGCCCTCTGCTCGGGCAGACTGTTCCCCCACAACGATTCGCGAGGGATAAAGATTATCGTAAAGTGCGCGCCCTTCGCGGAGAAACTCTGGCGAAAAAATAATGTTTTCCGTGTTGAACGTCTCACGCGCCTTGACGGTGTAGCCCACCGGAATGGTCGACTTGATCACCATCACGGCATTTGGATTGACCTCGAGCACATCTTGAATGACTGCCTCGATCGACCGAGTATCGAAATAGTTCGAGTCCGGATCGTAGTCGGTGGGCGTCGAGATAATAACGTAATCGGCACCTACATAAGCATCATGCTTATCGAGCGTTGCGCGGAAATTCAGAGGCTTGTTCTTGAGATACTCCTCAATCTCCGCGTCGTCGATAGGCGACTGTCGCCGATTTAGCATCTCTACTTTTGCAGGAACAATATCGAGGCAAACAACTTCATTGTGCTGAGCAAGCAGAATACCGTTGGAAAGACCAACATATCCCGTGCCGGCGATGGCGACCTTCATTGGGAAACCCCCTGAAAATCACCATCCTGCTGCTCATTTACTTCCTTCTTCAGCGCAACAATTTCCGCTTTCAGGTATTCGTATTCTTCCATCTTACGTTTCAGGAAGCGGCTAGTAAGCGCCGCTTTT
The DNA here is from genome assembly GCF_016428915.1 of Pandoraea sp. ASV26. Lineage (GTDB taxonomy): Bacteria > Pseudomonadota > Gammaproteobacteria > Burkholderiales > Burkholderiaceae > Pandoraea. The sequence continues at coordinate 79,044 of NZ_JAELTP010000001.1, forward strand.
TCAGAAATTCCGCGCGGTGTCAGCACGTAGACGTATCCAAACTTATTCTTTGAACTGGCAAAATTCTGCATTTTTACCCAGCCCTTATCCATCAATGCCTTAAGGCAATAATTCAGGCCGCCAACGCTGACTCCCAACTGCTGAGCCAGTTCACGCTGGGTAAGATCCGGATTTTCATGCAGGATTCGCATTACGCGGAAGTAAGTATCCTCTTGAGTCTTGGCTTGTCGACTTAGCATAAAACTGCCTATATCCCTCCGTACGGCCCAAATTCAACAATCCCCCATACCCCTCCCGATCACGTTGACTATCGCAACGAATCAGTGACTAGTAAGCGAGGTTTGTTTGAAGTTGAACGATTGTACTCGGAATCGCATTTCCCAGTCCAGAGCAAGGATTGCCCCACTCCCAATGCGGGGGAGTTCATTCAGTGAGTTCGCACCGGCTGAGCGCTGGGGCGCGGCACCCAAGTGCTAGCGACGGACGGTTTCCTAAGGAGTCCGACACGCGTTCAGCTGCGCCGCGAAAGCCGATCGGAGATTGCCGCTACCGGAATCACGTTGGAACTGCCGACGTTGTACCGCGACACCGTCGGCTGCCCCTTTGTCGTGCAAAGGTGGTCGCGAATCTCACCGTTGAAGTCGAAGCCCGACACGCAACGGCACAAGCACTCGATGATGCCGGCATGGTCGCCACTTTCGCACGCGCGGCGCAACGTATCGAGCAGGCTATTTAACTCGGCTAGCGGGAAAAAGTGCTCGTTGGCCATCATGATCTTCGGATGCGCGGTGCCGGTGGTGTTATCGCCAATGAGCAGTTCCTCATATAGCTTTTCCGCGGCGCGCAGGCCGGTGAAGCGAATCTCGATGTCTCCCCCCGGATTCGAACTGTCTCGAACCGAAAATCCACTTAGGTGAATCATGCGACGCGCAAGATCCACGATCTTCATCGGTTCGCCCATGTCGAGCACGAAGACTTCGCCCCCACGCCCCATGGCACCCGCCTGAATAACGAGCTGCGCCGCCTCGGGAATCGTCATGAAATAGCGCGTGATATCCGGGTGCGTAACGGTCACCGGACCGCCGTCCATGATCTGACGTCGGAACAATGGCACGACCGATCCTGAGGACCCCAGCACATTGCCAAACCGCACCATGCAGAAGCGGGTCTTGCCTTGCGAGGCCGCAGCGTGGGCCTGCAGGATCATCTCGGCACACCGCTTCGACGCCCCCATCACGTTCGTCGGCCGCACAGCCTTGTCGGTTGAGATCAACACGAATGAGCTTACATCTGCTGCCAGCGCGGCATTGACAGCGGCCAGGGTGCCGAACGTGTTGTTCAACACGCCTTCCGTAATATTAAATTCCACCAGAGGAACGTGTTTATAGGCAGCGGCGTGATAGACCGCCTCGATCTCGTATCGCTTCATGATGTCGGTCAGGCGTGCTTCATTGCCGACAGACCCAAGTACGGAAATAATCCGCACATCGGGGCGACGTAGTAACGCAAGCTTCTGGAGTTCCTGATCGATGGAGTACAGGGCGAACTCGGACTGCTCGTAGAGCACCAGTATCCGCGGCTGCTGCAATAGAATCTGTCGGCACAGTTCCGAACCGATCGATCCGCCTGCGCCCGTCACCATAACGGCCTTGCCGCGAATGTCCGCTTCGAGCAGCCGCTGGTCCGGCGGAACGGTGCCGCGGCCAAGCAGTTCGTCGATGCTGACTTCCCGTACGTCGGAGAGCTGTATCTCGCCACCGACCAGATCGTCCATCCCCGGAACGACACGCACTTCGACCTGCAAAGTTTCCAGATCGCGGATGATTTCATTACGGCGTCCGCGATTGGCCGACGGAATGGCCAGCAGCACTTGCTCGACGTTGTAGCGCTCGATCAGGTAAGGCAACGAATCGCTTCGGTACACCTTGACGCCCAGGATTTCGAGTCCCGTTAGACGCTCTGCATCATCGATGAAAGCGATAGGGTGGTATTGCGCTCCAGCACGCAATGCCATCGCCAGTTGACGGCCGGCACTACCTGCCCCGTAGACGATAACGCGACGGGGTACATGCGAGCGCCCCGGCGCATGGCGGAGAATCGCGCGAGCCAGAAAACGGCTGGCGCAGATATAGAGCACTGAGATGGCCCAATAGATCGCCAAGGCGCCGCGCGGAATCGGCGCCAACTGCAGCAAGGTCAGAACACCGACCAGCAAAGCAATCGACAGCGTCACACCAACGGCAATCATCAGCAGCGCGCGCTCTTCCATGAACCGGACGACGGCTCGGTATAGGCCCAGCCGGATGAAAATCGGAATCGCCGTCAGCGACGTGAGCAAATAGACCCAAGGCGCATGGAGCTGTGGAAAACCCCATAGATCCAGCCGCAGTCCGATCGCAGTCCACAGCGCAAGCGGCAACAAGCATGCGTCGGCCGCGAGCATGATGGTACCCTTGACGGAGCGTGGTAAATTGGCCAGATAGCGAATAATCATCAAGTGGTCATCCAGTTAAACTTAATGTGCGACGCCTTCACGATGGACCACCTTGATAAAGGTGCGCGCGAGGATGAGGAGATCAAACGCAAACGAGCGTTTTTGAAGATATTCAACGTCGAACTCGACCTTTGTGACGATCGGAAGGTCGTCGCGGCCATTGATCTGTGCCCAGCCCGTCAGCCCAGGGCGCAGGGCATCCACACCCTTTTCGGTACGCAGAGCGACTAGGTCGTCTTGATTGAACAGTGCCGGCCGAGGTCCGACAAAGCTCATCTCGCCTGTCAGAATACTCCATACTTGCGGCAGCTCATCGAGACTGGTCTTACGCAGAAATGCACCCACCGGAGTGATGTGTGATCGCGAGTCCTGGAGCAGGTGGGTAGCGACGGCCGGAGTATCGACATACATCGTACGAAATTTCGGCATGCGAAAGATTCGGTTGCGCTTGCCAACCCGATCGGACCAATACACGGCTGGGCCTGGCGAGGTACAGCGCACGATGATCGCGATAATCATCATCGGAATCAGCAGAATAATGGCTGCAATCAATGCCAGCGAGAAATCAAAGAAGCGCTTCATCGGGGTTATCCGAATGTTATGCAGCGCACCGTGTTGCCGCGGCAATCTCCTGTGCGTGCGTCTTTATATTTAGGAATTCCGTTCGGCGATCAGTTCGCGGAGCCCATTGTCACGCAATACCTGCAGAGACTGCGGCCCACGAAACAGACCTCACCAGTCACCGGCCCCCTTGTGCATCGCGTTTTCCTGAACTCAATCACGCCTGCGTTTCACCGATCATTGTTCAAGCGTTTCATCCATCCAGCCCGCAATCCGATATTTTTGGTAGATTTCAGAAGGGGTAGGCCGATACGATGTCGCGAGAAAATCCTTCGGAATCACCGGGCGTTCTCTATCGATGCAACAAATGTTTGCCGGATCGTAAAAATCATAGTCACGGATCCGGAAGTTGGTTGTAACAAGTTTTTTCTGAGCGCCCAGCGTTTCAAGCGTGCGCATCGTCAGACCGGTCTGGCTCGGATGCTCGATGTCGAGAATACCGAGTGAGCGCCTGAACACCGATTGCACTTCCGATTTTCCGATCGGAGCGAATCGAAAAGCCGATTTCGGTGCCGTGCGCATCGAGGCGTTGGTCACCCGATACGCCCAATAGACCCAGGGCGCCTGAAGATACAAATAGAAATAACATTTCGTCTGCGGCGGGATGGCGGCCTTGACCCGCGTGGCGACGGCCCATCGATCCGAGTGTGCCGTACCAATGAAGCTCAAGTCGAATTCATGTTCCGCGCTCGCTTCCTGGGTGAATCCAGCCGAAAAAAACAACGGCCGAAACACCATGCCGTAGGTCTCGGCCGACTGCCGGTCAAACGACAGGCACCGATCAAAAAACGGCAGGTTGTGCAACACGCTCGCGCGGTTGTCCATCGAGTCCCACATATAGAGGACGAAACGCGCCGCAGGATACGAGGTGCGCAGAAAACGAAGCATGTCGGGCGACAGCGTTTGTCCGTTGACAACAAAAATCAAGTCGTAGTGACTACGCCCGAGGGCTTCCAGCGACTTCCGGTAGAAACGAGTTGCCGCACCGATGATCCAGTCACGGCGAAAGCGCGTTATCGCCGTCTGTAGCGGCGTATCGAAAGGACGGTCGGCAAGAAAGTCGACTTCCGCTCCGCGCCGTTCGAGTTCAGCCCGAACTTCCTGTTCGTAGCCGAAGAAACGAGGGGCGATCAAAAGGGCACGTTTGCCCTGCATCGATTCAGACATTTTGCGCATCACGGGGAGATACAACTTTCGCCGGAATACCGACAGCCAGCGCTCCCTCGGGAATAGATTCGAGAACAACCGCATTGGCACCCACGCGTGCCCAGTGCCCCACTTCAAGGCCACCGAGCAGTTTGGCACCAGCACCGATGATGACGTCGTCGCCCAACACAGGGCGAGTATCTTCGGCATATCCGATATCGAGCTCTTTCGCGCCCAGCGTCACGCCCTGAAAGATCGTCGCATTTTCACCGATGGACTTGGCGCCGATCACGGTGCCTTGTGTATGCGGGAAGAACACGCCCTTACCAATAGGACAACGGGGCGATATCTCAATGCCGAAAACGACGAAATTGAGCAGCGACACGATCTTCGCCAGCGGGCCGAGTCGCCACGTCTGCAAACGAAACGCACAGCGGCAAAGCAGCACCGGTGCGAATCTTGGTGACAGTAGATGCAGCCACAGACCAAGCGAGGGTTGCACCGGTTGCCCGGTCACGAGGTACCGGTACCGCAGCAGATCAGCTCGCAAAAACTCCCGAAGGGAAAACTGAAGCGGATTCATGTCGCTCGTCCCGTCAACCCATCAGCTTGCGATCGACAAGTTCCTTGTTTGCCTGCTCCAGACGGTCTTCAGGCAAGGGCTGCGTTTTCACCCACTGAGCGAAGCGCGACAAGCCTTCGCGCAGGGATACCTGAGGCTTCACACCAAGCGCGGCCTCAAGACGCGAAACGTCCGCGAAGTTGTGCCGAATGTCGCCCAGACGGAACTGGCCGGTCACCTTAACGTCAGGGGTGCAACCCAGCGCCACAGTCAATTCGCGAGCGACTTCCTCTACACTCGTGCCGATGCCACTGCCAACATTCAGTACATCGTTGACAGGGGCCTCCGAACGAAGTCCCGCGACCAGTGCCTCCACGACATCGGACACGTGGACAAAATCACGCGTTTCCTTGCCGTCTTCGAAGATCGGAAGCTGCATTCCACGACGAATGCGCGTCGAGAATATCGACAAGATGCCGGTGTAGGGATTCTTGAGCGACTGCCCTTCGCCGTAAACATTCTGGAGACGGAAGATGGCGTACCCGAGTCCCATTGAGTCGCATGCGATTCGCACGAGATCTTCCTGAGCGAATTTGGTAGCAGCGTAGATCGAGGCGGGGCGCACGGCGTCGCGTTCGGTTGTGGCTACCGCAACGAGCGGTGCGCTGCAATGCGGACAAAGCGGCTCCCACTCGTGGGCGCGCAACTGTGCCGCCTGCCGTGCACCCGGATAGACATGCTCGGCACCGCAAGCGTCGCACCGATAGGCGCCTTCACCGTAGACGGAGCGGCTGGAAGTCAGCAAAACGCGCTTCACCTGGTGTCCGTCCATACGACCCAGAACATCGAACAACAGGGCGGTGCCCATAGAATTTACTTCGCAATAACGGGCCACCTCGTACATCGACTGCCCGGTACCCGTCTCGGCAGCGAGATGTACCACATGGTCGACGTCAGCGAGCGCACGCGTCAGGTCAGCCTGGGAAGTCACCGACCCACGGAAGAACTCTACGTCACCTGCGACGAGCCAATCAACACCCGTCGGCACCTCACCATGGACCTGAGCAGAAAGGGTATCGAGAACGCGCACACGGTATCCCAGCGCCAGCAGGCGACGCGACAAGTGTGTGCCGATAAAGCCCGCGCCACCGGTAATAAGAATTCGTTGCATATTCTGAATCAAAATCAAAAGCCCTATTGACGACGTTGCGCAAGCTGAATGGCGATTTTGGTTTTGGGTATTCGAACCCGGAGAAGTACATTAATCGCCAGTACGCTGACAAAACCGTTGCTAAGAAGTGTACCAATCAGACAGGCAGTATACCGACCGGCAACGGGCCACAACCAAAACCTGTACCGGGACTCGACCAATATCCGAAGATTACCGACCGCTATTAACGCGAATACATTCAGGCCCGGAGTGTCTTAGATTGTGATCAAGTTGATAAGATGCACCCAACCAGCACATCTGACGCAATCATTTATAGAAAATAATAGTAAAAAACTATCGTCAGCACTTCCTTGTAATTCATCTAGTCCTCGGCTTCAGTAGCGGTGAGATTGCGTGCCGACACTATTTCCGAAGCGCCAGAAGAATAATCGCAAGATAAATACCGTATAGGACTGCCTCATGAATCGCGTAGGCTGAGGCGTACCAGTTCAGATCGAGATGGCGTGCGAGCCACGGCAGCACCGTTGCCGCGGAACAGAAATAAAGGATTTGCCAAGCAAGTGCCATGTCGAAGCGACGCAGCGAGACGAGCACGGTGCTCAGCGGCGATACACAGGCGCGCACGGCAACGGCAAACGTCAGAGCAACGACAAGCTCGCGGTCGATGACCCATCCGGGCCCGAGAAAAAACCGGAGAATGTCCGCCCCCACAAACCACACGATCGGCAGCATGACGACCAGAGCAGCGCCCATCACCAGCATTAACTGGCTGACCAGATGCCGGATCGCCGGCTTGTCGTCGCGAATCTCGCCGGTATGCCTCAACATGATCTGACCCAGACTGATGCTGGCGAGCATCATCGGAGCACCAATCAGTCGCTGCACTTGCGAATAAACGCCCGTCGAAGCAACGCCGTAGTGAGACACCACGATCCAGATGCAAAGGCTGTAACCCACCACGTCTAGCAAGGCGCCGGGCAGACTCAGCATTGGCAACTGCCGATACTTCTTCGCCGCCTCCCGCCACGGCACAAAATCCGGGGAACGCTGACGAAATATCTGCAAGCAACTCCATCCCGCTACCAGAAATGACAAGGCATACGCCCAGAGCACGCCCAGCGCGGGAATCAGTGCGAGCAAAACAAAAGTGAGCCCCTGCGCGGCACGCTGGATGCCAGCACCGCGAAAATCGTTCTGACGGAGAAGATACGCGTTGGTTGCCTGAAATACGCCAACGGAGAAAACACACAGCCCCACCATTCCAGGGTGCTGCGACATTGTGTGAACCACCGTGCCGAAGATTGCCGTACCGGAAATTGCAGTCAGGACGAGCGTCGTGAGCGACGCGAAACCAAGACAGGCGCCGACGGAAACCGTCACCAGCCCCCGGATCTCTCCGGGTTCTGCGCTGGGAAGCGCGAGATCGTATCTCAGGCAAGCAAGTGCCATGGCGATGTTGCCCACGGTGAGCAATACCGCCAATGCACCGAATTCTGCTGGAGAGTACATCCGGGACAGCAAGGGCGTCGCCAGCACGATCGCCCCTTGTCCGATAGCAGTACCGATTGCCACCGCACCGGCACTTCGAAACAATCGACCTAGCAAGAAAACGCACTCCGTTGTTATGAATTTATTTCGATCCGGAGCCTGATACAGTTTCAGCGTATTCGATTCACGAGAGATAACAAATCATTCGCTGAAAATCTGCGCTTTGACGGCCGAATAGCGATCGACGTACGTGTGCGCAATTGATATGACGATGACTGTTTTCTAGTCGGCGCGCTAACGAGTCCGCCCGACACACTGCGGGACGACGCCCGCTTCTCGCCTATCAAATTGGCTTGGGGTAGCCGGAAGCTGCCACTTCCCAGAAACAAAACCCTGGAAACAAGTGATGTTCCAACGTATTCAATGGTCAGTCTGGTGGAGCGGAGGAGGATCGAACTCCCGACCTTCGCATTGCGAACGCGACGCTCTCCCAGCTGAGCTACCGCCCCACACGAAGCCACGATTATAGCGACTTTTTTGAGCACGGCGAGCAGCCGACAAAAACGCTCGGGATTTGGGTTCCCCCGCAAACGCCAAGCCTCCCGAGCTTCGCGTCCGTCTCGGCCGCCACCGGGGACTCAAGCCGCCCCCAAATTCCCCTTCATCCCCTTGATGGACGGCACTTTCGGGGCTTTCGCGACCACGGTTTTCTGGGCCCGGAGATAGCGGGCCACCACGTCCCAGACCGGCTCGCCCTGCGCGCCCTCGGCCACCGGCGCCCAGCCCGCCACCTTGTACGTCTTGCCCGCTTCGATCAGCTTGCCGTTCAGACGCATCTCAGTGATGCGCTGCCCCATCGGCGCCATCGGGTCGATCGTGTAGTCCATGCCGCCCACGCGCACCATGTCCCCGCCCTGCTGGTAGTACGGGTCGGGATTGAACAGGTTGTCGGCCACATCCTCGAGCACCGTCTTGATCGTCTCGCCCGTCATCGGTGTGAGCGTCGTGTACGGATAAGTGACGGCCGTCTGATCGAGCAGTTGCTCCATCGTGATCGTTGCGCCCGGCAGCAGCGATGTGCCCCAGCGGAAACCCGGCGAGAAGCCGATTTCGGCGTCCTTCTCGGCCATCACCGCGTCGAGCAGCAACTGGTCGAAGGTGCCGTTGAAGTTGCCCCGTCGGTAGAGCATGCCTTCCGTCACGGCCAGCGGCTCTGCAAGCTTCGCGGCAAACGGCGCACGTACGCGCTCGATGAGGGCTTGCATCGGCGCGTCGGCCGGCAGCAGATTGGAGAAGACCGGCAGCAGCTTGTAGCGGAAGTCCACCGGCTTGCCACCCTTCACGTCGAAGTCGAGCACGGCGAGGAACTTGCCGTTCGACCCGGCATTGGTCACGAGCGTCTTGCCGCCCGCGTTTTCCACCACGACGGGCTTCGGCACGCCATCGTGCGTATGACCGCCCATGATCGCGTCGATGCCGCGCACGCGCGACGCCAGCTTCAGGTCCACGTCCATGCCGTTGTGCGATAGCACGACCACAACCTGCGCGCCCTTGCCACGCACCTCGTCGACCATCGACTGCAAGCGCTCCTCCTGAATCCCGAACGTCCAGTCCGGGACAAAGTAGCGCGGGTTCGCAATCGGCGTGTACGGAAAGGCCTGCCCGATGATCGCCACGGGCACACCGTTCATCGTCCTGATCGTGTAAGGCGCGAAGACCGGGTCGCCGAAGTCGTTCGTCTGCACGTTTTGCGCGACAAAGTCGATCTTGCCCTTGAGCTGCTCCTCCACGACAGACTTCACGCGATCGGCACCATACGTGAACTCCCAGTGCGCCGTCATGACATCGACGCCCAGCGCAAGCGTGGCGTCGACCATGTCCTGGCCCTTCGTCCACATGGCCGTGCCGGAACCCTGCCACGTGTCGCCGCCATCGAGCAACAGCGCGCCGGGGCGCGACGCCTTCATGCGCTTGACCAGCGTGGCCAGATGCGCAAACCCGCCGACCTTGCCGTACGTGCGGGACGCGGCAGCGAAGTCGAGATAGGTGAACGCATAGGCGTCGGGCGTGCCGGGACGCAGGCCATACGCTTTGAGGAACGCCTCGCCCACCAGATGCGGCGGCTTGTTCGCCTGCCCGCCAATGCCAAGATTGACGCTCGGCTCGCGGAAGTAGATCGGCAGCAACTGCGCGTGGCAGTCGGTGAAGTGCAGCAGGTGCACGTTGCCGAACTTCGGCAGATCGTAAAACGCCGCAGCCGCCTGCGCTGCCGCCGTCTCGTGATGCGACAGCGCCATCCCCCCGGCCGCTGCCACCGCCAACACCTGCATGAACTCGCGTCGATTCATTTCGTCTCCGTAGCGCACACCTCGTGCGGCGCGCCTGCTTTCTCGTTATTCGATGAGATCCGTCCGGGCCGGATCGGATCGCGTCACCCGGTCGTCACCGCCATTGCGCGGCGACCGCCTCAAGGGAAATTCCGCGACGACCGTGTCACGCCCGCCTCACTGCCTCACCTCGCCGGTTCCCGTCACTGGCTCAAGTCGTTGAGTCGCCCGTCCGAGTCATGTCGTTATTTCCCCGCGTAATCCGCGAGCGCCGCCACGTCCTCGCCGAACATCTCGCCCACTTCCTTGCGCAGCACCTTGCCGTTACGGCCGATCACGTACAACTCCGGCAATCCGCGACGCTTACCCAGCGCCGCCTGCCACGCGTCGTTCTCCATGCCCGCCGGGAACGTATAGCCATGCGCCTTCATATAGTCGACGGCTTCCTGCGGCTTCTTGTCGATCGAGAGCGTGACGATCTGGATCGGCTTGCCGCGCGTGGCCTCGTAGAGCTTCTGCACATGCGGATTCTGCTGCGCGCAGAACGGGCACCACGACGCCCAGTACTCGACGATCACCGTGCGGTCCTTGAAGGCGCTGGCGGACAACGTCTTGCCGTCGAGCAACGTGAGCGACGGCAAGGCGACGGTGTCGCCAACCTCGATCGCATGCGCCGGTGCGCCGAGCACCATCGCCCCCATGGCTAACGCCGCGCCTGTCACCGCCCAGATACGTCTGCGCACGTCAATACCCGCTCGTCGCGCAATCTTGCGCGCTGGAAGAAGCACCGCGCCGACGCCGACGTCGACAACAGCGCGCACCGAACGCATCGATGGCGCGCCCCTTTGCCAGAAGTTCGTACGCGCAGAAGGCGTCTCAACATCAGAAGCCTGCACACGCGCACCTCGCCACCACTTACGCGAGCGGGCACATTGCGACGAACCGCGACGTTCAGCGGCCCGGATCGGAAATTTCAGGGATGTCATGCAGCACTCCGGAAGTCGGCGGCGACCCCGATCGGAAAGACCCGGGTCGCGCGCCGCAACGGCGATGACTTACTGGTTCACAGGCGAAGCCGGATCGAGCAGCAGCGCCATGACGTCCTTCAACTGCTGTTCGGTCAGAATGCCCGCAGCCCCAAAACGCGGCATGTTCGAGCAGGCCATGTAGCTGTGCGAGTCGTAGACCTTCGCCCACGTGTACTTGACCACCTCGGGCGAATCGCCACGCAGCTTGCCGTAGTGGTACAGCGACGGACCGATGTTGCCGAACGAGATCTCGCTCTTGGTCAACTGGTGGCACGCATAGCAGTTACCGCCGTTGACGGTGTCCGCCTTGTCGGTGAACTGCATGCCACGGCCGTTCTGCGCGACCTTCTCGCCTTCCTTCCAGTCGCCAAGATACTTGCCGTCGGCCGGTGCCTTGACGTTCGCCAACTCGGCCTTTTGCAGACGCTCGGCAATCTTCGCCGGCATCGGCTTGACCGCATACTGCGTGCACAGCTTCTGCAATTCACTCTGATCGATGCGATCGAGCTGGGCGATGCCCGAAGGGCGGAACGAGTCGCGCAGTTCCTGCACCACGGCGGCATCGGTCGTGCCGGTGACGAGCTTCGCGCCGTCGCCCTGTGCGAACGCCATGCCGACGACGAGTGCCCCGGCCGCTGCCAGCGCGACGCTCGTCGCGCGCAATGCGAATGATTTCATGGGTGTGCCTCGTGATCGGTCAGCGCTTCAGGCCGGGGGCGTCCATCTTGCCGCCGTTGGCCATCACACCGAGGAAGGTAATCAGATCGACGGACGCCTGCGAGCCGTAATTCAGCTCGGGCAGACGCTGTTGACGGAAGCAGTCGTACATCCGCCATTGCAGCGTGCGCAGCGCGCCCTGCGAGACACGATAGCCCGGCCACGTGGCAAACGCCTGACGTGCGGCGGCGGGTTTGGTCAGGTTCGGCAGATCCTGAAGACGAATGCGCTTGTCATCTGCGCCGTGGCACGATGCGCACGAGAAATCGTACGGCCCGGCACGGTAATAGAAGATCTTCTGGCCACGGGCGTAGGCTTCCTTCTCTTCCTTGCGCGACTGCGGCACGTGAATGATCGCGCCGCGCGCCTGACCGGCCACATAGGCGGTGAGCGCTTCGAGATCGGTCGGGTCCTGACCTTCCTTCGAGAACGGTTGCTTGATGACGTCTGCACGCTTGAAGCCTTGCAGATTCACCATGCATTCGACGATGCGCGACTCGGCGTCGAGCACACGTTTCGTATCGGGGAAGTAACGCGGCAGTTGTGCGTAGGCGTCTTTCACAACGCCGGCGCCGAGGCCAAGATCGCACTGGGCGAGCGACACGTTGTTCGGGCCGCGCGGCGTCTTCCAGAGTTCTTCGCCGCGCATTTCGATCAGTTCCGCCGGATTGCCGTCCGCGAGCATCTCGCGGTATTGCGCGATGGCGTCGGCCGTCGAGCTGTCGGCAGCAAATACGGCGGCTACGGGGGCGCTGGCACCCGCGATGGCGAGCATGCCGCCGAGCACTGTGCGACGCAGCCATGCTGCGTGACGTGGGGTACTCACCCGTGCGCTATGTTGCGCCTCAAGCATCTGACTCTCCTCTGTGTGGGGTTGTTCGGCGCATCGCGGGGGACTCCCCGCAAGCGCCACCGCGCACTTCCCGGCATGCGCCCCGTATCAGGCGATGGTCGCCTCGTCGGTGCGCGAGTCGCCCTTGTTATCGGTCCACGTCACCGTGACCTTGTCACCCTTCTTGCCGCCCTTGAACTTGAACGACATGAACGGATCTTTCGAGACCGCCGGACCCCATTCGGCCGTCAGCACCGTCTTGCCGTTGCAAGTGACCGTGACCGTCTGGATGAAGTGTGCAGGCACGATGTTACCGGAAGCGTCTTTGCGCTGACCGGTTTCCATGATGTGGCTCATCAGCGCCTTGACCTCGACAACGCCGCCGGCCTCGGTTGCGCGAATGCGCATCGGATTACCCATGTTGTAGCTCCTCTAGCGTTCTACGATGCGCTGCTTAACCGCCGCAACCGCCCAGCGTGACCTTGATTTCCTTCTCGGCCACGAGGTACTTGTTATCCGCCTTGACGAGTGCGTAGACCTTCGAGGTCTGCCCCATCTTCACGCGCGTAGTCACCGACGGCTCGGTGCCGTCCGGAATGTCGAACGACGCAGCAAGCGTGTTCGGATTCTTCTCGATCAGGATCGCGATCGATTGCGTATTCGGTGCCTTGCTCGTCACCGCCACCGGCACGACCGCACCGTTCTCGGCAATGTCGGGAGCGGTCAGCACGACCAGATCGCTGGGGCTGGCGCTCGTGCCACCCAGCGCCTTGACCGTGTCGGCCACGCTCTTGGTCGCAAACGCCGCCTTGTTCCATTCCACCTGTGCCGCGCGTGCCTCCTCGGGCTTGATTAGCCCGGCGGCCACCGCCAGTCCCATTACCGCGGAAAACCGCAGCATGTCGCGTCGCTGTTGGTTCATCTCTGTATGTTTCCTCTCTGAAGGCCGCCGATGCGCCATGTACTGAACGTGCCAAGCGCACCGGCCGCCGTTCGCTCGCCTGACCTGCCGCCCGATACTGCACGACGGCCTGCCGGCGAGCCCCCTGCCCCGGTCTTACTTCGCCGGGGCGCCAGCCAGAACCCAATCCACGAGGATCTTGGCGTCGGCATCCGACAGGTTCGGGTGCGCCGGCATCGGGATCGGACCCCAGACGCCCGAGCCGCCACCCTTCACTTTCTTCACCAGCTTGGCCACGGCATCCTTGTCGCCCTTGTACTTGGCGGCGACTTCCTGATAAGACGGGCCCACGAGCTTCTTGTCGACGGCGTGGCAACCCATACAGGCGTTGGCACCCGCGAGCTTGGTCGCCGCTGCAATGTCGACACCGGCGTGCGCCAGCGAGGTGCCCGCCAGCATGGCCGCAGCGATCAGCATCTTCTTCATCGTTACTCCTTCGATTTGTGTAGGGGACGGGGTCCTGCGGTGGCCTGAGAACCCTGGCGCATCCGTCGGACACCCTGCCCGCTCAGTGTGCACCACGGAGAATCCAGTCGACCATCGTGCGGACGTCGGTTTCGGCCACCTGTGCCTGCGGCGGCATTGGCATGCTGCCCCAGTTACCGGCACCTCCGGCACGTATCTTCGCCACCAGTTTCTCAGCCGCTTCCGACTGCCCATGGTACTTGGTGGCGACCTCCGAGAAGGCGGGCCCGATCTTCTTGTCGGTCACGCCGTGACAGGCCAGACAACCGTTCTTGTCCGCAAGCGTTGCTGCCGGTGACGTCGCAGCGGCGGTTTGGGCCGGCGCGTCCGGACTCGTCATGCCGAGCGTGACGAGGGCCGCGGTCCTGCGCACCGACGCATTTTGCGCGGCAGTGCCCGACAGCGGCGGCAGCTTCGTATCGACACCGCGCACCGGACCGATGATCCGGTTTTGCGCGGCCAGATCTCCATGTGCGTCGCGGGCGTACGCAGGGAGTGCGGACGTCACGATACCAGCCTCAGGACAATCCTGCATACACGCCTTGTTATGAGTATCCGGTTTGTCTCCCACGCGCCACATGCCGTGCGCACGCGTCATCCCGTTGCGGTTGGGCATGCGTTTCTGCACGTCGCCGATGTTCTTGTCCGAGAGCACGAAGTCCGCCGGCACGATCTCGCCGAGATTGAGAATGTAGGCCGTGACCGCATACACCTCGTCCGGCGTGAGCGAGCGCGGTGCGTTCCACGGCATGGCGCGACGGATGTAGTCCCAGATCGTCGAGATCGTGTCGACCTTCATGAGCGTGGTGCGCACCGGCTGATTGTTCGCGCGCAGCGACGCCACGTGCCCCGTCTTGATGTCGTCAGCCGTGGTGCCGCCCACCAGCGGGTTGAACACCTCGTTGCTCTCGCCGAACGTGCCGTGACACGACGCGCAGCGCGCATCGAACAGCTTCTGGCCGTCGGCGACCGAACCTTGCCCCTTGGGCAAGCCCTTGAAGTCGGGACGCACGTCGATGTCCCACGCACTCAGTTCGGCCGGGGTGGCGTCGCGTCCGATGCCCGAGGGCGTCTTGAGCTTGACGGGTGCCGACGCCGGGGCAGCAGCGGACGCGTTCGCCGGCGCCGCCTTCGCTGGCGCCGAGAGCCACGCCACGACGGTCAGCCCGGCAAGCACCAGCGCCCCCGCCCAAAGTCCTGCAATGACCACCGTCTGGACACGCTGACGCAGGTTGCGAGGTGACTTTCGTTCAGTCGACGTGAACATTGGTCACCTCCCCGTTCGCTGCCACTTGCCACGTCTGAATGGCGTTGTTGTGATAGATCGACTTGGTGCCGCGCACGTCGCGTAGTTGCCGGTAGCGGGGTTGCACGAAACCGGTCTCGTCCACCGCACGGCTTTGCAGCAACGCGGGTGAGCCGTCCCATTGCCAGTCGAAGTTGAAGCGCGTGAGGCACTTCGGCAGCACCGGCGACTCGAGCCGCGCCGCACGCCACGACTTGCCGCCATCGGTGGAAACGTCGACCCGCTTGATGCGGCCACGGCCCGACCACGCGAGGCCCGTCACGTTGAAGTAGCCGCGATCGAGCAGCGCCTGCCCACCCGAGGGCGACGTGATGACCGACTTGCACTCCTGAATCGAGGTGTACTGACGATGCTGACCGTCCGGCAGCAGGTCGACGTAGTGGCTCGTTTCATCCTTGGCATTCCACGGCGCATCGCCCACTTTGATGCGACGCAGCCATTTCACCCACGACACCCCCTGCACGCCGGGCACCACCAGCCGCAGCGGATAACCGTTCTCGGGGCGCAGCATTTCGCCATTCATGCCCCAGGCCACGAGCACGTCGGAGAGCGCCGCCTCCATCGAGATCGTGCGGGTCATGCCCGAGCCGTCGCCCCCTTCGGCGAGCACGAACTGGCCGCGTCGGGTGTCGGCGCCCACGTCGTCGAGCAGTACCGACAGCGGCACACCCGTGAATTCGCAGCACGACAGCATGCCGTGCGTGTACTGGACGGTGGGCACCGCCGCGTTGCCCCATTCCATGCCGGTATTCGCGCCGCATTCGATGAAGTGCATGCGCGACACCGAGGGCAGACGCATGATGTCGTCCATCGTGTACACCTTCGACTCGCGCACGAGGCCGTGCACCATCAGACGGTGTTGCGTCGGATCGATCTCCTGCCAGCCCTGATGGTGACGCTCGAAGTGCAGACCGCTCGGCGTGATGATGCCGAACAGGCCCTGCAATGGGGTGAAGGCCACCGAGGCTTGCGCCGTCTGCGTGAGTCCCGGCGACTGGCGACGTTGCAGGTTCGCTTCGTACTTCGACGGCATGCCGTACGGACGTGCCGCGACCGGCTGGCCCAACGACGTGGCCCACGGGCGCGGCTCGAGAATCATCGGGTCGCCGGCAGCACCGGCGGGCGCGTCGGCCGCGAAGGCGGCGCCCCCGGCCAGTGCGGCTCCAGCGGCCAGAAAGCTGCGTTGCAGGAAGCTGCGGCGTGTGGGGTTCAGCCCGTCGCGGACGATGTCGGCCGCGAGGTTGGCGTCGACAAAATTCTCTGGAGCGCGACGCAAACGGCCTGCTCGCGATGCGCTATCGCTGGTCTTGCTCACCCTGTCTCCTCGCGTTTTGTGGCGGCTGCCAGCATCGCGAGGACACTGGCGGCTTACCGCTTTTGTTCGAGCTTATGGACGCGGTCTCGTCGCCGCGCTGTCTTATGGGTCTTGCGGGTCTTACAGGTCTTACGGGTCGTGCGATGCTGCGGTGCTACGGCGTCACATCGGCCGGCGGTGTGCGTCAGTTCCCGCGCGGCATGAAGCCATCGACGGCACGCTCCGGCAGGGCCTCCTCCTCGATTCGGCCAGCAACCTGCACGCACACGGCGCGACAGATCTCGACCACCCCGGAATCTGCAATCGTGTAATACACCTGATTCCCGTCGCGACGACGCGACAGCACGCCTGCCTGATACATCGCCCCGAGATGCCGCGATACGTTCGTCTGCGACGAACCCACCTGCGTCACCACTTCGTTCACGGAGCGCTCGCCACCGCACAGCGCATGCAGAATCCGCAGCCGTGTCGGCTCGGAGAGCAGGCTGAAGTAGTGCGACACCTTTTCGAATACGCGATCGAGTTCTTCCATGACGTTCAGTCTTTGAGTTCGTGTGAAGGCACAGGAAATGTCGTATATGCCCACATACGCATATACGGATAATCAAAATAACGGGCGACATAAGCAAGCTGCACTGCAACATGTCGGACCCCGATGCATTGCGCCGAACGCCGCGCGATTCGCGTTCGTTAGACCCGTTTCCGTGTATACCGCCGGATATAGCGCACGCCGCCTTATACGCTTGCGCGACGCGCAACGCAGCGCTCACCGGCAAGGGCACCGATATGCATGACGACACGGCGGATTGAGGCATCAGGGAAAAACCCGATAAGAAAAGTGACGACGGACGGCGCGCCGGAGCAACGTATTCAGCGCATTCCGTCCGTTGAAGCGAGTGATGACGCGCGGAAATCGTCTCGCCTCGCCTCGCGTCTCACTCGAATTGATACGACCAGTTCGCGTTGAACCGCAGCGGCCGGTTGGGCGAATTGGTCGGGGCATCGGCCATCGGTTTGGCTACCGACAGATCGAGCGAGTAGTACTTGGTGTCGGAGATCCGCACGCCCAGGCCGACAGACGCGAGTTGGTTGTGGAAAACCTGTCCGTAGTTCAAATAAACGCGCGCCGTATCGAGCAGCAGATAGGGCTGAATCGTCTTGAGATAA
Source organism: Pandoraea sp. ASV26 (assembly GCF_016428915.1). GTDB lineage: Bacteria > Pseudomonadota > Gammaproteobacteria > Burkholderiales > Burkholderiaceae > Pandoraea. The sequence goes on from NZ_JAELTP010000001.1 coordinate 96,644, forward strand.
CGGAAATCGGTGCGGAACATGCGGTTCAGCTCGATCGATGCTCCCCAGCCCTTGTCCCCGGCGATTTCGCCCGCCGGGTAGCCAAGGCCGTAGCGCTGGCCGCCAAACGTTGCCTGCTCGGACGTCGGCAGCGTGTTGCTGCTGTACTGCGCGCCGGCCGAGACGACGACACCGAACTCCCATGGCAGCACGACACCTTGCTTGCCGTCGAACGTGAAGCGCCAGAAAGCCAGATCGTAGGGCCCGAGCACCTGCGCCACGCCTGCCGGCTGCGTCGTGTAGGACTGGCTAGCGCCCAGCCCGTTGATGCCCTTGAACACGCCCAGCGTGGCGCTGCGTGTCTGCTTGTCGGTAACTTCGTTGTATGCGAGCTGCACCTGCCCCGCGCGGACGTTCGTCTGCGAATTGATGTAGTTCGGCGAATTCGGCACTTCGTAGCGATCGCGCGAATTCACGCCGTACATGCCGCCGCTGACCGTCAGGCTGCGTTGATTGTTCAGCAGGATCGGGTACGACACGCTCGCGGCGATGCGTTTCGTATCCAGGTGGCGTGTGAGGCCCGCGAGCGCCTGATCGTCCGGCTGGCCGCGGTAGTGCGATGCGTCGAGACGTGCCTGCAAGCCGTTCGTGCCCAGCGGCTGGATGTACGACGCCGCGTAGAACTCTTCGTCGTTATGCCCCTTCGGCGCGATGGCCGTGAGCTGGATCTGTTCGCCGAGCGGCGTGAGCGCGTTGCTCGTCACCGTGAACACGCCGCGAATGCCGGGGTTGTTATACGAGAGCGAGGTGCCCAGCGCAACGGGCTGCCGCGACACGTCCAGCGAGAGTTCCGTCGCGCCGTCGGTCTGCGTGGGCGGCTGCACGTCGGCCTTGATCTTCATGCCGGGCACGAGCGTGAGCAGATTCAGATAGCGCTCGAACGTCGCGCGCTTGAGCGGACGTTCCGCTTCGATATGCGCGGCGATGTCGCGCAGCCGCTGCTCCGACGGCCCCGGCTTGCCGGTGATCTTCGTGCTCGAGATATAGCCTTCAACAATGGTCACGCGCACGAAGCCGTCGTTGAAATCCTGTGCAGGGACGAAAGCGAAGGACAGCAGATAGCCCGCGTCCTGATACATCTTCGTGACCTGATTGGCCTTCTCGACGAGGTCGCCGATCGTCACTTCCTTGCCCGCCATTGGCGCAAAGAGTGCCGCCACCGAGTCGAACGGCAGCGACTTGACGCCTTCGATGCCGAATCGCCGGGGTGTGATCTTGCGGGCGAGCAGCGACTTGAGCGCATCTTCCTGCGTCGGCGGCTGGATATGGAGGGTAGCGGCCGGTGCCTTGGGCACGTCGATCTTCGGGAGACTTTGCAGCGGATCGCCGCGCACAGGGCTGGCATCGGCCCAGACTTGTTGTGCGTTCAGCAGACTGAAGACGGAAAGCGATACCGCGACGACCCGAGTGACCTGAACGACTTTGCGGTTGCGAACAGACTTGACCGAGCCCCCACGCGTGACGCGTGACGCAAGACGGGACTCTCCCTGGCGATGCGCCATCCCTATGCCCCCCAACGCTTATTTTTTCGTCCGGCCAGTGTAACCGAGAGGCGTGAGGCCCCGTCAACGGGGGATTTCGGAGAGATGCGGCACCCCAACAACAACCGGATCGTGCACGTTGGCAGCACGCACGTTGCGTCGCTTAGAGATTCTCCTCCAAACATCGTTCGACGCCGGCCAGTGCCGCCGGAATCCGCATCAGGCCAGCATGTCGGCCCAGATACCTTGTGCCCATGCGAGTCCCAGCGAGAATTCGTCTCGCGTGGCGCGCGGCGACGCGCCGCCGGTGCCTGGCACCGGAAGCATGGTGTGCTGCGCGGCGTCGTAGCGGTGAACGCTCGCCACATGCATCGCTTCGGTGGCCGACACGAACGTGTAGCAGGTGTTGCTGTAGAGCGGTTCGGGGTTGACCGGGCGGCCGGACAGCATCGCCACGATGGCGGCGGCACAGACCTTACCGTGCTGATTGGCCATGTGGCCGGACTTCGGCATTTGCGGGGCGATCTGGATGGCGTCGCCCAGAAGATGAATGTCGGGTTGCGCCTTTGAGGCGAACGTCAGGAAATCGACGTCGCACCAGCGTGCGTTGGCCGTCGCCAATCCGCTCTGCACGGCGATATCCCCCGCGCGCATCGGCGGGATGACGTTGAGCACGTCGGCGCGGATTTCTTCGCCGAGCTCGAAGCGCGCGATCTGCTTGGTGCCGTCGATGGCCACTTCGGTGCAGTTGAACTGCGGGTGATACTCGACGATGCCGGCAAATTGCGTACGCCAGACTTCCTGAAACTGCTCCGCTTCGGCAAGCACCTGATCGTTGGCGTCGAAGACAAGGACTTTCGCGCGGGGCTTGTGCTGCTTGAGCCACGCAGCCGCCTGACACGCGCGCTCATACGGCGCGGGCGGGCAGCGGAATGGCGCTTCGGGAATCGTGATGGCGAACACGCCTCCCTCGGGCATCGCCTGCAAACGGGCATGCAGCGCAGCGCTCTCGCGCGCGTCGGTCCACGCGACCGGCAAGGCGTCGCGGACCGCCGGATCGGCGAGTCCGGCAATGGCCTCCCGACGCAGCGACACACCGGGGGCGACGATCAGTTTGTCGTAGGAGAGGCGAGCGCCGTCGGCCAGTTGCACCTGCTTTTTGGCGGCGTCGATGGCATTGGCTCGCGTGCGGCGCCAGACTACGCCGTGGCGTGCCACGAGGCTGTCGTAAGGCACCGTCAGGTCGCTCACACGCAGATTGCCGCCGACCACCAGATTCGACAACGGGGCGGAGACGAACGCCGCATTCGGTTCGACGAGGGTGACGTCGATCGTATTGCCCGAGAGCACCCGCAGCGCCTTCGCGGCCGTCGCGCCGCCGAATCCGCCGCCGATGATGACAACGCGCGCACGCCCCTTGACCGGCGTCGGCCAACGTGGCGCCGCCAGCGCAGAGGGGGCGCCAGCCATTGCCGCCGTCGAGCCCATCGAGCCCAAACCGAGAAGAAAGTCGCGGCGACGCATCGTGTCCGCCTTATTGAGAGTGACGCGAGGCGGCAGACGCCGCCTTGGCCGCCGGCTGCGCCGCAAAGTACGCGGCGATACGCTGCAACTCGTCGTCGCGATAACCCTTGAGAAGCTGTGGCATGAGCGTGGCAGGACGCTGCCCATCGCGCATGGCTTGCAACACCGTCATGAGTCCCGCCACCGGGCGGCCTTCCAGCGTCGGCAGCGTCGGCTTGCCCGGGCTCATCGGTGCCGACACGTTGTGGCAACTCATGCACGCCATCGCCCAGTCGCGGGCCTGCCAGTCAGGGGGCGATGCCGGTGAGGTGGGTGCGGCAGAGGCCGCACTCGTGGCAACGAGGGATGCCAAGGTCGTCAGAACGAACGCCGCCGCGATCGTCCGAATCATCGTCGGAGGACGGCGGCGGTTCAATGCCTGGCAGACGACGGCACGCATGCGCACGGAGGGTGTCCGAGGCGATCGGAGCGTGGGCGTCAGTTACCGGTTTTCGTCGACGGGCCGGGCTTGACGGGGCCGTCGCTGATCGGTGCCGGTGTGGACAGCGGCCGGGCCGTGACCGTATCGTTGCCGATCGGCGTGGTCGTGACCGTCGCGGCATTCGCATCGTCCGCCGGCGCCGGTGCCGGGTTCTTCGCGGCTTCGGACGACAAGCGTTGCGCTTCCTCCGGCTTCACGTATTCGTAGAGCTTGATGACCTTCTGCACGCCATCGATCCGGCTCGTCACGTTGGCGGCGATACGGCCTTCCTCTTCGGAGACGAGGCCCATCAGGTAGACGTCACCGCGCTCGGTGACCACCTTGAAGACGTTGGCCGAGATTTCCTTCGTGTTGATGAGGTTGGCCTTGACCTTGCTGGTGATCCAGGTGTCGTTCGAGCGCGAGCCGAAAGAGCTCTTCGGTGCGATGGCGAGTTCGTCGACGATGCCGCGCACGTTGCTGATCTGCCTGACGATGTCCAGCGCGCGCTGCCGGGTGTTCTCGTCCGGGACTTCGCCGGTGAGCAATACGCGACGGTTGAAGACGGTCACGTTCACGTGCACGGCGTCGTCGGTCAGGGTATTGGCGATATTGGCTTCGGCCTTGACCTGAATTTCGCGGTCTTCCGTCTGCGCGCCGACGGAACGACGGTCGGTGGCGACGAGTGCGCCGGTCGCCGCGCCGCCGAGGATGATGGGGGCGCAACCGCCCAGGGTTGCAACAATCAACGCTGCCGCAGCAAGCGGCTTAACCACGCGTTGGAAACTCATCGGGCTTTCTCCTTATTGGATGGACGAACGAGGCGGCCCCCGCCACCCTGCGCCGGCACCGCCCGCCCCCGCGACCCGGTGCCCGCCATGATCTTGACGCCTTACGATGACAATAGGTTCACGCTTCGCCGAACAGCATGGCGTCGACGAGGTCGCACAGGCAGTGAATCGTCAGCAGGTGAACTTCCTGAATTCGCGCGGTGCGATCGGCCGGCACGCAGATGTGCACGTCCAGCTCACCCAGTGCGGCGTTGATCTTGCCGCCGCCTTTGCCGGTGAGCGCGATCACGTGCATGCCGCGCTCATGCGCGGCTTCGATGGCGGCGAGCACGTTGCCGGAGTTGCCCGACGTGGTGATGGCCAGCAGGACGTCGCCCTCCTGGCCGAGCGCGCGCACCTGCTTCGAGAAGATGGCGTCGAAGTTGTAGTCGTTGCCGACGGCCGTCAGGATCGACGAGTCCGTGGTCAGCGCGATGGCCGGCAGTTCGGGGCGTTCGCGCTCGAAGCGGCCGACGAGTTCGGCCGCGAAGTGCTGACAGTCGGCAGCCGAACCGCCGTTGCCGCAGGCGAGAATCTTGTTGCCGTTGGACAGCGCTTCGAACATGACGTCCGCTGCGGCGGCGATGTATTCCGGCAGCGCATCGCGCGCCGCCAGTTTGGTCTCGACGCTATCCGTGAAGTGTTGCTGAATTCGTTCGATCGACATGGTCGTTTGCCAGGGTGTCGCAAAAGCGGCCGGCCTCGCTTGAGAGCCCCAAGGGCACTCACCCGCGCCAGCCGGCGTTCTCAGGCCGTCAGTCTTGAAAACGGCACTTTCGCAAGTGTAACAGGGCCGGGGGCACGGGTTTCGTCAGAGATCGTCGGTGCGAAAGGCATCGGGCCACCATCGCGCCACCGGCGGACGGCCGTCGAACGCCACGACATCGAAACGGCACCGCCCCGCCGGACGCCTCAACAGATAGTGACGCGCGGCCAGCGCAAGACGGCGTCGCTTGGCAGGCGTGACGCTCTCGGCGGCACCGCCAAAGTCGTTGCGCGCGCGTGCGCGCACCTCGACGAATACCAGCACGCCGGCGCGATCCCGCATAATGAGGTCGATTTCGCCGCCGCGACACCGATAATTGCGCGCGACAAGCCGCCAGCCGCGTCGCTCCAGCAGCGTCTGCGCGCGGCCCTCGAACGATTCTCCAAGCTGATTCGACATGGTTGTTCCAATGTTTACCGTGACCGGCGATGCCGGTGTTGCCCACGCCCGCATGCCCCGCAAGGCCGGGTTTTCGTTGACGGGAGTCCCTTGCCATGGATGAGCGTCTGATGTCGCTGGCCGAGGGCCAGCATTACCCCGCCGGCACGCTCTACGTTGTGGCCACGCCCTTGGGCAATACCGCCGACATCACCGTGCGAGCGCTTCACGTCCTTGGCATGGTCGACGCGATTGCCTGTGAAGATACCCGCAACAGCGCGCAGTTGCTTCAGCGGTATGGCATCGACAAGCCGCTGATTGCGGCCCATCAGCACAACGAGAACGAAGCGGCGACACGGCTCGTCGAGCGGCTGCGCGGCGGCGAGCGCATTGCCTACATTTCGGACGCCGGCACGCCCGGCATCTCGGACCCGGGTGCGCGGCTGGTCGACGCAGTGCGGGCCGCCGGGCTCGCCGTGGTGCCGGTGCCCGGTGCGAGCGCGGTGATCACGCTGCTCTCGGCAGCCGGGGCCTGGGTAGAGACGTTCACGTTTGTGGGCTTCCTGCCGTCGAAGGCGCAGCAGCGCGCCCAGGCGATTGCAGCGCTCGCGAGTTCGACCTCGGCACAGGTCTTCTACGAAGCGCCGCATCGGATCGTGGAGACGGTCGCGGCACTCGCCGAGGGCCTGGGCGGCGAGCGACGGCTGTTGATCGGGCGCGAATTGACGAAGCGCTTCGAGGACATTCACGCGTGTGCGCTGAGCGAAGGCGTGGCGTGGCTGAAGGCGGACGCGAACCGCCAGCGCGGCGAATTCGTGCTGGCTGTCTCCGGCGCGACGGCCAGCGACAGCGACGATGGCGTGGACGCCGAAGCGCAACGCGTGCTCGCACTGCTCGTCGCCGAGCTACCGACCAAGAGCGCCGCCAAGCTGGCAGCGGCGATTACCGGCGCCCCCAAGAACGCCCTTTATGAACGCGCGCTGGCACTGAAGAACGGTTAGACGGGAGGAGGAGCCGGGCGCGGAAAGCGGCGTCAGGCAGAATTAAAACGGCGTTGGAAATCGGAAGTTTCCGGGGCAATTCTTAGCCATTCCCCAAACTTCTTGACCAGCAATCCACCTATGATTGGCTCGATCTCAAGGTCTCGGCCGATGCGCGTCTGCGCTTCGGCCGCCTCCCCCCGGGCCTGATGAGATGTGACATGAAAAACATCCTTGCCAGCGCATCGATCGGAATCAGCGAATTGAAAGCCAACCCCAGCGCCGCCATCCATCGGGCCGACGGCCCCGTCGCCATCTTGAACCGGAACACGCCGGTCGCCTATCTGATCCCTGCGGCGGATTGGGAAGCGATATGCGAACGCCTGGACGACGCCGCACTCGCCGACATCATCCGTTCACGCGCTGGCGAAACGCCGGTGAGTACGAAGCTTGACGACCTATGACCTGCAATTCCTGCCGTCTGCGCTCAAGGAGTGGCGGGCACTCGATGCCACGATCCGACTTCAGTTCAAAGCAAAATTGCAGCAGCGTCTGCAACAGCCGCAGGTTCCCGGCAGCTGCCTGACGGGGATGCCAGACTGCTACAAGATCAAACTGGCGGCTGCGGGATATCGGCTCGTTTATCGGCTCGTTTATCGGGTCGACGAGAAGGCCGTTGTCGTGTTGGTGGTGGCCGTCGGCAAACGAGAGAATCTGGCGACCTATCGCGCCGCCCGGAAACGCGTTCCATAGCGTCAGCCAACAAAAAAGCCCGCCGAAGCGGGCTTTTCCTTTCCGATCCGACGATCAGCTCAACAGCAGCGCGTCGTCATCGAGTTGTTCGCCGCGTGTGCGCTCGAACATCTGCAACAGATCGGGCACATCCAGCCCCTTGCGCGCTTCACCCGAGACGTCGAGCACGACCCTGCCCTGGTGCAGCATCACCGTGCGGTCGCCGTAGTCGAGTGCCTGACGCATGCTGTGCGTGACCATCATCGCCGTCAGCTTGCTCTCCTGCACGATGCGCGCCGTGAGCTCCAGCACGAACGAGGCCGTCTTCGGGTCCAGCGCCGCCGTATGCTCGTCGAGCAGCAGAATCCGCGACGGCTGCAACGACGCCATCAGCAGACTCACCGCCTGACGCTGGCCGCCCGAGAGCAGCCCGATACGATCCGACAGCCGATTCTCCAGCCCGAGGTTGAGCAGGCTCAGCTTCTCGCGGAACCGCTCACGCAACGAACGGTTCAACGCAAAGCGGAAACTCCGGTGCTCGCCACGCTTGACCGCCAGTGCCATGTTTTCCTCGATGGTCAACGCTTCGCACGTGCCCGCCATCGGATCCTGAAACACGCGCGCCACCTGACTCGCACGCTGCCACGCCGTCTTCTTCGTGACGTCGTTGCCGTCGATGGAAATCGTGCCCGAATCCACCGACAGGTCGCCGCTGATCGCGTTCAGAAAGGTCGACTTGCCCGCACCGTTCGAGCCGATCACCGTGACGAACTGGCCCGTCGGGATCTCCAGCGACATGCCACGCAGTGCGCGGTTCTCGATGGGCGTGCCCGGGTTGAAAGTGATCTTGAGGTCTTTTGCGCTCAACATGTTCAGGCACCTCCGTTCTTGCGGGCGAAAAGCTTACGACGCGTTGCCGGCAGCACCAACGCCACCGCCACGAGCAAAGCCGTCACCAGGTTGAGGTCCTGCGCCTTCAGACCGATGAAATCGCTATTGAGCGCCAGCGCGATGAAGAAGCGGTACAGCACCGCACCCACGACCACCGCCAGCGTGGTGAGAATGAGGCGCCGCGCCGGCAGAATCGTCTCGCCGATGATCACCGCCGCCAGACCGATCACGATGGTACCGATCCCCATCGAAATATCGGCGCCGCCCTGCGACTGCGCAAACAACGCGCCGGCAAGCGCCACCAGCGCATTCGAGAGCGCCATGCCCGCCAGAATCTCGTGGCCGGTGTTCACGCCCTGCGCGCGCGCCATACGGGAATTCGCGCCCGTCGAGCGCATCGCGAGACCCTGCTGCGACGAGAAGAAGTAATCCAGACCAAGCTTCACCACGACCACCACGGCCAGCAGAAGGAGCGGACGCAGCACGAAGTCCGGCAACCAGCTCGGCGCATTCTCCGGCAGGATCATCGTGAAGACCGTCGGCGACGTAATCAGCGGCACGTTCGGCGCCCCCATCACCCGCAGGTTCACCGAGTAGAGCGCGATCATCATCAGGATACTGGCGAGCAGATCCATGATCTTCAGACGCACATTGAGCCAGCCCGTAATGAAGCCCGCCAACGCCCCGGCCGCCATCGCCGCGAGCGTTGCCGCGAACGGATTGGTGCCGCCGGCGATCAGCGTTGCCGCCACCGCGCCGCCAAGCGCGAAGCTGCCGTCAACGGTCAGATCGGGAAAATTGAGGATGCGAAAGGAAATCAGCACCCCGAGCGCCACGAGGCTGAAGATCAGACCGATCTCCAGTGCGCCCATCATAGAAAAAAGGGACATTTTCGTAATTCCACTGCGCAAGACGGCCCATGCCGGGTATCGGCATCAGCGCTCGCACGGCCGACGTAGGCCAGTTCGGGTCATAGCCGGTCGTTGTGCGACCGCTTTCGGGGGGAGCCGTCCCACCCATTCGATAGGAAAAGAGCGGCGGGGACAGATCATGTCCGGGCGCCGCCCTGTCGCTCGCCGGTGCAGCGAGCACTCGCCCGCCGCACCGGTGTCACGCGCGCTTTATTGCTTGATGACCGTCTTGGCTTCCTTCACCAGATCGTCCGACAGCGTCACGCCTTGCTTGGCCGCCGCTGCCGTGTTCACGAACAGTTCCAGATTCGAGCTGGTCTGCGACGCGATCGCACCCGGCTTCTCGCCCTTCAGGATGCGGCCGACCACCTTGCCGGTCTGACGGCCCAGGTCGTAGTAGTTGATGCCCAGTGCCGCAATGGCGCCGCGCTTCACGCTGTCGGTATCCGAGGCCACCAGCGGGATCTTGCGATCGTTGGCCACCTTCACCAGCGACTCGTAGGCCGACACGACGTTGTTGTCCGTGTTCGTGTAGATCACGTCGACCTTGCCGGCCAGGCTGCCGGCCGCCGAACTGATGTCGACGGTGCGCGGTGCAGCCGCTTCGACCAGCGTCATACCCGCGGCGGGCAGGAGCTTCTTCAGCTCGTTGACGACCACGACCGAGTTGGCTTCACCCGGGTTGTACACCATGCCCACGCGCTTGGCGTTCGGCACGACGCGCTTGATCAGGGCGACCTGCTTGTCCAGCGGCAGCTTGTCCGACACGCCGGTCACGTTGGTGCCCGACGGCTCCCAGCTCTTCACCAGTTGTGCGGCGACCGGATCGGTCACGCCCGAGTACACCAGCGGCACGGACTTGGTCGCGGCGGCAACGGCCTGTGCCGTCGGCGTAGCAATACCGATGATCGCGTCCGGCTTGTCACCCACGAACTTGCGGGCAATCTGTGCGGCCGTACCGACGTTGCCCTGCGCGCTCTGATATTCCCACTTGAGGTTCTTGCCGACCTCGTAGCCTTCCGCCTTGAGTTCATCGCGAGCGCCATCACGAATGGCGTCGAGCGCCGGGTGCTCTACGATCGCGAGCACGGCCACCGACTTCGTCGATTGCGCGAATGCCGCGCCGGTCGTCCCCAACAGCGTTGCAGCCACAGCACACAGCAGGGTGCGCTTGGCATGTTTGCCCATTGTCGACATCAAAACTCCTCCAGGAATACTTTTTTGATAGGTGCGCCGTGCCCGAGTCTGTGCGGGCCTCATTCGGATGCACTCAAAGCGTGCACCTGCGCGTGGGGCACAGTCTACCCACATCCCCGGCAGCGAACAACGGTTGCCAACGCAACTTTCCCGGAGGCCCATGGAACATCGGATTTCGCCTAAACGCTGGCAGATTGATGCGGCGATCGGGAAAAAAATAGTCGATTCGGCCGCCCATGATCGGAAGCACGCACGTTCATGCGATGCGTTCAGCCAATGAGATGCGCCGAAAAACGCAACAATCTGGGGAATGTCATCCGCAATGCGCGTTCTTGCGCAATAAAAGTGCAAACGGCGTCCCATTTTTTAAGACGATTCGGAGGGAAATGCAGAACAGTATTGGCGGGTGACGGACAGCGATGGCCGCATGTTGGGGCACGATCGGGCGCGATCGGGCTTGATCGGACGCAAGCGGTGCGCCTCAGGACACGTCAGGGTGCGTTGTTGGTCTCGTCGAGGCCGAGGGCCGCGACTTCGCTGCGGGAGAGGCGGCGGATTTCGACCTTGGTGTGCCCGGCGCGAATGAAGTCGAGTTGCTTGGCCGCGCCGTAGGACAGATCGATGATGCGACTGCGCGTAAAGGGGCCGCGATCGTTGATTTTGACGACAACCGTCTTGTTATTGGCGACGTTGCGCACCAGCGCAAAGCTCCCTAGCGGCAAGGTCGGATGCGCGGCCGTCGCCTCGTTCATGTCGAACGCTTCGCCCGTGGCCGTACGCCGTCCGTGAAACTTCTTGCCGTACCACGACGCCATGCCGCTCTGAAAGAACGTACCGGCATCGGCGCGCAGACGCGCTTCACCGTCGCGATCCGGCGCATCGGGGTCGCCGGGGTTGAGGCCTTCGTTGCGATACGTGCGGCCCGGCCACTGTAGATCGAAGCTCGAGCCGACCGGTGCGTTAGCGCCGCGCGCACGGGCGCCATCGCCTGTCGCCGGAGGGGCGGCAGCCGTTTGGCTGGGGGGTTCGAGCGGCGTTGTGCAGGCTGTCAACGTCAGGGCGAGGGCGCAACCAACCGCGAACCGTGTGAGCATGTCGCGTGTTCGCATAGCCCGCAAGTCTAACACGCCATCAAAGTCAACCCATCAGCGAGCGTTCACTTACACGTTAACACCTGCTTACATCGCGTTACCCGACCTGGCGGCTCACGCGGTCCGGGTGTCTTTCGCCAATCCACACGGCGGCGGAAAAGGCCGATCCCGCGGCCGGTCGAACACGCAAGCGCGCCACGCCGGGCGACGGTACCCCGGCCCGAATTACAATAGGCGAAAACCGCGTCCCCGATAACTCATGAACGTCACCCTGATTCCTGTCACGCCTTTCCAGCAAAACTGCACCCTGCTCGTTTGCGATACGACGAAGCGCGCCGCCGTGGTCGACCCCGGGGGTGATATCGACCGGATTGCCGCCGAGATCGAACGTCAGGGCGTGACGCTCGAGAAGATCTTCCTGACGCATGGTCATCTGGACCATTGCGGTGGCGCGGGCGCTCTGGCCGCGAAGTACGACGTGCCGATCGAAGGCCCGCATCCGGACGACGCCTTCTGGATCGACCAGCTCGAGGCGCAAAGCGCGCGTTTCGGTTTCCCCGAACCCGAGCCGTTCACCCCCGATCGCTGGCTGGGCGACGGCGACACCGTCAAGTTCGGCGACATCACGCTCGACGTGTTCCATTGCCCGGGTCACACGCCAGGTCATGTGGTGTTCTTCTCGGCGGACGAGCGTCTGGCCAGCGTGGGCGACGTGCTGTTCGCCGGGTCCATTGGCCGCACCGACTTCCCGCGCGGCAACCACGCCGACCTGATCGCCTCGATCCGCAACAAGCTCTGGCCGCTGGGCGACGACGTGACGTTCATTCCGGGGCACGGCCCCGTCTCCACGTTCGGTCAGGAGCGTCAGACCAACCCGTACGTGGCCGACGCCGTGCTCGCCCGGGGCGCCGCATGAGTCAGGCCATGTCCCGCACCCCCTCGCGCGTCATTCCCGTCGACGAGGAGATTTTCGTCAGTACCGACGTCGAGGCCGATGGCCCGATCCCCGGCCCGCATTCGATGCTGAGCTTCGCGTCGGCGGCGTATACGGCCGACAAGGAACTGATCGGCACCTTCAGCGCCAATCTCGAATGCCTGCCGGACGCGAAGGGGCATCCGCTGACGATGAAATGGTGGAAGACCGAGCCCGAGGCGTGGGAAGCCTGCCGCGTCGATCCGGAAGATCCGGCCAAAGCGCTCAAGGCGTATGTGAAGTGGGTGGAGAAGTTGCCGGGCAAGCCGGTGTTCGTCGCCTACCCGGCGGGGTTCGATTTCACGTTCATGTTCTGGTACATGATGCGTTTCGTCGGACGCTGCCCGTTCTCGTGGTCGGCGCTCGATATCAAGACGCTCGCCTTCGCCATGACCGGCATGCCCTACCGCAAGTGCATCAAGCCGCGTCTGCCGCAAGTCTGGCTCGACCCGCTGCCGCACACCCACGTGGCACTCGACGACGCGCTCGAACAAGGCGCCCTCTTCTGCAACATGCTCGCGGAGCTGCGCGAGCAGCAGAAGACGTTGACCGAACTCCCCGGTTGGCGCGGCGCCGGACTGACGGCGAACGCCAACACACCAGTGTTCGGATCGGCCGCGGCGGCGGCAGCAGCGCAAGCGGACGCCGATGCCGCGCACGCCGAATCGCCAGACACCGGCCCCGGCAAAGACAGCACGGCGCACGGCTAAACCGCCGCAAGCCAACGCCATCTCTCCCGATCTACCGTCATTTCGCGCCATCCAACATTAGGGCATCACGGCCAGCCGCGCGACGTGCAACGCGTCGCACGGCTACCGATGTTCCCGATGCCGCGGGCTTACAGCACGTTGTTCGCCAACTCTGGCGGGCGCGCAATCACAGCCTTCTCGCCATTGACCACGATCGGGCGCTGCAATAGCTTCGGATGCCTCGCCACGGCGCCGAGCAAGGCGTCGTCGGTCAGCGCCGTATCGGCCAGTCCGAGCTCTGCGTACTCCGTCTCGTTGCTGCGGATCATCTCGCGCACGGGCACGCCCAGCAGCTTGTGCAGACGTTTGAGTTCGGCGAGCGTTGGCGGCGTCTTCAGATACTCGATGATTTGCAGATCGCTGCCACCCACGGCCGAAGAACCCTCCACGAGGGCCAGCGCTTCGCGCGACTTCGAGCAGCGCGGGTTGTGATACACGGTAATCATGGTCACTCCATTGCGTACGAAAAGCGTCCGGCGCGACATCGTCATTCACGCCTGTGACGTGCGCTGCGAGTATGCATGGTATCGTCGGATGCCGCTACTCACGGACCGCAGCGGCAACACTGACGGCTTCATCCTAGCTTCACCCCAGCTTCATTCGTCAACTTCACGCATCGTCCGACGTACGCACTGCCCAAGCGCGCTATGCGCGAGCATCCACCTGCCCGGTGTACGTGCTTGGTGTAAGGCTCGGTGTACGTGTTAACCGCGCTGCGCACCCGGCATCGGCCACCTAAGATAGGCAGAGAGCGCACTGTGCGTCGCACGATCCGGTGTTTCAGGAGAAAGTGACATGGCAGGACGCTTCATCAGCATCAAGTCTCGCGACGGCAAGACCTTCCAAGCCTATCTGGCACTGCCCAAAGGGGATGCAGAGGGCAAAGGCCCCGGACTCGTGCTGTGTCAGGAGATTTTCGGCGTGAACGCTTACATCCGCGAGCTTGCCGACCGATACGCCGAAGAGGGCTACGTCGTACTGGCGCCCGATCTGTTCTGGCGTATCGAGCCGGGCATCGAGCTGGGCTATTCGTCCGGCGACTGGCAGCGGGCGTTCGCATTGTTCCAGAGCTTCGATGTCGATCTGGGGATGGAAGACGTCGGCGCAACCGTCGACGCCCTGCGCGCGCTACCGGAATGCGTCGGTGGCGTGGGCGTGGTCGGCTACTGCCTCGGCGGCAAGCTGGCGGCCCTGTCCGTCACGCGCACGAGCGCCGACGTGGCGGTCGGCTACTACGGCGTGGGGCTCGAGGCGCACGTCGAAGAACTCGCCGGCGAGCACCCGCCGCTCGTGCTGCACATCGCCGAGCATGACAAACATGCGCCCGCCGAGGTGCGTGAAATGCTTGCCGAGCGGCTCGGCGAGCATGCCAACGTCACCCTCTTCAGCTATCCCGACGCCGACCACGCCTTCGCGCGTCCCGGCGATCACTTCAACCGGTCGGCCACGCAACTGGCACATCAGCGCACCCTCGGCGCCGTGCGGCGCGTGCTGGGCCCGCACTTCGACTTCGCATCGCTTTGGGAAACGCATTGCGCGTATGAATTCGCCAGCCGCGAAATCGATCCCCTGATGAAGACGATGGTGGCTGAGCCGTACGTCAATCACATTCCGACGATGACCGGCGGCGTGGGCCATCAGCAACTGGCGCACTTTTACCGCAACCATTTCGTGAACAGCAACCCGCCCGACACCCGGCTGATTCCGATCTCGCGCACGATCGGCGCGACGCAACTCGTCGACGAATTGCTGTTCTGCTTTACGCACACGACGCCCATCGACTGGATGCTGCCGGGCGTAGAGCCGACCGGACGCCGCGTCGAGATTCCGCTGGTCGCCATCGTGCGATTCCGTGGTGGCAAGCTGGAGCACGAGCATATCTATTGGGATCAGGCGAGCGTGCTGGTGCAGATCGGCCTGCTCGACCCGAAGGGCTTGCCGGTGGCGGGCATCGAGACCGCGCGCAAGTTGCAGGACGAGAATCTGCCGTCCAATACCCTGATGCCGAATTGGTCGTTCGGTACCCGGGCGCAATAAGACCGAAGGCGTTTTCCCCGGCATGCGGCCTTACCCGCCGCGCGCCGGACGCAAGACAGTGCACAACAAGAATCGTGTCGCGAATGTTGCGGGAGACAGCGTATGAAGGCGCAACTTTCCCGGTGCCTGCGGGCACCGTATGCCACCGCGTGGCTGAGCGTCGCGGCCTGTGTTCTGGCCGTTGCCGGCTGCGCCAATCCGGACTTCGAATCCAAAAAGCCCCTCATCCTCAATCCGCCCCCCGGTGAGGCCCCGGTCTCGGCCTTGGATCAGTACAAGATCATGGCGGCGCAGCGTGTGACGGAAGTCAACGCGAAAGAGATCACGCCGGGCAATCCGCAACCGATGTTGCGCTCGGTGGTATCGCTCGAATACTGGGTGGATCGTGGCGGGAACGTCACGAGCGTGGTGCTTTACCGCAGCAACGGCGATCGCGAAGCGGAGCGCATTGCCGTGGCGAGCCTGCGACGGGCCAGCCCGTTGCCGGCGCCCAGCCGGGCGCTGGTCGACAGCAGCGGACGCGTGCGAGCCGTCGAAACCTGGCTCTTCAACAACGACGGCCGCTTCCAGTTGCGCAGCGTGGCGGCGCCTCAGATCGATGGGGAATGATATTGTGACGGGCATCAACTCACCCTGCCCGGCCCGCTTTGGGCGACGGAGATTCCCATGCCGCGATTTGCCGCGAATCTGACCCTGCTGTATCAGGAAGTGCCGTTTCTGGATCGATTCCGCGAGGCGGCGAGCGATGGTTTCCGGGGCGTGGAATGTCTGTTCCCGTACGACCACCCTGCGCAAGCGATACGCGCGCGTCTGGACGATGCGGGACTCACGCAGGTGCTGTTCAACACGCCCGCCGGCGACTGGGTCAGCGGCGAGCGCGGACTGGCCGCCCTGCCGGGACGCGAAGCGCAATTTCGCGACGGGCTCGAACTCGCACTCGGCTACGCCGACGCATTGGGCTGCCGCCAGTTGCATGTAATGGCTGGCTGCCCCGATGCCTCGGCGTCGCCCGAACGCTGTCAGGCGGTCTATCTCGAGAACCTCGCGTACGCGGCCGGACAGGCTGCCGCACACGGGGTCACCATCCTGATCGAACCGATCAACCCGCGCGACTTCCCCCGCTATTTCCTCACGCGTCAGGATCAGGCGCACGCCATTCGCGAGGCAGTGGGCGCGAGCAATCTCAAAGTGCAGTTCGACGCGTATCACTGCCAGATCGTCGAAGGCGATCTCGCGATGAAGCTTCGCCAGCACATTGCCCACATCGGGCATGTGCAGGTGGCGGGCGTTCCCGCGCGTCACGAGCCGGACACCGGCGAAGTCAGCTATCCGTTCCTGTTCCGTCTGCTCGACGAGCTGGGCTACGCGGGATGGATCGGGTGCGAATACCGGCCGCAAGGCGCAACACGCGACGGGCTAGGCTGGCTCAAACCGTGGCTCAGAGCCGCCGTGAAATCAGACGCCGAAGTCACCTGAGCGGCAATCCCGACAACCAGCCGGCATTGGGGCGTCAATGTTGCGGCGCAAATTTACGCAGGCGTGAATCGACTTCCGTCAATGAATCGGAGGGCGAAGCAATTCCGGGGGAATGTCGGAGAAAGGTCTAGGAAAGATGTAGGTCTTCGCAGGCAAAAAAAAATGGCGGGACACACGGGCCCGCCAAAACCACACGCTACGGGGTTAGCGCGAGGAGACCAGATTCGGAGCACTGCATCGAATTGCACTGCAAATTGCGCCGGGGGACGCCTTCTGCCGATACAGTCGCGCTGCTGTGTTACCGGGGGATAAGCACGTCAGCGTTGAGATGCATTGTGGTGGAAACGTATTGCGCGAGGGGTAACAAAGTGTTTCAGGTTGTAACACCTAGAGCGTTACACCCCGCTTTACACCCGCGCTACATCCCCGCCACACCCATTTCACACGCCCGCCTTCTGCGTTGCCCGGCGAGGACTTCATGAGTGACAGGGAAAGTGTGACTTGGTTCGCTATCCTGATTAACTCATCGGATAAGGCATTGGATAGCGCATCGATGACGCGCGACACGAATGCACGCCGAATGCACGCCGATTCACCCGCGCCCACCACGCAACCGCATTTCACACACGGTTCGTCAATGTGCTAACTTCATTCTTTGTGCGTGGCAACAAAGTGGGCGGGCGCGATGCACGGCATACCCGCTTCGGGGATCCGCCGCGCACCGGGAACAAGCATTTCATCCAACGACAGCATCGATCTGAACGGGGTCCACTCGCATGGAAACCATTGAACGTCTGGGGAAGATACTGGCGCGCGACCGCGTCATCGGGGTCGTGGGCCTGTCGCCGCGGCCGGACCGGCCGAGCTACACCACATCGCGTTACATGCAGCAGCAGGGATACCGGATCGTGCCGGTCAACCCGCAGGCGGCCGGCTCGGGCGAGAAGATTCTGGGCGAAACCGTCTACGCGAGCCTGACCGACGCCGCCGAAGCCCTGCGCACCGAGGGTGTCCGGATTCAGATGGTCGATTGCTTCCGCCGCAGTGGCGACATTCCCCCGATCGCGCAAGAAGCGGTGGCTATCGGCGCCAATAGCTTATGGATGCAGTTGGGCATCGAGAACGACGAAGCCGCCGTCGTCGCACTGGCGGCCGGGCTCGATGTCGTGATGGACCGCTGCGTCAAGATCGAACACCAGCGCTGGGAGATGCAGGCAGGCGATGCCTTCGCGCACGCCAAGCGCCGCTGATTCAGTCGCCCGCTTCGGTCGCCGGCTTCCGTCGCCAGCTGCCGTCGCTCAACGACACAACCGTCTTCTCCTCCCGTCTTTTCCTCTTAACGCATTCACGCCACTCGCTTGCTGACATGACCATCGACGCCGATCTCCTCGCTTACTACGACCAAATGGCGCGCAAGTATCCCGACGCCCCCGCCAATGCCGCCAACGCAGGCAAGCCCAGTGCGCAGGCGGTGCGTGCCAAGTTCGCCACCGTCGCCGTCGAGGCCTTGCGCCCGTTGCCGGCCGGCTTGAAAAGCGAGACCTTCGAGATTCCGCTGCCTGGCCGCAATCTGCGAGCCAGACTGTATCGTCCGATCGACCGCGAAGTGCCCCTCGTCGTGTACTTCCACGGCGGCGGCTGGGTCGTTGGTGACGTCGATACCCATGGAACGCTGGCCGCGCTCCTTGCGCAGGACGGCGACGTAGCGGTGCTGAGCGTCGATTACCGGCTGGCGCCCGAGCATCCGTTCCCGGCGCCGGTGGACGACGCCCGCGAAGCCTTGGCCTGGGCCGCGGAGCAGCGGGCACGGCTGGGGGTCAGCCTCGAGCGTCTGGCCGTCGCCGGCGACAGCGCCGGGGGCCATCTGGCAGCGCAGGCGGCCGCGTGGTTCAACGACCAGCATCCCGGGATCGTGGGGGCGCAATTGCTGATCTACCCGGTGGTGCAGTACCGGTTCGACACGCCGAGTTACGAGCGTCTGGCGAACGGTGTGGGCCTGACGCGCGACGAAATGCGTTGGTATTGGCAAGAATTCCTGGGTGACACAGCGCCGTCGGAGGACGACGTGCGCATCAATCTGATGGCGCAAGCCCCGCGCCACCCGCTGCCGAACACGCTGGTCATTGCCGCCGAATACGATCCGTTGCACGACGAAGCGGTGTCGTACGCGCAGTTTGTGGCGCAGTCGGGCGGCCGGGCGGAAATCATCGAAGCGCCCGGCCTGACGCACAGCTTCGCGAGGTTACAGCCGTTCGTGCCGCAGGCGAGACTCGTCATGCACGACGCCGCGCAGCGTCTGCGCGACTGGCTGGGCTGACACCTGCGCCGTTACTTGAGCCATTTGTCCACAACGGCCTGGTACTCCCCGGTCTTCTGCGCCAGATTGAGCCACTGGTCGACGTACTGCTTGAAGATGTCGTCGCCACGCGGAATCAGATAGGCCTTTTCGCCGAACTGAAGCGGCTTGTCGGGATTGACCGGGCACAGTGACGGAATGAGTTTGTGCTGCAACAGGGTTTCGGACGAATCCGTGACCATCACATCGGCACGGCCATCGGCGATCTGTTGGAAGATGGTGACGTTGTCGGGATAGATGGTGAGCGTGGCCTTGGGCAGGTACTGACGCGCGAAGCGCTCGTTCGTGCCGCCCGGATTGGCGATGGCGCGCGTGCTGGGCTGGTTCAGGTCGGCAAGTGTCTGATACTTCGCCACGTCGGCGCAGCGCACGATGGGCGATTTGCCGTCGACCATCACGACGCTGCTGTAGTAGGCGCGCGCCGCACGATCGAGTGTGACGGAGATGCCACCGACTGCGATATCGCACTTGCCGGCGGTGAAGTCATCCATCAGCCCCTTCCACGTCGTGGGCACGATCTCGGGCTTCACGCCGAGCGATTTCGCGAGCGAGGCGACCAGATCGACGTCGATCCCCTCGAACTGACCGTCCGCACGCCGATACGAGTAGGGTTTGTAGTCGCCGGTCGCGCAGGCGCGCAACGTGCCCGACTTCACGATGTCGTCGAGCCGGGAATGCATGGCGGGCGTGGCCGCCGATTGCGCGTAGGCGCTGGAGGGGGTGATCGCGGTGATAGCGGTGATAGCGGTGGAAGTGGCAAGCGCCGCCCCCGCGATGAACGCCGCGCGGGCGGCCGTCATCATGACTTTCATGCTTGTCTCCTGAAGATTGGCGTTGTGACGCACGATGTCAGCGAACTGTCTGACGCAGCTCGTGGGGCTCCATACTAATGACTCGCCTGCCCGACGCCAACCCGCACGGCACCGATGCCGACGACGCAGCCCATCACGCCGCCAACGCCCGCCACTAACGCCCGCCGCCAACGCCTTATGTGCGGCATAACAGCCCGCCAAGCGACCGGCCCCGGGATACCCGAGTAAAATGGCCGCTTGCCCCAATCACCCAACCCACCGCCGCGACGTGTCCCAAGCTCTGCAAAACGATACTTTCCTGCGCGCCCTGCTGCGCCAGCCGACCGAGTACACGCCGATCTGGCTAATGCGCCAGGCGGGCCGGTACCTGCCCGAATACAACGCCACGCGCGCCAAGGCCGGTAGCTTCCTGGCGCTCGCCAAGAACCCCGCCTACGCCACCGAGGTCACGCTGCAACCGCTCGAGCGCTTCCCGCTCGATGCCGCCATCCTGTTCTCGGACATCCTCACCATTCCCGACGCCATGGGCCTCGGCCTGTCGTTCGAAGCCGGCGAAGGACCGCGCTTTGCGCGCCCGCTGCGCACCGAGGACGACGTGCGCCGCCTGCAAGCGCCGGACCTCGACAGCCTGCGTTACGTCTTCGACGCCGTGACCGAAATCCGCCGTGCCCTGAACGGACGCGTGCCGCTGATCGGCTTCTCCGGCAGCCCGTGGACGCTCGCGTGCTACATGGTCGAAGGCTCAGGCTCGGCCGACTACCGTACCGTCAAGACGATGATGTACGAGCGTCCCGATCTGATGACGCACATCCTCGAGACGAACGCCCGCGCCGTCGCCGCCTACCTCAACGCGCAGATCGAAGCAGGCGCGCAAGCCATCATGGTGTTCGACACCTGGGGCGGTGCGCTGGCCGACGGTCTCTACCAACGGTTCTCGCTCGCGTACATGCAAAAGGCGCTGGCCAGCGTGCATCGCGAGTGGAACGGCGCGCGCATTCCGCACATCGTCTTCACCAAGGGCGGCGGCCAGTGGCTCGAAGCCATTGCCGATACCGGCCCCGACGCCATCGGCCTGGACTGGACGGTCGATCTTGCCGCCGCGCGCCGCCGTGTGGGCGAGCGTTGTGCACTGCAAGGCAATTTCGATCCGACCGCGCTCTTCGCGTCGCCCGAGGCCATTCGCACGGAAGTGCGCCGCCTGCTCGATGCGTACGGCAATGCGCCCGGCCACGTCTTCAATCTGGGCCACGGCATTTCGCAGTTCACCCCGCCTGAACACGTCGCGGCGCTCGTCGACGAAGTGCATAGCTACAGCCGAAAGCTGCGTCAATCGGCGTAATCAGCTACGCCTGCAAGCGGTGGTGCGGGTTCGCGAGGCATTGCGCCCGGCAAACCCAACCGCCGTTTCAAGCGGGGAATGTCAAGGGAAACGCAGTGGAATAAGCCCTCCAATCTGCGGAGTTGCCCCGAAGACTTATGCACAAATTCTCGCTGCGCCGCCGCAAGTGAGAGTCGACGGGGATGCCCCATCGACGTTATTCATAAGCTATTGATCGAAAAGCATTTTTGATTCTGGCGAAGTCGAGCCTCTGCGCGACGTGAGGGCCGTGCAGCGTGGCTGGCGAGCGATAATCCCCACAGTTCTCAACATAGTTATCCACAAGCGTTTCAAGCGAACCGGAAAGCCGACTCAAATCCGGGGTTTACCGAGACTTCTCAGGATTCACTTTAAGTTTGACCCGCGCCGACGACCTGTCCGAACCGTCTCCTGCATCGACCGACGATGCGCTGTCTCCGGTCGCCATTGCGCGCACCGGCACGCCCACTATCGCCCGCGTGGCGCTCGACACCCCGCTGCTCACGCTGTTCGACTACCGGCTCGATCAGGCCGCGAGCCTCGGTCAGCTGGTGCAAGTGCCGTTCGGACGGCGACAGGTCGTAGGCGTTGTCTGGGAATTGACGCAGCGCAGCGAAGTCGACCCGGCCAAGCTGCGTGACGTGACGTCCGTCTGGCACGAATTGCCACCGCTCGGCGACGACTGGCGCGACCTGATGCAATTCGCGTCGCGGTACTACCAGCGCGGCGTCGGCGAGGTGGCACTGCCCGCCGTGCCGGGCCATCTGCGCACCCCCATGCGCTGGCCGCGACTCCTCGCCCAGCGTGGCGTGCAACGTTACCGGATCGCCGACGGCGCGCTCACCGCGCTCATGGACAACGTGCCCGCCCGGTTGCGCGCGCAACGCCGGCTGGCCGAGGGTCTTGCGCAAGCGGGCACGCTCGACGCCGACGAGGCAAAGGCACTTTGCTCAAAGGCCGCCGACGTGCTCAAACAGTGGGCCGCCGCCGGATGGGTCGTCGTCGACACCGTGCCGTTCCATGAAGCGGTGCGCGATACCCCCGATGCTGCCGATGCCACCGTTGTGAGCGAGGAAGACGACGCCCGCCTGACCAACGCAGGCACCGACGTCTATCCCGTCACCGAAGACACCCCGGGCGCGACCAAAACGCTCACTGCCGGACAGGCCGATGCCGTCGCGGCCATCCACGATGCGCTCGACGCGGCGGGTGCCCGGCGCCCCGGCTGCGCGCCGTCCACCGGCGCGGGTGGTGCGGATGGCGCGGGTGGCGAAGGTGAGTCGGCCGACGCCCCCGCCTGTGCACCGTTCCTGCTCTATGGCGTGACCGGCAGCGGCAAGACCGAAGTCTATTTGCGCGCGGTCGCCGAAGCCCTTCGCCAACCCGACGCGCAGGTGCTCGTGCTCGTGCCGGAAATCAATCTGACGCCACAGCTCGAAGGCGTCTTCCGCAAGCGCTTCCCCGCCGAGACCCTCGTCACGCTGCACAGCGCACTGGCCGAAGGCGAACGCGCCCGGCACTGGCTCGCGGCGCATCGCGGCGAAGCGCGCATCGTGCTCGGCACGCGGCTCGCGGTGATGGCGTCGCTGCCGCATCTGCGCCTGATCGTCGTCGACGAAGAACATGACCCGTCCTACAAGCAGCAGGAGGGCCTGCGTTACTCCGCACGCGACCTCGCCATCTGGCGCGCGAACCGGCTGCGCATCCCCGTCGTGCTCGGCTCGGCCACGCCGTCGCTCGATAGCTGGCGACGCGCCGAGCAGGGCCGCTACGTGCGTCTCGCGATGCCCGAGCGCGCCACGCCCGACGCCGTGCTGCCGCGCGTCTCGCTCATCGACATGGAGATCGAGCGCAAGCGTCAGCGGGCGGTGCACGAGGGGTTGTCGCAACCGTTGCTCGCAGCCATTCGCGCTCGGCTCGAAGCAGGCGAGCAAAGCCTGCTGTTCCTGAATCGTCGCGGCTACGCCCCGGTGCTCAACTGCGACGCGTGCGGCTGGATCAGCGACTGCCGCCGATGCAGCGCGCACATGGTGCTGCACAAGCCCGAGCGGCGGCTGCGCTGCCATCACTGCGGTGCCGAGTCGCGCATTCCGCATGCGTGTCCCGACTGCGGCAACCTCGATCTCGCGCCGCTGGGACGCGGCACGCAACGTATCGAAGAAGCGCTGGCGGAACACTTCCCCGACGCGCGTCTCGCCCGCATCGACGCTGACAGCACACGCCGCAAAGGCAGCGCACAGGCGCTGTTCGCTCAGGTGCACGCCGGCGAGGTCGACATCCTGATCGGCACGCAGATGGTCGCCAAGGGGCACGACTTTCGTAACGTAACGCTCGTGGGTGTGGTCAACGCCGACAGCGCCCTCTTCTCGCACGACTTCCGCGCGGCCGAGCGTCTCTTCGCGCAGTTGATGCAAGTCGCCGGACGCGCCGGGCGCGCCGCCCGCGCCGATGGCCCGGGCGACGTTCTGATCCAGACACGCTATGCGTCGCACCCCCTGTTCGCGTCGCTCATGCGTCATGACTACGCGGGCTTCGCGGCACAACAGCTGGAGGAACGCCGCGTCGCCCTGTTGCCGCCGTACACGCATCAGGCGCTGCTGCGCGCCGAGGCCCGGCGTCTGGACGACGCCATGACGTTCCTCAAACAGGCCCGCGAAATCGCCGCCACCCCGGCGTTGCACGACCCGCGCATCTCGCTGTGGGACCCGGTGCCGATGAGCATGGTCCGCATCGCAGGTACCGAGCGCGCCCAGCTCGTGGTCGAGAGTGCGCATCGCGGCGCCCTTCAACGCTTCCTCACGCACTGGATGGGCGAACTGCGTGCGCTCAAGGCCCCCGTGCGCTGGCATCTCGAAGTCGACCCTCTCGAAATATAAAACGGTATATAGCGTTCCGGAAATTTGACAACATCGTCAGAATCTCCGACGATGCGGGCATCAGTCGATCGCCGCACGTCGCACGGTTCACGTCATCCGCACCATAAGAAGTGAAGAAGTCCTTTAGGAGACATCCGATGAAGTCGCACGACCGGAGCGCCGCCCCCACGGCGCCGCACATCGCTACGCCGTCCCTCATCCCTGCCGAATCCTCGCTAAGCCCGCTATCCCCGATGGCCGAAGCCTCGCGCCGCCGCTTCTTGCGTCGTGCCGGGGCACTGGGCGTCGGGGCCAGTCTCGCCGGGCGCGCGCTCGACGTACTCGCTGCGACGACCACACCGCAGACGGTCACGCTGCCGTTTGCGAATGGCGAGCGCGAACTCGTTGCGTATCCGCAGAAGCGTGCGCTGATCCGGCTCACGGCACGTCCACCGCAACTGGAAACGCCGTTCGAAGTCTTCAACGACGGGCTCATCACGCCGAACGATGCGTTCTTCGTGCGCTACCACCTCGCAGGCATTCCGACCGACATCGATCCGGTGAAACACCGGATTCGCGTGGGCGGCAGCGTTGCCAGACCGCTCGACATCTCGCTCGCGTCGCTCAGGAAGGACTATGGCGCGCCGGTGGAAATCGTGGCGGTGCATCAATGCTCGGGCAACAGCCGGGGCTTCTTCGAGCCGCGCGTCGGTGGCGGGCAGATCGCCAACGGCGCGATGGGCAACGCGCGCTGGCGCGGCATTCCGCTCAAGCGGATTCTCGAGCGTGCCGGGGTGTCGGCAGGCGCGAAGCAAGTGACGTTCGAGGGCCTCGACCGGCCGATCATTCCGGCGACCCCCGAGTTCGTGAAAGCGCTCGACCTCGATCACGCGATGGACGGCGAGGTGATGATCGCATTCGCCATGAACGGCCAGGATTTGCCGATGCTCAACGGCTTTCCCGTGCGTCTGGTCGTGCCGGGTTACTACGGCACGTACTGGGTGAAGCATCTGGCAGACATCAACGTCGTCGACAAGGTGTTCGACGGCTTCTGGATGGCCTCGGCGTACCGCATTCCCGACAACGACTGCAATTGCGTCGCGCCGGGCAAGGCGCCCGAGAAAACGAAGCCGATCGGACGCTTCACCGTGCGCTCGTTCGTCACGAGCCATACCGACGGTCAGCGTGTCGCCGTCGGCAACGCGCAGCGCGTGCGCGGCATCGCGTTCGACGGCGGCGAAGGCATTCGCGACGTGCAGTTCTCCGCCGACGGCGGCCAGACGTGGCAGGCCGCCCGACTGGGCGACGAGCTGTCGAAGTATTCGTTTCGCGAGTGGACGGCGACTTTCACGCCGCCGCAACCCGGTGAGTACGCATTGAAAGTAAGGGCGACGAATCGCGCAGGGGTCACGCAACCGCTGCAATCGCTGTGGAATCCAGCCGGCTATCTGCGCAACGGGGTGGAAACCGTGCGCGTGATCGCGGCATGAGACGGGGGACGATCATGAACGTTTCGAAGTTCGCCAACCGCATGACGCGTACAGCCGCACTGCTCGGTCTGGCCTGCACACTCGGCACCGCCGCAGCCCCTGCACACGCGCTCGACATCAAGCTGCCGCAGGAGACCTCGCAACTGAAGGCGTCGACGCTCGCCGGTCATCAATCGGCCAGCGCATGGTGCGTGATGTGCCACTCGGTCGACTACATCAACAGTCAGCCGCCGATGCCCGCCGCCTTCTGGAGTGCGGAGGTCACGAAGATGGTGAGGGTGTACGGCGCGCCGATTCCGGAAGATCAGATCAGGCTGATCTCCGAGTATCTGGGCGCTGCGTACGGCAACGATCCGAAGTGACACCCGCCGGGCGTGGCCGCCGGCGCATCAGGTGCAACCCGAATATTGACTCTGGTTGCACCTCTTTTGAAACCCGGTTACGATGCCGCAATTCACCCGCTATGGGTGTCACGTTTTCGCGTCATCAGGTAACCCTTCCATGGCTAACACCACTCTTGGCGTCAAGGTCGACGACGTCCTGCGCACCCGGCTGAAGACGGCCGCCCAGCAAATCGAGCGCACCCCGCACTGGCTCATCAAACAGGCCATCTTCGCCTACCTGGAGCGCATCGAGAGCGGCACGCTGCCGCCCGAGCTGAACGGCGCTACCCATTCCGGCACCGAGGTGATCGACGGCCATGCGGGTGACGACACCGTCCCGCACCCGTTCCTCGAGTTCGCGCAGAACGTGCAACCGCAGTCGGTGCTGCGCGCGGCGATCACGGCGGCTTACCGCCGTCCCGAGCCGGAGTGCGTGCCCGTACTGATCGGTCAGGCCAAGCTGCCCCCCGCGACAGCCACGTCGGCGTCGGACCTCGCCCGCAAGCTCGTCGTCGCCCTGCGCGGCAAGAGCACCGGCGGCGGTGTGGAAGGGCTGATTCACGAATTCTCGCTGTCCAGCCAGGAAGGCGTGGCGCTCATGTGCCTGGCCGAAGCCCTGCTGCGCATTCCCGACAAGGCCACGCGCGACGCCCTGATCCGCGACAAGATCAGCAAGGGTGACTGGCACGCCCACATGGGCAACTCGCCGTCGATGTTCGTCAACGCCGCCACGTGGGGCCTGATGATTACCGGCAAGCTCGTCACCACCACCAGCGAGGCCGGTCTTACCAAGGCCCTCACGCGCCTGATCGGACGTGGCGGCGAGCCGCTCATCCGCAAGGGTGTCGACATGGCCATGCGCCTGATGGGTGAGCAGTTCGTGACGGGCGAGACCATCTCCGAAGCCCTCGCCAACAGCCGCAAGTACGAAGCCCAGGGCTTCCGCTACTCGTACGACATGCTCGGCGAAGCCGCGACGACCGAAGAAGACGCGCAGCGCTACTACGCGAGCTACGAGCAAGCCATCCACGCCATCGGCAAGGCGTCGGCCGGGCGCGGCATCTACGAAGGCCCGGGCATCTCGATCAAGCTCTCGGCCCTGCACCCGCGTTACTCGCGCAGTCAACACGAGCGCACGATCACGGAACTGCTGCCGCGCGTGCAAGCGCTCGCCAAGCTGGCCCGCTCGTATGACATCGGCCTGAATATCGACGCCGAAGAGGCCGATCGCCTCGAAATCTCGCTCGATCTGCTCGAAGCGCTGTGCTTCGACCCGGAACTGGCCGGCTGGAACGGCATCGGGTTCGTGGTGCAGGCGTATCAGAAACGCTGCCCGTTCGTGATCGACTTCATCATCGATCTGGCGCGCCGCA
Source organism: Pandoraea sp. ASV26 (assembly GCF_016428915.1). Taxonomy (GTDB): domain Bacteria; phylum Pseudomonadota; class Gammaproteobacteria; order Burkholderiales; family Burkholderiaceae; genus Pandoraea. Next base: position 123,785 of record NZ_JAELTP010000001.1, read on the forward strand.
GCCGTCACCGCATCATGGTGCGTCTGGTCAAGGGCGCTTACTGGGATACGGAAATCAAGCGTGCGCAGGTCGACGGCCTCGAAGGCTACCCGGTCTATACGCGCAAGATCTACACCGACGTGTCGTACCTCGCCTGCGCGAAGAAGCTGCTCGCCGTGCCGGACGCGATCTACCCGCAGTTCGCCACGCACAACGCCTACACGCTCTCGGCGATCTATCACCTCGCGGGCAACAACTACTACCCGGGCCAGTACGAATTCCAGTGCCTGCACGGCATGGGCGAGCCGCTCTACGAAGAGGTCGTCGGCCCCATCGCCGCGGGCAAGCTCGCGCGCCCGTGCCGCGTCTACGCCCCGGTCGGCACGCACGAAACCCTGCTCGCCTACCTCGTGCGCCGTCTGCTCGAGAACGGCGCGAACACCTCGTTCGTGAACCGCATTGCGGATGAAACCATCAGCGTCGACGAACTGATCGCCGATCCGATTTCGGAGGCCGAGAAGGTGCAACCGCTCGGCGCGCCGCACGCCAAGATTCCGCTGCCGCGCGATCTGTACGGCCCGTCGCGGGCCAATTCGTCGGGCTTCGATCTGTCGAACGAACACCGTCTCGCTTCGCTGTCGTCGGCCCTGCTCGCCAGCGCCGGCACGCAGTGGCGCGCCGCCCCGTTGCTCGCCGATGGCGAACGCACCACGGGCTCGCCGCGTGCCGTGCGCAACCCGGCCGATCTGCGCGACGTCGTGGGTCAGGTCATCGAAGCGACCTCGGCAGACGTGGAAGCCGCACTCGCGCACGCCGTGGCCGCTGCCCCGATCTGGCAAGCCACGCCGGTCGAAGAGCGCGCCGACTGCCTGATGCGCTCGGCCGATCTGCTCGAAGCCCACATGCCCACGCTCATGGGCCTGTGTGTGCGTGAGGCAGGCAAGTCGCTGCCCAACGCCGTGGCCGAAGTGCGCGAAGCCGTCGACTTCCTGCGCTACTACGCCGCGCAGATCCGTCAGGGATTCTCCAACGACACGCACCGCCCGCTGGGCCCGGTGCTGTGCATCAGCCCGTGGAACTTCCCGCTCGCGATCTTCGTGGGGCAGGTCGCCGCTGCGCTCGCCGCCGGGAACCCGGTCATCGCCAAACCGGCCGAGCAAACGCCGCTCATCGCCGCCGAAGCCGTGCGCCTCATGCAAGCGGCCGGCGTGCCGACCGGTGCCCTGCAACTGCTGCCGGGCTCGGGCGAGACGGTGGGCGCCGCGCTGGTGGCCGATGCCCGCACCAAGGCCGTCATGTTCACCGGCTCGACCGAAGTGGCCCGCATCATTGCGCGCACGCTGGCCGAACGCCTCGACGCCAACGGCCGTCCGATTCCGCTCATCGCCGAGACCGGCGGTCAGAACGCGATGATCGTCGACTCGTCCGCGCTGCCCGAACAGGTCGTGTACGACGTGCTCGCGTCGGCCTTCGATTCGGCCGGTCAACGCTGCTCGGCACTGCGTGTGCTGTGTTTGCAGGACGACATCGCCGACAAGACGCTGCACATGCTCAAGGGCGCGATGCAGGAACTGGCCATCGGCAACCCGGATCGTCTGGCCATCGATGTCGGCCCGGTGATCGACGCCGAAGCGCAGAGCGGCATCAACCGCCACATCGAACAGATGCGCAGCAAGGGCTTCCCGGTCGAACAGCTCCCGCTGCCGGAGGCCACCCGCCACGGCACCTTCGTGCCGCCGACGCTCATCGAGCTGACCGACCTGAAGGCGCTGCAACGCGAAGTCTTCGGCCCGGTGCTGCACGTGATCCGCTTCAAACGCGCGCACCTCGACAAGCTGCTCGAACAGATCAACGGCACCGGCTACGGCCTGACGTTCGGCGTGCACACGCGTATCGACGAGACCATCGCCTACGTGACGGAGCGCGCGCATGTCGGCAACATCTACGTGAACCGGAACGTGATCGGCGCAGTGGTCGGCGTGCAACCGTTCGGCGGAGAAGGTTTGTCTGGGACGGGTCCGAAAGCCGGCGGTCCGATGTACCTGCCGCGCCTGCTCGCGACGCGTCCGGCCGCATTGCCCCCGGAACTCAATCGCAACGAAGCCGCGCTCTCGCCGCTGGTGAGCTATCGCGACTGGCTGCACGCGAAGGGCAACACGCCGGACAACGCCGCCGCGATCGAGCGCGTCGACCGTTATCTGGCGACGTCGGCGCTCGACGCCACCGCCGTCTTGCCGGGACCGACCGGCGAGCGCAACACCTACGGTCTGGAACCGCGCGGCCCGGTGCTGTGCGTGGCCACCACACCGCTCGGGGCGCGCACGCAACTGGCCGCCGTGCTGGCAACGGGCAACCATGCCGTCTTCACCGACAGCGCCGCCGCCCGTGAACTCGTCAGCGCCCTGCCGGCCCCGCTGGCCGGCCGTGCCTCGGTGCTGGCTGCCGGGGCAGACGCTGCCGCCGAGCCGTTGCTCGCCGCCGTGCTGTTTGAAGGCGACAGCGACGAACTGCGCGCCCTGAACCGTCGCATCGCCACCCGCAACGGTCCCATCCTGTCGATGCAAGGTCTCGCCCCCGAGGCGCTGGCTGCCGGAGACGACTACGCGCTGGAGCGTCTGCTGTGCGAACGCTCGGTGTCCGTCAACACGGCTGCCGCAGGCGGTAATGCCAACCTTATGACCATCGGCTGATTGTTGGCCGGTTTCATGAGCGGTTGATCGAGGCAAACCGTCAGGTCTTGCGACGAATTCCATCGGATTCGTCCGAAATCTGACGGCGTGCTTCGATGCATGGATTCACCGTCACCCGCGTCGCGCCGTCTCTCGCGGCCGCCAATGTCCTGTGCTTCAGGACGCTGGCGGCCGCGCTTCGTTAAAAACGCAGCGCCTCCCCCGTTTTACCCCCCGCCTTCCACGCCCCGCCGCATCTCCCGTAGTTACGCGCAGCAAGCGCATTCGCGGTATCTTTCGCGCCCGCCCCCGACATCTCACGCATCTCGCCGCCGCCGCGCGATGAGTGCCGTTAACCTGTGCCGGCGACACGTATCGTCGGCCGCTGCGGTCGTCGTCTCACGTTGAAGCCTCTTTCGTCATGCCGGGAGATGCGCCCGACGCGCGAGACACCGACGCTCAAGGAGGCTGCATGTCCCTTTGGAATCCCACTGCGGTGTCGTTTACCGTCTATCTGTTGCTGATGCTGGTGATTGGATGGCTCGGCTATCGATCGACCAACAATCTGTCCGACTACATCCTGGGCGGACGCCGCCTCGGCAGCTTCGTCACCGCGCTCTCCGCCGGGGCGTCCGACATGAGCGGCTGGCTGTTGCTCGGGCTGCCGGGCGCCATTTACGTGGGCGGCCTGTCCGGCGTCTGGATCGCCATCGGCCTCGCGCTCGGTGCGTGGGCGAACTGGCGTCTGGTGGCCGCGCGCCTGCGCGTGCACACGGAGGTCTGCGGCAACGCGTTGACGCTGCCCGAATACCTGACGCAGCGCTTCGGCGACCGCAGCCACGTGCTGCGCATCGTCACGGCGCTGGTGATTCTGATCTTCTTCACGATCTATTGCGCGTCGGGGGTGGTGGCCGGCGCCCGTCTGTTCGAGACGATGTTCGGCCTCGAATACCGCACGGCGCTTTGGATCGGCGCGGTGGCGACCATCGCCTATGTGTTCATCGGCGGCTTTCTCGCGGTGAGCTGGACGGACACGGTACAGGCCTCGCTGATGTTCGCCGCACTGGTCGTCACCCCGATTGCCGTGATTGCGCTCGACGGCAGTCCGGCGGCAGCAGTCGATGCGGTGACGGCCGTGCACCCGGCGCACACGGACTGGTTCGGCGATCTTGGGCCCATCGGCGTGATCTCGATGCTCGCCTGGGGCCTTGGCTACTTCGGGCAGCCGCACATTCTGGTGCGCTTCATGGCCGCGCGCTCAGCCGCCGCGATTCCGCAGGCGCGCCGCATCTGCATGACGTGGATGGTGCTGTGCCTGACCGGCGCGGTGGCCGTGGGCTTCTTCGGGCTGGCGTTCTACAGCGCGCGACCGGATCTCGGTGCAGGCGTGGCGGCGAACCCGGAAACGATCTTCATGGCGCTCACCACGCAACTCTTCACGCCGTGGCTCGCGGGCGTGCTGCTGGCGGCGATTCTGGCGGCCGTCATGAGTACGCTGTCGTGCCAATTGCTGGTGTGCGCCAGCGCGTTGACGGAAGACCTGTACAAGACCTTCGCGCGCGGGCCGGTCAGCCAGCGCCGTCTCGTGTGGATCGGCCGGGCGATGGTATTGAGCGTGGCGGTGGTCGCCGTGCTGCTCGCGCTCGATCCGGAAAGCCGTGTGCTCGGCATGGTGAGCTACGCGTGGGCCGGTTTTGGCGCGGCTTTCGGTCCGCTGGTGCTGGTCACGCTGCTGTGGCCGCGTGTCACCCGTAACGGGGCGCTGGCGGGCATTGTCGTCGGCGCAGCCACCGTACTGATCTGGAAGCAGTTCGGCTGGTGGGACCTGTACGAAATCCTGCCGGGGTTCGTGCTGGGCGGGCTGGCGCTCGTCGTCGTGAGCCGCCTCGACCGGGCCCCAGGCGCCGACGTGCTCGCCCGCTACGCGGCCGCTGAAGCCGCCCTGCGCGAGAGCCGGCAAGGCGTGGCAGGTGGCTCGAACGGTACGGGTGGCACTAACGCCCCGACGGCGCAACCATCGCCATAAGCCGGTAGCACCATCTATCGGAATATGTCCCTCTTGACCGGCGCGCGCAGCCATCCAATACTGCCGCGTCGGACGCATTATGCGTTTGATTGCGATTCACGCCGTCCCGGGGTCAACCAGCCCTGTCGCGACGGCGTTCCAAGAAAGGCGCACTGCGGCGATCCCGCAGACGCGCCGCTCAACGACATACACATGCAAGGAGAGGGTTGATGCAATCGAAGCTTACGCTCAGCGCAGTCGCCGTCGCGGGCCTGCTCGCGTTCGGCACCGCCGGTGCGCAACAGGCGCAGGAAGTGAAGCTGGGCTTTGCCGCACCGCTCACGGGCGCCCAGGCGCACTACGGCAAGGACATGCAGAACGGTATCCAGCTCGCCGTCGACGAATACAACGCCACGAAGCCGACCATCGGCGGCAAGCCGGTGAAGTTCGTGTTGCAGGCCGAAGACGATCAGGCCGACCCGCGTCAGGGTTCGCTGGTCGCACAGAAGCTGGTCGACAGCGGCGTCAAGGGCATGCTCGGCCACTTCAACTCCGGCACCACGATTCCGGCGTCGAGCATTTACGCGCAGGCCGGCATTCCCGAAATCGCCATGGCGACGGCACCGGAATACACCAAGCAGGGTTTCAAGACGACGTTCCGCATGATGACCTCGGACATCCAGCAGGGATCGGTCGTCGGTAACTTTGCCGTCAAGAAGCTGGGCTTCAAGAATATCGCCATCGTCGACGACCGCACCGCTTACGGTCAGGGTCTGGCCGACGAGTTCGAGAAGGCGGCCAAGGCCGCTGGCGGCAAGATCGTGCGCCGCGAGTTCGCCAACGACAAGGCCGTGGACTTCCGCGCCATTCTGACCAACCTCAAGCGCGCCAACCCGGACGTGATCTTCTACGGCGGCGCCGACGCGCAAGCCGGCCCGCTCGCCAAGCAAATGCGCGAACTGGGCATGAAGAGCACGTTGATGGCCGGTGAAATGGTCAAGTCGGACGCGTTCCTGAAGATCGCCGGCGACGCCGCCAACGGTTCGGTCGTCTCGCTCGCCGGCCTGCCGCTCGACCGGATGCCTGGCGGCCCCGCGTACGAAGCCCGTTACAAAGCCAAGTTCGGCAACGGCCCGGAAACGTATTCGCCGTACGCCTATGACGGCGCCATGGCGATGATGTCCGCCATGAAGAAGGCCAACTCGACCGATCCGGCGAAGTACCTGCCGATGCTGGCCAAGACGAGCATGCCCGGCGTGACCACGCGTGAGCTGGCTTACGACAGCGTGGGCGATCTGAAGTACGGTTCGATCACCGTCTACAAGGTGGTCGATGGCAAGTGGACCGTGCTGGAGACCGTTGGCGGCAAATAAGCTGACGACGCTTCGATAGCTGCACCATCGACAAGGGCCGGTGAGGATGACTCACCGGCCCTTGTGTTTGGCGCGCCTGCCAATGACTCGACACGCACACCTCCGACGTCCCTCGCAACTGCCGAATCGATTACCCCCGTTGCGTTGCCGGATGCCGCCACGCCATGAATCTCAAGGCCGTTCCTCGTCAGCTTGCCATCGCTCGCCTTTCCCCGTAATGCCCTGATGGTGCCAATCCGCCTCGGCGCTCGGTTGAAGCGTCGCCTGTGGGGGCGCCTTGCGCCTGATCTCCGGTTCGCTCATTTCAGGCTTCCCCACGCCGACGATGCCTTTGATGATCTCGACACCCTTGATGCTCCGATTCGTATCGTCGCGTTGCATATCAAGATCGGCAGCGGTGTTGCGCGATCCGTCACGCGCAACGTCGGTGTCCCGGCTGTCCGTCTGGAAGCTACCGCGCATGGCGACCAATCCGGGCTTTCTCAATGGATTCGGGATGGTGTCCGGTGTCGGCCGCTGGTATTCGTCGACGAATCGGAATTTCTCCGGCCGATCGATGGTTGACCTTCCGCCACGCACCCCGATCGTCTTCGCAACAATGATCGCGAAGTCGTGGTCGGGCGATGACGAATAGGCGAGCTTCGCAGGCTCTGTGAGATAGGTCACCGAGTTGATCCGGCAATTCGGCGGATTCGTCCGATCGCATTCCCGATACACACGAATCTCATAACTGCCCAAGCCATGCGGCGGCTTGGTGGCCACGCCTGACATATCGAGCGCGGTCGTGAGTGAGGTAGCGTCCAGATTCCCCACGTAGGCATAGTCGAACGACGAGGAGGCGGGCGTGTAGGTAAACGTATGGCCGCTGAGGGTAAAGGTGCTACCGGGCCTCAATAGCATCTCGTTGATGTCTTTGTGGTATCTCGCGATGAACGTATCCGTTGCATTGCCGATCATGTTGAGACTATGGCCAACACGTTCGGCCCGCTCGACACGCAGCTGACGCATCTGGTTCACGCCCCAGAACGTCGTCAGCAGACCGGCGACCGCAATCGCAATGGCGACCGAGACAAGAAGAATGCCGGATTGGTTGCTTCGCATTGACGCGTCCTCATTTGAATCGTCCGGCAAGCACGCTGCGACCCATGCGCGCGATTGCGAGATCGTTGAAATGTGGCATTGTCAGTGAGGTCACTCGTTAGAGGCTTGGGAAATAGCCGTTAACGCTTTATCGGTGACGGCAAATACCAAAACCGGAGTGCGAAATAAAAAGCCGCGGAACGTTCGTCGCACGGCTTTTTCATATTTTGACCATCCGCAGCACTTCGACAACCCCTATCTGCGTTGCGTACCGGAACGTTGTTAACGTCCGCCGCCCCGTTCTGCGTGCCAGACGTCCTTTGACAAGCGCTCGCGCATCTCCGGCGGCAGTGCGTCGCGGGTAAAGACAGGTTCCGTAATGCCGGCTTTGCGTTGTGCCTGATAGTCACGCCATGCAATCAACGCATACTTCATCAACATGCCGATCGCGATCAGATTGATGAACGCCATCAGCGCTGTGCCGACATCCGCAAAGCTCCACACCAACGGCAGGCTGGCGACAGCGCCGAGCATCACGGCCAGCAGCACCAGCGCGCGGAAGATATTGAGAAGCCACGGACGCTGCGTCAGGTAGTCCATGTTCACCTCGGCATACGCATAGTTGCCGAGCACGCTCGAGTACGCGAGGAAGAACACGGTGATGCCGGTAAAGATGATCGCCCAATTGCCGACGTGCGCCGCTAATGCGCGTTGCGTAAGCACCGCCCCTTCCGGCGCGGCACCCGGTATGAACTGGCCGGAGAGCAGAATCATGAATGCCGTGGCCGAACACACCACGATGGTGTCGAAGAACACACCGAGCATCTGCATCAGCCCTTGCTGCACCGGGTGCCGGGTGGTCGCCACCGCGGCCGCGTTGGGTGCGCTGCCCATTCCCGCTTCGTTGGAGAAAAGACCGCGCTTCACCCCCATCAGCACCGCCTGACTCACGGCATAGCCAGCGATGCCGCCCGCAGCCGGCTCAAGTCCGAAGGCGTGGCGCAGGATCATCGCGATCATGCCGGGGATCTGATCGATGTTGACGATGCAGATGTAGGTGGCGAGCCCGAGATAGGCCACCGCCATCACCGGCACGATCCACTGCGCAAAGCGTGCGACACGTCGCACGCCTCCATAGATGATCGGTGCGGTCATCAACACCAGCGCGATACCGATCCACGTGCGATCCCAGCCGAACGACGCCTCCAGCGCCTCGGCAATCGAGTGCGACTGCACGGAGTTGAGTGCGAAGCCGAAGGTGAAGAGCAACGCCAGCGCAAAGAGGATGCCGAATTTGCGTGAGCCGAGGCCGATCTCGATGTAGTACGCAGGCCCGCCACGAAAGGTGTTGTCATGACGTGGCACTTTGAAGATCTGCGCCAGCGTCGATTCGACAAACGCAGACGCCATGCCGAGCAGCGCGGTCATCCACATCCAGAAGATGGCCCCTGGACCGCCGATGGTCAGCGCCACGGCCACGCCCGCGATATTGCCCGTGCCGACACGACTCGCCAATCCCGTGGCAAATGCCTGAAACGGCGAAATGCCGGAGGTCCCCCCTGACGAGCGCAACAAGCAGATGCTATGCCAGAGCGCCCGAATCTGAATGCCGCCGAAACGCACCGTGAAGTAGAGGCCCGCACCCAGCAAGGCAATCACCAGGGGGTACCCTGATAGCACCCCGCCAACGACATCCACCATCGGTTTGAGCCAGTGCTCCATATATCGTGTCTCCTATCGCTATCGCTTATCGGCCCAATGACAACTGGGTAAGAGACGGAGAATCGCAAGTTTTGATCCGTCGCGACAGGAAGCCAGCTAACTTTGCGCCAATGCCTATACGCAACTGTGCGGAAATAAAAAAGCCGCTCGGCAAACGCCGGGCGGCTCAAAAACAAGGCAAGGAGACATCGCGAGCAGATTACGCGTGCAATGTGTCGTCGATGTGACGATGACAACGCGAGGCGCACGAGGCCAGGGCACCTTGCCTCAATTGACCGTTTTCCAGCCGCCGCCTCTGCCCTGCTCATAAGTCATCGAGCGGCCCGGCATCTGGTTGAATTCTCTTAGTCTGCGATTGAACAGGGTCTTCGATCCCACGCCCTCGTAACTGGTCTCGGTATAGGTGAGCGTTTGCAGCGCCTCGCCAACCACCGGGCGAGTGCCGTCGACCCAGCCGGAGAAACGCGGGCCGGCACCGTAGGTAGTCACGTGACGCCCCTGCCCCCGAGGCCCGAGCAACAGATCGACTCGCTGCAAGCTTGGGATGTCAGCGCCCTGAGAGAGACATATCATCTCTCCGGGTGCACTATCCTTCTCCACTAGCCCCATTGCGATGTAGAGATTCTCCGAGGGGGCGACGGTATCACCCAACGTCATACGTTCGGCATTCTTGAAAAATCCTTCAATCGCAACGCCCATAATGACAGGCGCGGAGCCCAGCTTGCACACCGTGGAACCTCGCGGATCTTTACCAAGCTTGAAACCCGCAAAAGCGCGCTCCCTGTTGGGATCCGTGGACGTGGCGAGTACGAATTTCGTGATGCGACGGCCGTCGTCACGATACCGGCTGTCAACCACGGGCTGAATGGGAGGTTCCTTGTCTTTGACAGTGGCCGGGGAAACGGTTGGAGATCTCATGGCAAGCGTCCACCGCCACGCCTTGCCATCGTCCTGCTGACACGACAAGATTCTTCCGGCGGTGTCTCGACCCAGTCCCCAAACGTCACACACCTCGCCCGCGGTCACTGCATCGCCCAATTCAACAACGCCCGACTTCGACTTCAGGTCTCTCGACTCCACCTTCTCGGCCGAGACCTTGTCCGCCGACACCGACTTTGCAGATTCGATGTCGTTGTTTTGCAGGTCCAATTTGCCGCTGAGCGTTGCACCGTCCGTGGTCGCCGTCAGCGCCCCGACACTCGCGCTCGCCATCTTCAGCTCGCCCGCGCCTTCGATGTTGCCGGCACCCACGATGTTGTTAAACACCGGCTTTGCGTCAGTGCCCGACTTGAGATCGAGCCGACCTGTCACTGACGCGACGCCCATCACCACTTTCGGCGCGCTGATCGTGCCCCCACTTTCAATGTCCGCCACGCCCTCGATGTTCTGGCGAATCTTCCCGCCGTTCGTATCGTCAACGTACATCCGGAGGGGCCCCGTCGCGCCTCGCGAGCCGTCTCGCACCATCGCGATGTTCAGATCCTTTGTCTGCGAACCGCCTCGCATCGCAATCAACCCCGGCCGATCCAACGGATTGCCCACCGGCAGCGCGCCTTCGGACTGACCGGTGAATTTGAACTCGCTCGCGTTCTCAGCCGTCGACACCCCGCCATACGCCCCCATCTTCTTCGCCGCGACCGCCGCCAGATTGAAATCCGGCTCGGATGAGTACGTCTTCTTGATCGGCTCCGTCAGATACGTCAGCGTATCGATCCGGCACGACGTCGTGCTGCCTGCGTCACACACCCGGTACACCCGCACCTGGTATTCGCCCATGCCCCGCGGCGGCACAGTCGCGACACCGGAGAGTTCCAGCGCCTTGATCACGGACTCCGCCGTCAAGTTCGCAAGCTCCGGCGTGCCCCCCGGACCCGTCTTATCCGATCTGCTGAAAGTGACGTTATTCGCGCGAAAATCCGCGCTTGCGCCACTGAGCAGCTTCTCGATTTCCCCGTGGTGCTTCACCGTAAATGTCTCGACGGCGTTGCCAACCATCTTGAGCGATTCACCGATTCGCTCCGCGCGCTCGATGCGCATTTGACGGCCTTGCTCAACGCCCCAGAACGTCACCAGTATGCCGACCACGCCCACCGCGAGCGCGGCGGAAACCAGGAATATCCCTGACTGCTCTCTTCGCATCACCCTGCTCCCTCTGAACAACCCGCCGACGGTTGCCTCATCTCAAACATGACGCAAACATGAGCCATCACCGCGGCGTTGGAAGTCCATATTCTCTGCGAGTGAGTCAACTTCAGGCTTGGGATTTGCCCGTTAAACGTCGCGCGCGGGTACGAATACAGAAGTGCAGGCAAGAAATGAAAAAGCCGCACAGCGATCGCCGCGCGGCTCAAAGGCGTCGAGACGCCCACGATGTCGACTTGCGGGGGGAGTCGTGTCCGCGGCTATGTCACTTCCTCGAAGCCGGCGTCATATACGTCCTGTACGGAACCGAATCTGCACGTCGCCCGTACGATGTTATAGAGCAGCTTGTAATGTTGAATGTACACACCGTCGCTCCGAACCTCTGTCTTGACACTCCGCTTCCCGTACTCGGTGGTTCTGTTGTCCATGGTTCTGAAGAAGTTCTCCGCATTGCAACTCCGCGCGCCCTTGACAACGTATCCGGCACCCTCTTGAAACAAGCGCTCCCAGTCTGGGACGAACCACATCAGTGTTCCAATGGCATGTTCCTCGATTTGATTGGTGCCGTACCCCCCCAGCCCCGCCATCAGATCCGCGAGCAATCCGTCAAATTTGACGTCTTTGCTGGAATATCGGGTCGCGTTGAGCTTGAAGGTTTTGTCGATTTCGAACGTCGGGGTTTGCCCGGCTCGCGTCAAACAGAGCAGCGGGTAATTGCTCGATCCCTTAAGCGTGTAATCCCCTGATCTGTCCCGCTCAAGCGTTCCCTGTCTTCTGCTGTTCCGCCCGCCCGGGAGCCAGTCGTCAAGACGGGACGAAAGCCCGCAAACCATCGCGTTTGAAGCGGTGTATCCCTCCTGTACCGGCCGATAGTGCGCACCGCCCAACGAAGCCGTACCGTTGACCGAAAGCTTCCATATCGTCCATTCCTCTCCACGATTGACACCGACGAGCACCATGTCGGTCAGGGTGTCCTTTGCGATCTCCCCAATCAATGTCTCAGGCACATCGGCCTTGGTTTTGGGTGTGCCCGAGAGCTTCCACAGTCTCCCGGTCGGACTCTCGGCATCCGGCTGGCACGACAGGACTTTGCCCGCGCCATCCACGGCAATGCCCGCGCCGCTGCACGCCGCGTTCTCCGACTGCACGTCGTTGAGTTCCACGATGCCGGAGGTCGATCGGAGTCGCATCGACTTGACTTCCTGTGCCTCGATCGTCTTCGCATTCCTGACGTCTTTCTCCCCCATATTCAGCGCTCCGCCAAACGTTGTGGGGCCGCTGGTCGTCAGGGATTGGGTTCTCAGGCGGGTGGCATTCATCTCGCTGGCGACAGCCTTGTTGGCGATCTTGATCTCGCCGACTTCGATTTCGCCTTCCGCCTTGATGTCGCGAACACCCGTGATGCTGTACTTTTGCGAAGTGATCGGATCGTTAAAGCTCACGTCTCCCGTAAATGGGCGCGAGCCATCGCGAGGCGCCATATTGTTGAGGTCCTTTGTCTGCGAACCGCCGCGCATGGCAAGCAATCCGGGGCGCGCTCCCGCCGGATTCAACACGGGAATCGCCCCTTCGGCCTGATCGACGAATCTGAACTCGCCAGCCTTGTCGGCAGTCGACAGCCCACCATAAACACCGATTTTGCGAGCCGCAACGGCTACCAGATTGAAATCGGGTTCAGACGAGTAAGTCTTCTTCAAGGGCTCCGTCAGATAAGTCAACGTGTCGATTCTGCATGCGTTCGCGTTGTCAGCGTCGCAAACGAGCGCTACCTCCATCGCATACTCCCCAACGCCCCGAGGCGGCTTCGTTGCTACACCATGCAGGTCCAATGCCTTTATCAGCGTGTGTGCATTCAAGCCCGCGATCTCCGTGCGAAGCCCTCCGCCCGGGCCAGACGCTCTGGTAAAGCGTTGTCCATTCACACTGAACTCATCTGTCTTGCCGGAGAGCAACTTGTCGATATCTCCATGATGTTTCACGGTGAACGTTTCCAACGCGTTGCCCATGACTTTGAGCGATTCTCCGATACGCTCTGCGCGCTCGACACGCATTTGACGACTCTGCTGAACGCCCCAGAAAGTGACTAATACACCAACGACGCTCACCGCCAGCGCAGCAGAGATCAGAAATATGCCTGACTGTTTTTTGCGCATTACCCTCCCCCCCCCTTCACACGGCCCGCTGGCGGTTAGCTTCTCTTGAGCGTTAGCGATCACAGCGATATTGAAAGCCAATATCTTGTTGGAGAACTTCGCCGTCAGGCTTGGTATTTGCCCGTTAAACTCCTCACAAGAGCGCGGACGCATTAGCGTCTTCAAGATATGCAATAAGCCGAGCAGCCATCGCTGCTCGGTTCAAAGACAATGCAAGGAGATATTGGGATCTGAATTAGCCGTCAACTGCGTCAATCACGTTACGGTCATGGAGCGATATGAAGATGCCATACGAAGATGCATCGCGAGCGGTATCAATATAGGGACCACCAATAGCCATTGTCGGATTGCACCATGTCCGTACTCCCCGCATACACTCCCCGCAGTACCCCGGAAGGCATCACAAGGAATTTCCGCAGTTCTTGATCGAAGTCCGCATGTCCCTGGCGTAAGTAAAGATAAGAGCCCAATTCACCGGAATAGCCACTGGAGTTATCTCCTCTGTCCGCCCGCTTGCCGATGAAGAATTGGCCGCCGATGCGGTCCCTCTTGGTACTGTTCTTCGCAATCTGATAGCCACCGAGTTGTTGGTACGCAATAGGCCCTTTTGTCAGGCACCTCATCCGCCCCGTGCCTACACCGCTCTCAAGCTGATATCCAACCTGCTCGTAGCCCCAGCTATTGCGGCGCCCCGTCTCGAAGTAATCGTAGAGCATGACAAAATGGCCCCCCTCAGCCTTGCACACCCCACCTTTGGAGCCAAGAAACAGCGGAAATCCAACCGCTGCCTTGCCAGCCTTAGGAGCCGGGATGGTGAACGTTGAGATGTACAAGTCGTTGCTGCGATTTTCGTTGAGGATCTGATCAACCACGGGCTGAGGCACTTTGTCCTTGGTCACAGGAACGGTTTTCATCGCAAGCTTCCATTGCCAATTATTGAGGCCGTCTTCCTGGCAGGACAGGATTCTTCCGGCGTCATCTCGACCGATTCCCCAAACCTCACACCGGGTCCCTTCGACAACCGATTTGCCGAGTTCAACAACGCCAGACGTCGATTTCAGCGATCTCGACTCCACATTTTCGGCTTTGACATGCTTCGCACCGTCAATGTCGTTGTTCTTCAGATCCAATTTGCCGTTGATCGTCGCTCCCTCCGTGGCAGTCAAGGCGCCGACCGTCGCGCTTCTCACCTCGAGGCCAGCCATTGTCAATCGCCCCGTGCCTTCGATATCGCCCGCGTTGACGATGTTGTTATGCACGGGCTTGTCGTCGATTTTCGACCCCAGATTCAGCGTGCCCCTGATAGACGCAGCGCCCACGTCCAGACCGCTCATGTGGAGCGTTCCCGCCCCTTTGATATCGCCCACACCCAAAATGCTGTGATTGACTTCCTTGCCCGAAGCATCAGTGCTGTTGAACGGCAGATCGTGCGTCATCCCACGTGAACCATCGCGAGAAACGGTGTTGTTGAGATCCTTTGTCTGCGACCCGCCGCGCATGGCGAGCAACCCCGGAATCCCCAGAGGATTCATCACCGGCAACGCACCTTCGGCCTGATCGATAAATCGGAACCTGCCAGCGTCTTCGACCCGCGACATCCCGCCATAGACGCCGATCTTCCGGGCTGCGACAGCAGCCATATTGAAATCCGGCTCAGACGAATACGTTTTTTTCAGCGGTTCCGTCAGGTAGGTCAGCGTGTCGATTCGGCATGAGGACGAGGCGCCGGCGTCGCAAATACGTTTCACCGAGATCGCGTACTCGCCGACGCCGCGCGGCGGCGTCGGCCCGATACCAGGGAGCGCCAGCGCCCTTATCAGGGTCTGCGCAGTCAAACCTGCCATCTCTGTGGTCGCACCCGCGCCCGGCGTACCGATTCTGGTGAATCGTTGACCGTTCACCGTGAACTCGTCTGTCGTGCCGGCCAGCAGCTTGTCGATGTCCGAATGATGTTTCACGGTAAATGTCTCCACCGCGTTACCCATGGCCTTGAGCGATTCACCGATTCGCTCCGCACGCTCGATGCGCATTTGACGACTTTGCTGAACACCCCAGAACGTGACCAGCACGCCCACGACCCCCACCGCAACCGCGGCGGACACCAGAAAAATGCCCGACTGTCTTCTTCTCATGATCTTGCCCTCTTTGAACGACTTGCCCGCCATCGCTTCACGTAACGCGCTAACAGCGGCAGTGGCGATGAGAGTCACATTCTGTGTGACGGCAACGTTCCTGAGCATGGGCGAAGTCCGATATGCCCGAGCAGCGAAATCAAATACAGAAGGGGTGTCACAAAATAAAAAAGCCGCGCAGCTCTCGCTACGCGGCGTTTCCATTCGGCTTTCCGAAAATCAGCACTCCACGATATTTACCGCCAAGCCGCCTCGCGCCGTTTCCTTGTATTTCGTCTTCATGTCGGCACCGGTCTCGCGCATCGTCTTGATGACGGAGTCGAGCGACACGTAGTGTGCGCCGTCACCGCGCAGCGCCATGCGCGCGGCGTTCACCGCCTTCACCGACGCCATCGCATTGCGCTCGATGCACGGAATCTGCACCAGCCCGCCCACCGGATCGCACGTCAGCCCAAGGTTGTGCTCCATGCCGATCTCGGCTGCGTTCTCGACTTGCGCAACCGTGCCGCCCAACACCGCAGCCAGCGCCCCGGCTGCCATCGAACACGCCACACCGACTTCGCCCTGGCAACCCACTTCCGCGCCGGAAATCGACGCATTGAGCTTATACAGAATGCCGATCGCGCCAGCGGTCAGCAGGAAGTCGATCACGCCCTGCTCGTTCGCGCCGTGCACGAAACGGTCGTAGTAATGCATCACCGACGGAATGATGCCGGCCGCACCGTTGGTCGGCGCCGTCACCACGCGTCCGCCTGCTGCGTTCTCTTCGTTGACGGCAATCGCGTAGAGGTTCACCCAGTCCATCACCGACAGCGGATCGGACAACGTACGCTCGGCACGTTGCGTGAGCTGACGGTACAGCTCCGGCGCGCGACGGCGCACATGCAACGGCCCCGGCAGTTCGCCGTCGGCTTCGTCATTGCCGATGCCGCAGCCGCGTGCCACACACGACTGCATCACGCTCCAGATGTTGAGCAAGCCGCGGCGAATATCCTCCTCTGCCGTTTCCCCGTGATGCCAGACCTTCTCGTTCTCCCACATCAACTGGGCAATGCTCTTGCCACTCTCGCGGCACATCTCCAGCAGTTCCTTGCCCGTGCGGAACGGATACGGCAGTTGGTTGTGCGCCGCGAGCACCTGCGTGTTCGACGCCCCGGCCGTCACCACGAATCCACCGCCGACCGACAGGTATCGCCCTTCGCGCAGCTTGTTGCCCTTCGCGTCGAACGCGTGGAATTTCATGCCGTTCGGATGCTCCGCCATCGCCTCGCGGCGGTAGAACACCATGTGCTCCTTCTCGATGAACGGCACGTCGTGCTTGCCGAGAATCGACAGCACCTTCGCACGGCGCAGCGTCGCCAGCCGCTGTGCGATCGTCGACGGATCGACCGTATCCGGCGCTTCGCCCATGAAACCGAGCAGCACGCCCTTGTCGGTGCCGTGGCCCTTGCCCGTGGCGCCGAGCGAGCCGTACAGCTCGGCACGCAACGACGCCACCTGCGGCAGCAACCCGTCGCGCTCCAACCCCTGCACAAACATCAGCGCCGCGCGCATTGGCCCCACGGTATGCGAACTCGACGGTCCGATACCGATCTTGAACAAATCGAAAACTGAAACGGCCATGGGGCTTTCCTGAAGGTCTGAAACGTATTTGTGACGTAACGAATGCCGTCGTGCTGACGCACTCGCGTGACATCCATAGAGACAAAAAGGGGCCGGCAATGTTGCTGCCAGCCCCCGTTTGTCGAGATTTTGCGACGTGTTACTCGTAGTCGCTCATCGGCACACAGGCGCAGAACAGGTTCCGGTCGCCGTAGACGTTATCGGCACGTCCCACCGGCGGCCAGTATTTGCGCTCGCGCAGTGCCTTGACCGGGTACGCCGCCTGACTGCGGGGGTAGGCGTGCGGCCATTCGTCCGCCGTCACGACATCGGCCGTGTGCGGGGCGTGCTTGAGCGGGTTGTCCTCGCGATCGGCACGGCCCTCTTCCACGGCACGGATTTCCTCGCGGATCGCCACCATCGCCTCGATGAATCGATCGAGTTCGTGCTTCGACTCCGACTCCGTCGGCTCGACCATCAGCGTGCCCGGCACCGGGAAGCTCATCGTCGGGGCGTGGAAGCCGAAGTCCATCAGGCGCTTCGCCACGTCGTCCACGGTGATGCCGCTGGTGTCCTTGAGCGGACGCAGATCCAGAATGCATTCATGCGCGACCAGTCCGCCCGGGCCCGAGTACAGCACCGGATAGTGCGGGGCGAGCTTCTTCGCGAGGTAGTTCGCGTTGAGGATGGCCGTCTCGGTGGCGGCCGTCAGACCTTGCGCGCCCATCATGGCAACGTACATCCACGAGATCGGCAGAATCGACGCCGAACCGTAAGGGGCGGCCGACACCGCGCCGATGCCGTTGGCGTCGCGCGAATAACCCGTCGAGTGCTGATTCGGCAGGAACTGCGCCAGATGGGCACCCACGGCCACCGGACCCACGCCGGGACCGCCGCCGCCGTGCGGAATGCAGAACGTCTTGTGCAGGTTCAGGTGCGAGACGTCGCCGCCGAATTCGCCCGGTGCGCACAGACCGACCATCGCGTTCATGTTCGCGCCGTCGACGTACACCTGACCGCCGTTCGCATGCACGATCTCGCAGATCTGACGCGCGCCCGCTTCGAACACGCCGTGCGTGGACGGGTACGTCATCATGATGGCGGCCAGACGATCGCGATGCTGCTCTGCCTTCGCCTGCAAGTCGGCCAGATCGACGTTGCCGTTGGCATCGCATGCGACCACCACGACCTGCATGCCGGCCATCTGGGCCGACGCCGGGTTCGTGCCGTGCGCCGAGGCGGGAATCAGGCAGATGTCGCGATGCGCTTCACCGCGCGACGCGTGATACGCCTGGATGATGAGCAGACCGGCGTACTCGCCCTGCGAGCCGGCGTTCGGCTGGAGGGAGACGGCGGCGTAACCGGTCGCGCCCACCAGCATCTGCTCGAGCTGGTCGATCATCGCGCGGTAGCCGACCGTTTGTTCCGCCGGTGCGAACGGGTGAATCTGGCCGAATTCCGGCCACGTCACCGGCAGCATCTCCGAGGTGGCGTTGAGCTTCATCGTGCACGAGCCGAGCGGGATCATCGTGCGATCGAGCGCCAGATCCTTGTCCGACAGGCTACGCAGATAGCGCAGCATTTCGTGTTCGGAGTGATAGCGGTTGAACACCGGGTGCGTCAGGTACTGGCTTTGACGCGTGAGTGCCACCGGATACCCGTTCGAGACCGTGGCCTCGATGGCGTCGAAGTCCAGCGAGACGGCGCTCTTGCCGAGGCCCTCGGCCACGACTTCCCACAGGGCGATGACGTCTTCACGCGTGCTCGTCTCGTCGAGCGAGATGCCCACGGTGTCGGCATCTTCGCGACGCAGGTTGAAGCGGCGTGCCGCGGCCACCGTGTGGACCGTATCAGCACGACCGGCCACCGGCACGGTCAGCGTGTCGAAGAACGTGGCATTGCGCGGGGCGGCGCCAAGCGTGGTGAGGCCGGCGGCCAGCACGGCCGTCAGACGATGCACGCGCTCGGCGATGACACGCAGCCCCTGCGGGCCGTGATACGCGGCGTACATGCTCGCCATGATGGCGAGCAGCGCCTGCGCAGTACAGATGTTCGACGTCGCCTTCTCGCGACGGATGTGTTGCTCGCGCGTTTGCAGCGCCAGACGCAGTGCGGGCTTGCCCTGCGAGTCGACCGACACGCCGACCAGACGGCCCGGCATCGAGCGCTTGAGTTCGTCGCGCGTAGCCAGATAAGCCGCGTGCGGACCGCCAAAGCCCATCGGCACGCCGAAGCGCTGACTGTTACCCACGGCCACGTCCGCGCCCCACTCGCCCGGCGGCGTGAGCAGCGTGAGCGAGAGCAGATCGGCAGCCGCAATCAGCATGCCGCCCTTGGCGTGGATCGCGTCGGCCAGCGCACGGTAATCGCGCACGTCGCCGCCCACGCCCGGGTATTGCACCAGCACGCCGAACGCATCGATTTCGGTCGCGGCAGCCACCGGGCCGACCTGCACTTCGATGCCCAGCGGCTTGGCACGCGTTTGCACCACTTCGATGGTCTGCGGCAGCACGTCGTCGGCCACGAAGAACGTGTTCGACTTCGACTTGCCCGTGCGCTTGACCAGCGTCATCGCCTCGGCGGCAGCGGTCGCTTCGTCGAGCATCGACGCGTTGGCGATCGCCAGCCCCGTCATGTCGATGATCATCTGCTGGTAGTTGAGCAGCGCCTCGAGACGGCCTTGCGAGATTTCCGGCTGATACGGCGTGTAGGCCGTGTACCAGGCGGGATTTTCGAGCACGTTGCGCAGAATCACGCCCGGCGTGAACGTGTTGAAGTAGCCCTGACCGATGAACGACTTGAAGACCTGATTCTGGTTCGCGAGCGCACGCAGTTGCGCGAGCGCCTGCGCCTCGGTTTTCGGTGCGGCGAACTCACCGAGCGACTTGGCAAATTCGCCACTGTCGCGGCGGATCGAGGCGGGAACCACGGCATCGATCAGTGCAGCACGCGACGCATAGCCCAGCTCAGTGAGCATCGCTTGTTGTTCGGGGGTGTCCGGGCCGATGTGGCGCGCGGAAAAATTGTCGCGCTGCTCAAGCTCGGCGAGCGAGCGGCGCGGTGCTTGCAGGTCAGTCAAAGCATTCATGGGTCAAATCTCTCGTTCGATCACGGCAAGTGACGGCGGGGTGTCGCAAATGCAGACGGCACCGGCAGAACCCGCGTTCTCCCGGTGCCGTCTATCGGCATCAGCCGCCGATTTTCTTGGCGTACTGCTCGGCGTTGAGCAGCTTGTCCAGCTCGGCTGCGTTCGACGGCTTCACGCGGAACAGCCAGTTGCCGTAAGCGTCGGCATTGACCAGATCGGGCGAACCGGACACTTCCGTGTTGGTCTCGATGATCTCGCCGCTGACCGGCGAGTGGACGTCGGCGGCGGCCTTGACCGACTCGATCACGGTCGACGCCTCGTCGGCAGCCACCGTGCGGCCGGTATCCGGCAGCTCGACGAACACGATGTCGCCCAGAGATTCCTGCGCAAAATCGGTAATGCCCACGGTCACGGTGCCGTCGGCTTCGAGGCGGGCCCATTCGTCGGACTCGGTGTACTTCAGGTTATCGGGGATATTCGCCATGTTGACGCTCCGGGATTCAGTGTTTGGGGTATTCGGTTATCGGTATTTCGTGTCGCCGTACCGTGGCGCCGATCCTGCTCAGGCCACCACGGCCTTGCCGTGACGCACGAAGGGTAATTTGACCACACGTGCGGGCAATTGCTTGTCACGAATTTGTACATGGACGATGGCACCGTCCGGCACGCCCTTGGGCAGGCGGGCAAACGCGATCGATTGCTGCAAGCTCGGGCTGAACGTGCCGCTGGTGATTTCGCCGTCGCCCGCGTCGGTCACAACGACCTGGTGCGCGCGCAGCACGCCCCCCTTGCCGTCGAGCACGAGGCCCGCAAAGCGCCACGTCTGGCCGCGCGTGAGCAGCGAATCCTTGCCGACGAACGTACGCTCGCTGTCCTTCTCGACCGTCCAGGCCAGGCCGGCGTCGAGCGGCGACACGTCGTCGTCCATGTCCTGACCGTACAGGTTCATGCCCGCTTCCAGACGCAGCGTGTCGCGCGCGCCAAGCCCGGCCGGACGCACGCCCGCCGCGACCAGCGCGTTCCACAGCGCGACCACGTGGTCGGCGTTCACGATGATTTCGAAGCCGTCTTCCCCCGTGTAGCCGGTGCGCGCGATCATCAATTCGCCGAATGCGGTGTCGCGGGCGAACGCGGCGTTGAACGGCTTGAGCGCTTCGCTCGCCGCCTGACTGCCCGGCACGGCCTGCCACACCTTGGCGCGTGCGTTCGGGCCCTGCACGGCAACGATCGACAGGTCGCGGCGCGGGGTGATCGTCAGGCTGTAGTCGCCGTGGGCGTTGAGCTGGCCGATCCACGCGAGATCCTTGTCGGCCGTTGCGGCATTCACCACGATACGGAACCAGTCTTCGGCGATGAAGTAGATGATGAGGTCGTCGATCACGCCGCCGCTCGGGTTGAGCATGCAGGTGTAGAGCGCCTTGCCCGGGGTCTGGAGCTTGTCGACGTTGTTGGCAACGGCGAAACGCAGGAATTCGCGGCAGCTCGGGCCATGCAGATCGACCACGCACATGTGCGAGACGTCAAACATGCCGGCATCGGTGCGCACGGCGTTGTGCTCTTCGATCTGGGAGCCGTAGTTCACGGGCATGTCCCAGCCGCCGAAATCGACCATGCGGGCGCCGGCGGCGCGGTGCGTATCGTTGAGCGGAGTACGTTTGAGTTCGGTCATCGGGGCGTCAGGCTTCAAGGTTCGGGGATTTCGGAAAACGTCGTCCGAAAACGCAAAAAGGAGTCATCTCGACGACCGGCACTTTCCGCGTCCGGCGCGTGCTTGTGCACGTGCCCGGCGCAATGCCAGTTGGCGAGATGACCCCTCTGTCCTTGGTACCTGAGAGATTGCCCGGTGCGTGCGGCGCGCTGCGCGCCATGCCGCTCTTGCCGGCCCCTTCGGTGGGTTGTTCGCATGCCTCGCACGCCGCAACCGCTCTCCAGAGATCGAAGGCAAAGCCTTCGGCGCGGACGGTCCTTGATGCCTGAGAGTTTATGGGTATTACCCCTTCGGCGGCGCCGGCATGTGCTTCCCGGTGCGCTCTCCCGACCACGCTCGCGCACTTTACGGGGAAAGCCGGGGGCTGTCAATTTGACGCAGGCTGCCTGAGCGCAGCTTGAGCGTGAACCGCCGCAACGCCGCGCCGCACGGGCATTTCCCGCCGCTAGGCAAGTCTTTGAGAAGTGCGCTTTTTTGAGCGTACGGATCGCGTTTGCGGCGCAGTGCCTCAGTACCTCAATGCGAATCGCCCGGATTGCCCGGATTCGCGCCCGCGGGACAACCGTCCTTCCCCCAACGTCCCTTACAGACAGCCCAGATGCAGCGCTGCTTCGGTATCACCTCGTACCAGCGATAACGGTCGCATTGCGCGAGCGCCGCCGCAACGGTGGTAGTGGCCCGCGGCGCCGATGCCACGGGGGCGGGGGGCGCCTGACGCTGAGTTTCGGTGGCGATCGGACCGATGTCGTTGTTGTCGTAATGCGCGGGGAGATCGGCGTTGGCCGCAGGACGCGGCGTGTTACCGGCGCCCCCCGTGTCGCGACGGCTGAGCAGCAGCATCATATCGTCTGACGAATTGCTGCCAGCCTGAACCGGTGGCGACGGTGGCACCGATGGCAACGCGGTGGCGGCGGCGGTCAGTGCGGCAGTGGCAGCCGACGCCGTGAGCGGCGCGGGCTGATTGGCGGAAGCCACGTCGGCGGCCGCGCCGGAGGCCGCAGCATCGACCGCCGCGAGCGCCTGCGCCCGCGCCAGGGCGGCAGACGCCTCGCTCTCGGCATTGCCGGCGGCCGCCGTGACGCCCGAAGCAGCGGCAGGCGTGGCGTCGTTGATCGCATCGTTGATGGCGCCGAAAGGGGTGACGGCCAACCCGCCGGGCGGTTTGGGCACGGGGTCGACATACGGGGCACGCAGATTCCACCAGATGCCGAGCAAGGCGACGGCGGCAAAAATCGCCGTGCCAGCGACCAGCACGCCATTGATCCAGCCGGGCGACTCGCCACGCTCACGTTTGGCATGGCGCTTCGGGACAGCACTTGGGTCGGGCACCGCTTGCGTCGCGTCGTGTCGCGCATCGGACACAGCCCCCCTCGCGCTGTCGAGCGCCGCAACGGTCCCTACCCCGGCGGCCTCGGCCACCAGACGGTCATCCCGAAAACCGGGTTCGGCATCCGCGAGTCTCGCACCGCACTTCTCACAGTACGGCGCACGCGGCGCATGGTTCGTCCCACAGGTTGGACATTGCACGGCGACCTCACCACGATGGCAACGTTTTTCATTATAGGCACCCGCTCTGCGTCGACGCCAGCCTGCGGCGCGAACCCTGCCGCCATGCGTCGCGCCGGACCCACAGTTGATGCGCGCGAGGCCGGCCACCGTGTCACGGCCACACACATCGCGCGTGATAGACTTGCCCACCCCTTGGCGCATCCCGACCCCGATGCCCGTACCGGGCGCGCGCCCGCTGCGGCTCGCGCGTCTGCCCCCGCCATTGCCTTCATCCCATCGCGTCACACCATGTCGTCTTTTCCGCTCAATCCTGCCCAGAACGAAGCCACGCACTATTTTGATGGCCCATGCCTCGTGCTGGCCGGCGCGGGGAGTGGCAAGACGCGCGTCATCACGCAAAAGATCGCATGGCTGATCGAGACGAAGGGGTTCGAGCCGAAGCACATCGCCGCCGTGACCTTCACGAACAAGGCCGCCGCCGAAATGCGCGAGCGCGTGGCCAAGCAGCTCGAAGGCAAGACACTCAGCACGCCCGGCAAGCAAGGCCGCAAGGTGCCCGTCAATCAGCTCACGATCTGTACGTTCCACTCGCTGGGCGTGCAGATTCTGCGGCGCGAAGCGCAGAACGTCGGCCTCAAGCCCCAGTTCTCGATCCTCGATTCGGACGACTGCTTCGGGCTGATTCAGGAGCAACTCGGCACGACCGACAAGGCGATGATTCGCGGTGTGCAGACGGCCATCTCCCTCTGGAAGAACGGACTGGTCACGCCCGAGACGGCGCTGGCCGCCGCCGAGACCGCCGACGAGCATCAGGCCGCGCTCGTCTATCGCAATTACATGGCGACGTTGCAAGCCTATCAGGCGGTCGATTTCGACGACCTCATCCGCCTGCCCGCCGAACTCTTCGCACGCGACGAGGAAGTGCGCGATCGCTGGCAGAACAAGCTGCGCTACCTGCTCATCGACGAGTATCAGGACACCAACACCTGCCAGTACCTGCTGCTCAAGCTGCTCGCGGGCCCGCGCGCGGCGTTCACCGCAGTGGGCGACGACGATCAGGCCATCTACGGCTGGCGCGGCGCCACGCTGGAAAACCTCAAGCAGTTGCAGGTCGACTTCCCCACGCTCAAGGTCATCAAGCTGGAACAGAACTACCGTTCGACGTCACGCATTCTGACGGCGGCGAACAACGTCATCGCGAAGAATCCGAAAATCTTCGAGAAGAAGCTGTGGAGTGAGCACGGCCTGGGCGATCCGATCACCGTCACGGCGATGAACGACGAAGAGCACGAGGCCGAGTCGGTGGTGTTTCGTCTCTCGGCGCACAAGTTCGAGCGCCGTGCGGAATTTCGCGACTACGCCATCCTCTATCGCGGCAACCATCAGGCGCGCATTTTCGAACAAGTGCTGCGACGCGAGCGCATTCCCTACGTGCTCTCCGGCGGCCAGTCGTTCTTCGACAAGGCGGAAATCAAGGACCTGTGCGCGTATCTGCGGTTGCTGGCCAACCCCGACGACGATCCCGCCTTCATTCGCGCCGTGACCACGCCGCGCCGTGGCGTGGGCAGCACCACGCTCGAAGTGCTTGGCGGCTTCGCGGGACAGGCGAAGGTGTCACTGTTCGAGGCCGTCTACATGGGCGCCGTGGAGGCGCGGCTGCCACCGCGTCAGCTCGACCCGCTGCGCGCCTTCTGCGATTTCATTCAGCGCATCGCCGCGCGCGCGGCTCGCGACCCGGCCAACGAGGTCATCGACGACCTGATGGAAGGCATTCACTACGAGGCGTATCTGTACGACACGTTCGACGAGCGTCAGGCGCAATCGCGCTGGACAACCGTGCTCGAATTCCTCGAATGGATGAAGCGCAAAGGCACGCGCGGCAGCGCCGCCGAGGCGTCCGGCCTCGACAACCCCGACGACCTGGATGACGACGGCAAGAGTCTGATGGAACTCACCCAGACCATCGCGCTGATGTCGATGCTCGAGGGCCGCGACGGCGACGATCCCGACGCCGTGCGCCTGTCGACGCTGCACGCCTCGAAGGGGCTGGAGTATCCCCACGTCTTTCTCGTTGGCGTGGAAGAAGGCATCCTGCCCCACATTCGCGAGGATGAGGAAGTCACCGCCGAGAAGATCGAAGAAGAACGCCGGTTGATGTACGTGGGCATCACGCGTGCGCAGCGCACGTTGCAACTGTCGTGGTGCAAGAAGCGCAAGCGCGCGCGGGAAACCTTCTCGTGCGAAGTGTCGCGCTTCGTGGCAGAAATGCAACTCGATGAAGCGCCCACCCCGCCGCCCGAAGACGCGCCCATGTCGCCGAAGGACCGGCTCGCCAGCCTCAAGGCCATGCTCGCCGGCGGCGCCAACAAGGCACCTTCATCGTCGGGCGCCTGAACCGCCGCCCGCGCCGAGAGCCTTTCGTTCTGCACAAACGAGTAGCCCCCGCGTGCGGGGGCTGGCCTGAGGAACGGCGACGTCCGACCGGGGCTGTCTGCGGCGGCAGAGCGTGCCGTGAGATCAACGCATGCTGCTATTTGCCACTACCGGAAGACGTCTGGTCACAAGCGGCTGCCGGGCTCGACGCCACGACCACACCTGCCAGACCGGTCAAACAAAGCAGAACGGCAACCACCAGTTTGCGCATAGGCTCTCCTCCACTCGTCAGGTGAGGTTCCACTATAGAAGCGCATTCTTTCGATGACAAAGACATCTTGACCATCGGCGCGGCGCAGGTGATAGTCGGTAAAAAACGGACGAAACAATACGCGAATTGCGTTTATTTCGGTCCAATGCCCACCCCTCCGGCGCGCACGTGATGCGTCTGGCACACACGACGTCGGCGGGTGTGCGGCACCGATCCTCAAGCCTTTGCGGAGCGTGGTGCGTGAGACTGCATATTCTGTCCGACCTGCATTTGTCGGTAGCGCCGTTAGCCATTCCCGATGTCGAAGCCGACGTCACGATTCTCGCTGGCGACATCAGCCGGCCGGCCCAGGCCATCGAGTGGGCCAGGCAACTACCGCGCCCTGTCATTTACGTTCCCGGCAATCACGAGTTCTATGGCGCCACGCTCGCGGGCACGCTGGCCGAACTGCGTCGCCTGAGCGCCGGCACCAACGTCCATCTGCTAGAGCGCAGCGCTGTCGTGATCGGTGACGTGCGTTTCGTCGGCACCACGCTGTGGACGGACTTCGCGTTGTACGACGCCGAGGGCAAACACGACGCCGTCGTCGAGGAGTCGCAGAAATTCGTGCGCGACTTCACGCGCATTCGCGTCGGCGATCCGGCCGCGCCGTGGTCGGATCTGCCATTTTTCTCACCGGACGACTGCGCCGCGCTATGTCGTGAGAACGTCGCTTGGCTCTCTCGCGTGCTCGCTGCACCGCACGATGGCCCGACGGTCGTGGTCACGCATCACGCCCCGACACCGCAAAGCATCCACCCGCGTTTTGCCGGATCGCTTGTCAACCCGGCCTTCATTTCGGATTTGTCTTCATTCGTCGAGCAGTCCGACGCCGCGCTGTGGGTCCACGGCCATACGCACGATTCGTTCGACTATCGTGTGGGTCACACCCGGGTGTTGTGTAATCCGCGCGGCTATTGCTTCGAAGGCCGTGTCGAGAACGCCGCGTTCGATCCGCAGATGATCGTGCGGGTGTGATGCAACGCTGCGGTGCCCCAAAAGAAAAATCCCCGCAGCAGCGGGGATTTTTTATGGCGACGACGCCAGCGAGACGCAACGCTTGACGCTTACTTGGCCGCGTTCACCATGTAGTCGACGGCGGCCTTCACGTCGTCGTCCGACGCGTTGGCGGCCCCGCCCTTCGGCGGCATGGCGTTCAGCCCCTTGATGGCGGCATTGTGCAGCGTGTCGATGCCGGTGGCGATGCGCGGGGCCCATGCGGCCTTGTCACCGAACTTCGGCGCGTTCGCCACGCCGCTCGCGTGGCAGGCCATACACACGGTGTCGTAGAGCTTCTTGCCTGCTTCGAGATTGCCCCCCGCGCCTGCGGCAGCCGCCACCGGTGCGGCGGCCGGCGCGGCGGTCTTGAGCGAGGCCATCGCAGCAGCGGCGGCCGCGGCGGAGCCGGCGTCGGCGCCCGAGGCGGCGTCAGGCGCACCCGGTGCCGCAGCCGCAGCGCCTGACGCGGGCTGGGCCGGTTCGGCCGGTTCCGGCAGCTTGCCGCCCGAGGCGTTGGCCATATAGACGATCGCGCGGCCGATTTCGTAGTCCGTCACGTCGTCGGGGCTGGTGCCGCCACGCGCGGGCATGGCGCCTTTGCCGGCGAGCGCGATCTTGAGCATTTCGTCGTAGCCCTGAGCGATGCGCGGTGCCCAGTCGGCGGTGCCGACTTTGGGGGCGCCGGCGGTGCCCGACGCGTGGCAGGCCGCGCAAACGGCCTTATAGAGTTGTTCCCCGGTCTGGTAGACGCGCGGCGCGCTGGCGTCCTTGACTTCGACCGTGGCCACGGGCGCGATGCGCTCGGCGATGGCCGTCTCGGTCATGGCCGAGCTGCCGGCGCCGGTCAGGGGATTGTTGCCCACATAGTTGACCAGCAGCCCGATGATGACGATCGGGACGAGAAAACCAGCAATGACTGCGGCGATGAGCTGCTTGGGTGTTTTGATGAGGGACTCATGCTCGTTATGTGCTTCACTCATGCGGATCTCTCAATAGTTTTTGTGGAAACCGAGTGCATCACACTGGATAGCTGGCACCATCCAGTCAAAATAACGAGCCATTGTAGCAACAAACCCTCGGCCGATGACACGCCAAGGCGGTGCGCAGACGCCGCAAAAGTCCCGTATTTTCCCTAACTTACGCGAAAGCCAAAGCCATGTTCCGCGTGCTTCGTGCGCGAACTGCGGGGGTGTTGCAATCACAGCAAATCCGCGCGCGTGGGGCGCTCGGCAGCGAATTGCCGCATTGTGGGGCATGGGAATGCACTGGGCATGGACGGCGCGCGGCAAAACCGCTATGCTTCTACCTCTTTGCCTGCCGGCAGCGCGTTCGCGCCTCCTCCACCGGTGGTCAGCATAGCGCCCGTAGCTCAGGGGATAGAGTATCGGCCTCCGAAGCCGAGGGTCACTGGTTCGATTCCAGTCGGGCGCGCCAATCAAGTCACGTCAAGTTGCATCCCGCCGTTCCCGCCTCTTAGCAGCGCCGCACGCGCCGCCTGTTCCGTCACTTGCTCTCTCCCGCTCCGTTATCCGCGATTGCCCGCGCGTCTCCTTTGCTTGAGGGCTGCGCGCCGATATGTCCGCCAGCGCACAGACGCAGGCCCGCTCACCTGACAGTGTTGTGACTCCCGAGACGCACCCGTCTCGCCATGTTTGGCCGCGTTTGGCCGTGTCCGGGCGACGCCCAGGCAAAAACGGAGTCATGACCATGAGTTACCCGATGCTGCTATCAGTGGCGATGCTTGGCATTTTTCTGTACTCAGGCGCCGTGTCCGCCATGCTTCTCGCGCGTGTCCAGTGGCGCCGCACCGACCAATAGAGGCGCTTGGGGCGCTTGGGGCGCTTGCAGGCGTACAAGCCACTAGACGACAGTCCGGCTGAGCGCTTGCATACCGTCGAAATGCCACCGACATCACAGAGATGAACCCGCGAACGGCACTGCTCACCACACGCCAGACGGCCGAGGCCGACCGGCTGACGATTGCCGCCGGCATCTCGGAGATCGCGTTGATGGATAACGCCGGCCGTCACGTGGCGCGAGAGATTCACAAGCGTTGGTCGCGGCGTCCTGTCGTCGTCTTGTGCGGACCCGGGAGCAACGGCGGCGATGGTCTGGTCGCCGCCCGGTATCTGGTCGAGGCCGGCTGGCCCGTGCGCGTCGCCTCGCTCGTACCGCGTGAGCGATGGCTCGGCGCAGCGCAGCATCATGCCGCGCTTTGGAACGGGGTCCTCGACGCGTTGTCGCCCGCCGCGCTCGACGGCGCAGCGCTGGTCGTCGACGCACTGTTCGGCGCAGGACTGCATCGAGCGCTGACAGGTCCCGCCGAGCAAACGCTCACTGCCGCTGCGGCGCGCAAGCTGACCATCGTCGCCGTCGACGTACCGAGCGGGCTCATGGGCGACAGCGGCGCCAACATGGGCGCGGTGCCGGCAGCCCTCACCGTGACCAGCTTTCGAAAAAAGCCCGGCCATGTGCTGTTGCCCGGCCGCCTGTTGTGCGGCGAACTGGTGGTGGCAGACATCGGCACACCTCAGACGGTGTTCAGGCAGGTGACTCCCGACACGTTCGAGAACGATCCGGCCTTGTGGTTTCCCGCCTTGCCCGCGCTGCAACGCGACGGCAACAAATACTCTCGCGGCCACGCACTGGTCTGGGGCGGCTACCCGACGACCGGCGCAGCCCGCATGGCCGCGCGTGCGGCGGCGCGCGTGGGTGCCGGGCTGACCACTGTCGCGGTGCCGGAGATGGCGCTGCCGGTCTATGCCGCCGCGCTGACCAGCATCATGGTCAGTGCCATCGCGCAGGCCGCCGACCTCGACCACCTGCTCGCGGACCGGCGCTATTCCGGTCTGCTGATCGGCCCCGGTGCGGGTGTCGGCGAGGCGACACGCGCCCATGTCCTGGCGATGTTGAACACCCGCCGCGCTACCGTACTCGACGCCGACGCGTTGTCGAGCTTCCATGACGACCCGCCGCTGTTGTTCCGCGCGATTGCCGGGCCTTGCGTCATGACCCCTCACGAAGGGGAGTTCGCTCGTCTATTCGATGTCGAGGGCGACAAAGTCACCCGGGCCCGGTTCGCCGCGCGTCTGAGCCAGTCCGTGGTGGTCCTGAAAGGCTGCGATACCGTGATTGCCGCCCCCGATGGCCGCGCCATCATCAACGCCAACGCGCCGGCAACGCTCGCTACGGCAGGCGCCGGGGACGTGCTCTCGGGTGCGATCGTCGGCCTCATGGCGCAGGGCATGACGCCGTGGCTCGCCGCCGCTGCGGCGGTCTGGCTGCATGGTGAAGCCGCCAACCGCTTCGGCCGTGGACTGATCGCGGAAGATCTGCCGGACCTTATCCCCGAGGTCTTGCAAGCACTGGACGATACGTACGCCGACTGATCGCTAGCGTACCGACTTCATGCGTCGAGCCATCGCAAACTTCACTCACGGTGCAGCGCTGACAAGCGGCTGCATGAACGCGCAAGCACGCTCTGTATCCCGTGAGGAGATTCGTCAATGTATCCGACCCGAAACACACTGCCCGAGAACATCCGCGAGCAATCCGTCGAGTTGTTGAACACCCATCTGGCAGCCGCCATCGATTTGCACGGTCAAGTGAAGCAGGCGCACTGGAACGTGCGCGGCCCCGGCTTCATCGCGATTCACGAGCTGTTCGACAAAGTAGCGGAGGACGTCGAGAGCTACTCCGATCTGCTCGCCGAGCGCGCGGCCGGTCTCGGTGGCACAGCACGCGGCACGGTTCAGATCGCGACGGAATGCTCGTTTCTCGTGCCTTACCCGTTAGGCGTCGCCGACGAGCATCAACACCTGTTCGCGGTATCGGGCACGCTGGCAGCGTTCGGTCAGTCGGTGCGCGACGCGGTCGAGAAAGCGACGGCATTCGGTGACACCGATACGGCCGACCTGCTGACCCAGATCTCGAGAGGTATCGATCAGCAACTGTGGTTCGTCGAATCGCATATCCCGCCCAAATGAACATCGACCTCTACACGGTGATCATCCACCCTTCGCAAAAGCGAGGCGCCACGTTCGGTCTCGCGGCAACACCCGGCGTCCGGGATGACAGCTTGCGCGAGGCGGCCGCGTCCTCCCCAGAGACGCGCGACGACATCGAGACGTGGGTGAATGAAGGCGGCGCCGGAGACGACCTGAACGACTGAGCGTCGTTGACTCATGGCGAACGGGTGCCGGCATGCATCGTCGCACGGCGGATGCTGGCGACATCGCCGGGCGCGTTGCTTCGCCAGCGCCGATACGGATTCACGACACGTCGTGATTCAGTGCGGGCATTCAGAAGTGAAGTTCAGAGGTGGAGGTGTCATGATCGCAATGACATTCGATGGTCAGTCCTCGGTATTGCGGGAAACGCAGGTGCCCGATCCGATTGCGGGGCCGGGGCAACTGCTGATCGACGTTCACGCCTGCGGTGTGTGCCGCACGGATCTGCACGTTGTCGATGGCGATCTGAGTGCACCGAAACTCCCGCTCATTCCCGGTCACGAAATTGTGGGCGTGGTGACAGCGATGGGTGAGGACGTTCACGACTTCGAGATCGGCGAGCGTGTCGGCGTGCCGTGGTTGGGCCATACCTGCGGACACTGCGCCTATTGCCTTGGACATCGTGAAAACCTGTGCGACCACCCGGGCTTCACCGGCTACACGATTGATGGCGGCTACGCGCAAAAGACCGTTGCCGACAGCCGCTACTGTTTGCATCTGCCGCCGGAATATACGGATGCGCAAGCCGCGCCGCTGCTTTGCGCCGGGATCATCGGGTACCGCACGCTGGAAATGGCGGGCGACGCCCGGCGCATCGGCATTTACGGATTTGGTGCGGCGGCCCATATCGTGGCGCAGATCGCGCGTCACCAGCAACGCACGGTCTACGCCTTCACGCGCCCCGGCGACGACGCCGCCCAACAGTTCGCCCTCAGATGCGGCGCGCAATGGGCGGGCAGCAGCGAGCAGTCGCCACCAGAACCCATCGATGCCGCGCTGATCTTCGCGCCGGTAGGTGCCTTGATTCCCATCGCACTCAAAGCGCTCGTGAAGGGCGGCATCGTCGTGTGCGGAGGCATTCACATGAACGAGATTCCCGCGTTCTCTTACGACCTGCTCTGGGAGGAGCGCCGGCTTTGCTCGGTCGCCAATCTCACACGAGCGGACGGTGCGGCGCTGATGCGTCTGGCCAGCGAACTGCCCCTCAGGATTCAAGTCACGCCCTATCCGCTCGAGGACGCGAACCGGGCCTTGTCGGATCTGAGAGAAGGCCATCTCACCGGGGCTGCCGTGCTGATGACGCCTGGCAGACGCCCTGTCCAAACTTAAGGCAGCGCCACCGGTTTGTGCAATGCAAGCCATTACCGTCATCCATTCGTCGCTGTTACCAAGTCCCTGCCGTAACGCCCGCTTGTCGTTTGCGTTCCGGGCGGCGCGGCAGACATCGGGAGAAGGAAATGAAGCGCTTCACGTTATTGAGTTTGCTAACGGCGTCTGCCTGTCTTGGCGCCTCTGTCTGTACTTACGCCGCGCCACCGGCGGCAAGCGCCGGGGCGGCGAATGCGGTGAAGGCCGAAACACCTGCGGCCGGTGTGGCGGCGCAAAAGTGTCTCGCCGATCTTCGTGCCTTCAACGCCACGATGGCCAAGGACGGCTATTGGCTGGGGGGGTCTCGCTATGGGTATGGCCACGGGGTCAACACAGCAGGTTACGGCTGGTATGGCTATCCGGAAGAGGAGTACCCCGCGATGGCCTCCGCAGGTATTCGGGACGTCCGGCCGGGCTATGAAATTCGTTCGCTGCTGGTCTCGGCCAATATTCTGGCGCGTCGGGGCCAGCAGCAAGCGTGCGAAATGCTGCTCACCACGAGCCGCGGGATATACCAGACCTATGTGAGCAGCCTGCACGGCACTGAGGCGCCGCTGTCCAGAATGGATGGCTGGCAACAGCGAGCGATCGACTCGGCGCAACCCGTCAACAGTCAGAACCTCTCGTTCAATTCCGATCAGCTCGTGGGCACCGAAGTGCTCAACCCGCAAGGCGAATCGCTGGGGAATGTCCATGACATCGTCACCAGCCCGCAGTCCGGCAAGATTGCCTATCTGGTGATCGGTCGAGGGGGCTTGTTCGGCATCGACGAGAAATACGTTCCCGTGCCGTGGGCAGACTTCAAGGTGGCGCCGAACGTGAGCATTCTGGTGCTGACAACGACACCGAGCGTCATGAAAGCCGCACCGGAAGTCAGCAGCTACGAGCTCGATAACAGCGCGAATTTCGACAAGGTCGGCCCGAAGGTCGACGCGTACTGGAAGACGTCGCTCCCGAAAGCCAGCAACGACTGAGACTGTCATGAACGACGGCGCTCCCTGCGGCCCGGTGCCCGAACACCGCACCGGCCGTGGCGCGAGCGCCGCGCACTGCCTGCCACCCACATCCGCCGCACACGGCGCACACGGCGCACCTGCGTGTACATCACCGTACCGACCGCGCCCGAGAATCCGCGCATCGTGCGCGTATGCAGAATCCAGATCCACGGCGAACCCGACTTCGCCTGAACTGAAGACGATCGTTACGCTGGGGCGGTGCGCATCACTCGCGAGCCCACGGGTCGTCCAAGCGCCTGGCGTGCGCCGATTGCACGCCGGCCAACCTCTCTATTTGAAGAGACTCCCATCATGGCTTACGAGAGCATCAACCCGAACAATGGCAATGTCCTGAAGCGCTTCGACGAGTTGAACGACGCGCAGTTGGAGAAGGCACTGGCCACCGCTGAATCGTGCTTCCAACAGTGGAAGCAGACCACCTATGCGCAGCGTGCGGCGATTGTCGCCAAGGCCGCTGCGCTCATGCGTTCGCACGTCGACGATTTCGCCAAGCTCGCGACGCTGGAGATGGGGAAGCGAATCGACGAAGCGCGCGGCGAAGTAAAGTTCAGCGCCGACATTCTCGACTACTACGCCGAGCACGCCGAGAAGTTTCTGGCACCGACGAAGCTCCATCCGAAAGTTGGCGAAGCGCATATGGAGACCAGTCCGTTTGGCGTGCTGTTCTGCGTCGAACCCTGGAACTTCCCGTACTACCAGCTGGCGCGAGTCGCCGGGCCGCAACTGATGGCCGGTAACGTGCTGGTGGTCAAGCATGCCGGCTGCGTGCCGCAATGCGCGATTGCCTTTGAAAAGCTCTGGCACGACGCAGGTGCCCCCAAGGGCGCGTATACCAATCTGCTGATCTCCCATGAGCAGTCGGAACGCATTATCGACGACCCTCGCATTCAGGGTGTCGCCCTGACGGGTAGCGTTGCGGCGGGCAGGAGCATTGCGTCCAGAGCGGGACAGAACCTCAAGAAGACCTCGATGGAGCTGGGCGGCAGCGATGCCTTCATCGTGCTGGACGACGCCGATCTCGAGAAGACGATTCCATGGGCGGTATGGGGACGGATGTACAACGCCGGTCAGACCTGTTGCGCCGCCAAGCGCTTCATCGTTCTCGATTCGATTGCCGACAAGTTTCTTGAAAAATTCAAGGCTGCGCTCCAGGAATTGAAGCCCGGCGATCCGATGGACCCGAAGACGACACTGGGTCCGCTCTCCACCGAGGCGGCACTGGTGCAGTTGCTCAAGCAGGTCGACGAGGCGGTCGCGCATGGTGCCAAGCTGCTCATGGGCGGAAAGCGCGTGGACCGGCCCGGATCGTTCATGCAGACCACGATCCTGACCGACATCAAGCCCGACAACCCGGCCTTTCGCGACGAGTTCTTTGGCCCGGTCGTGTCGTTCTTCCGCGTCAAGGACGAGGCAGAGGCGATTGCCCTGGCCAACAACTCGGCCTTTGGTCTCGGAGGCTCGGTCTTCACCGGCGACGTCGCGCGCGGCAAGCGTGTGGCGAACGGCGTCGAGACCGGCATGATGTTCATCAACAACATCGACTGGTCGGATGCCTCGCTGCCCTTCGGCGGCATCAAGGACTCGGGCTACGGCCGCGAGCTCGGCAACATGGGCATTCAGGAATTCGTCAACACCAAGCTGGTACGCACGGCCCATCTCGATGCGCCCGCTGCCTGACCGATACAGGAATAGCGCGTCATGTATATCAATGTTGCCGTTCTGACGGAGACACGGGCACACGAGCGGCGCGTGGCGCTCGTGCCCTCGGTGGTCCCGAAGCTGGTCAAACTGGGCGCCCGGCTGCACATGCAGCCGGGCGCAGGCGCGGCCCTGCATCTCGACGACGCGGCGTTCGGAGACGTCACGTTCGTTGCCGACCGAACGGCGCTGGTCAAAGACGCCGATGTGGTGCTCGCGGTGCAGCCTCCCGCGCTGGAAGTCGTCAGCGCGATGAAGGAAGGGGCCATCCTGGTGTCGTTCATTTACGCGGACCACGAGCCCGCGCTGGTGAAGCGGCTTCTGGAGAAGAAAATCACCTGCTTCGCCATGGAGCGGGTGCCGCGCATTACGCGCGCGCAGTCGATGGACGCCTTGTCGAGTCAGTCGGCCCTCGCCGGGTACTTCGCCGTGCAACTCGGCTCGACGCATCTCGGTCGCGTCGTGCCCAAGATCACGAGTGCCGCCGGCTCGATCGGACCGGCCCACGTGCTGGTCATGGGACTCGGTGTCGCAGGGCTCGAAGCCATTGCCACCGCACACCGTCTCGGTGCTGTCGTCGAAGGCTATGACGTGCGCCCGGAGACCCGAGAGCAAGCGCTCTCGCTGGGCGCGACGTTTGTCGACACGGGTATCGATGCACGCGGCAAAGGCGGCTACGCCCGCGAGTTGAGCGCGCAGGAGAGGGCCAAGGTCGCCGAGGTGCTCACTGAGCATATCCAGCGTGCCGACATGATCGTCACGACGGCGGCAGTCCCCGGCAAGGCGTCGCCAAAGCTCATCAGCCATGCACAGGTCGCGGGCATGAAAGCCGGCTCGGTCATTGTCGATCTGTCGGCGCAGGGCGGCGGCAATTGCGAAGACACCCGCCCCGGCCAGACAACGCGAATCGGCAATGTCACGATCGTCGCGCCGCTCAACGTGCCGTCGCTGCTTGGCGAGGACGCGAGCGAACTGTACGCAAAAAATCAGTACAACCTGCTCGCGTTGATGATGAAGGACAACGTCATCACGATTGACTGGAGCGACGAAGTGCTTGCCGCCACGGTGCTCACCCATGCAGGTGAGAACAAGGCCGCATCTGCCGCGGCCGCAAAAGCCGCATAGCGGCATAACGACATCACGGCCGCGCGGCCCGCTGGCGGCACAAGGTAACTGAGGACTTGGCAATGGACTTCCAGAGCAGTATTTCCGGTTTTGCCGCCATTTACATCTTCATGCTCGCTGCCTTCGCGGGCTGGGTCATCATCGGGCGCGTACCGGCCATTCTTCACACACCGTTGATGTCGGGCTCGAATTTCGTGCATGGCATCGTGGTGGTCGGCGGCGTCTACGCCTTGCTCAATGCCAGCACGCTTCAGGCGCAGGTGATCGGCTTCGTTGCCGTGCTGCTGGGTGCGGGCAATGCGGCAGGGGGTTATGCGGTCACCGACCGGATGCTCGTCATGTTCAAGACGAGCGAGCCGGCGGCAAAGCACGGTTCCCACGCGAAACGCGGCACCGTGAAGTCCATCCATGTGAAGAAGCACTGAGGAGACCGTCATGCTGATCTGGCTCCCTCAACTCGTCATCGGCGTCGTCGATCTCGCGGCCGCCTTTCTCTTTCTCTACGGTCTGCACCGCATGTCGTCGCCCGTGAGTGCGCCATCGGGGATCTTTGTCGCTGGCATCGGCATGGCGGTGGCGGTCGCCGCGAGTTTCCTGTACGCCTTCGATGTCAGCACTGCGGCGCGCGCCAACCTGCCGGTCAATCTCGGACTGGCGGTGATCGCGCTGGCAATCGGCGGCGGCGCGGCCTGGTGGGGCGGTCGCAAGGTGGCCATGACCGCCATGCCGCAAATGGTGGCGATCTACAACGGCATGGGCGGCGGTGCGGCCGGTGCGATTGCCGCCGTCGAACTCTTCGGCAACAAAGCCACGGGCGCGCCGGCGCTCGTGATGACGCTGCTGGGCGCGCTGATCGGCGCGGTATCCCTGTCAGGGTCGCTGATCGCATGGGCCAAGCTCGACGGCGTGATCAACAAGCCGTTGCGCGTGAAGGGGCAGCAGGTTTTTAACGGGCTGGTGTTACTGCTGACCCTGGGGGTCGGTGTGTGCATCGTCGTCGCCCACACCCGCGACGCGACGCTGATATGGGCCATGCCGACATGGATTTATGCGTTCTTCGCCTGCGCGCTCGCGCTGGGCATATTGATGACGCTGCCCATCGGCGGCGCCGACATGCCCGTCGTCATTTCGATCTTCAACGCCTTTACGGGCCTCGCGGTCGGCATCGAGGGCTACGTGCTGCAAAACCCTGCCCTGATGATCGCAGGGATGGTGGTCGGCGCCGCCGGCATGCTGCTCACCTTGCTGATGGCGAAAGCCATGAATCGCTCCGTGAGCAACGTGATCTTCACCAACTTCGGCACCGTGGCAACGCGAAAGCAGGGCAAGATCAAAGGCAGCCTGAAGCCGACGCAACCCGGCGACGCGGGCATTGCGATACGCTATGCCTCGACAGTCATCATCGTGCCCGGCTACGGCCTCGCGGTGTCTCAGGGACAAGGCAAGCTCTACGAGTTCGTGAAGCTCTTGCAGGCCGGTGGCGTGTCGGTCAAGTTTGCGGTCCACCCGGTGGCGGGCCGCATGCCGGGTCAGATGGACGTTTTGCTCGCCGAAGCCGGGGTGCCCTACGACATGATTTTCCAGCTCGAAGACATCAACGACCAGTTCGCCACGACCGACATCGCGTTGGTCATCGGTGCCAACGACGTGGTCAACCCGGCGGCACGCACCGATAAGTCGTCGGCCATTTACGGCATGCCGATTCTCAATGCCGACCACGCCAAACGAGTGTTCGTAGTCAAGCGCGGCGACGGCAAGGGCTACGCCGGCATCGTCAACGAACTGTTCTACGCAGAGAACTGCAACATGGTCTATGGCGACGCCCAGGCCGTGCTCATCAAGATGATCGAAGCGGTCAGAGGGCTCGGATTGCCCGACGTCGCCTAGCCGCAGCATCCCTATCAATAGAGGAACGAGCCATGACATCCACCATGCAAGCTGCCGTTGTCGAAGCGTTCGGAGAACCACTTGTCATCAAGGCGCTCCCCATTCCCACACCGGGGCCCGGCCAGATTCTGGTCAAGACGGAAGCCTGCGGCGTATGTCACACCGATCTGCACGCGGCCAATGGCGACTGGCCGTTGAAGCCGGGGCTGCCTTTCACGCCGGGGCACGAGGGTATCGGCATTGTTGTCGCGCTCGGCACCGGGGTCACGGCCGTCAAGGAAGGCGAGCGCGTTGGCGTGCCCTGGCTCTACTCCGCGTGCGGGCATTGCGAGTTCTGCCTCACCGCGCGTGAGCCCGTGTGCGCCGAAGCGCAGTTCGGGGGCTATACGAAGAACGGCGGTTTCGCTGAGTACATCGTCGCCGACCCGAACTACGTGGCGCATATTCCCGCGCACCTCGGTGCGCGCGAAGCGGCCCCCCTGATCTGTGCGGGGATCACGTCCTACAAGGGCATCAAGGAGACTCGCGCGCAACCGGGCGAGTGGCTCGTGATCTCGGGCATCGGCGGGCTGGGACACCTCGGCATTCAATACGCCAAGGCGATGGGCTTGCACGTTTGCGCGGTCGACATCGAAGAGAGCAAGCTCGCCCACGCGCGGCGCCTGGGGGCAGA
This sequence comes from Pandoraea sp. ASV26, assembly GCF_016428915.1. Taxonomy (GTDB): domain Bacteria; phylum Pseudomonadota; class Gammaproteobacteria; order Burkholderiales; family Burkholderiaceae; genus Pandoraea. The sequence continues at coordinate 162,406 of NZ_JAELTP010000001.1, forward strand.
CGCTACGGTCAACGCCAGAGATGACGACGCCATTGCCGCCGTGATCCGGGCCACCGGCGGCGGCGCGCACGGCGTGCTGATTACGGCACCATCGTTAGGCGCGTTCAAGCAAGGCGTAGGCATGACGCGCAAGTGCGGCGCCTGTGTGCTGGTCGGGCTGCCGCCGGGCGAGTTTCCGACACCACTGTTCGACGTGGTGGCGAATTGCATCAGCATTCGCGGCTCGTTTGTCGGCAACCGCCGCGATATGGCCGAAGCCCTCGCCTTCGCTGCCGAAGGCAAGGTCAAAGCGGATATCGAGCTGCAACGGCTATCGGCGATCAACGACGTGTTCCGGCGCCTCGCCAGTGGCGATGTGCCCTCACGCGTGGTGCTGGATTTCACGAAGCGGTAATTTCCGGAAAGATTCCGAGCGCGTCATTCAGAACACCACCAGCCGGTCGACCAGTTGCGCCATGCGCGAGTTCGATGCCGACCACGAATCGACCGTCGACGACCTGCCATCGAAATACACCGTATTCATGACCGCCCCGTTTTGACTGAGCGTCAGGGTGGCGTAGGCGAGATATTCGCTGGGCGCGCTGCCCCACAGCGAATTCCGCCATGCGCGTCGCACCGCGTAATTGAGCACGACACACCCCGTGGGCGAGGTGCCGGGGCTGTAGATCATGCTTGCTATGCCATATGCACGCAAGCGTCCCTGAATCGCTGGCAACAGATCGGAGATGCCGTCCGGCGACAGCTCGATGCACAGATTGTGCGAAAGCAACTCAGGCGCCGCAGGTTGCGACGGCGGCAAGACTGACGGCATCTGGTCGCCCAGCACAACCCCGGCCGACACCACGCTTGACGCCACCTGCGCGGCGATTACCGGCACCGGCGTTGCGAAGACGCACCCACCCAGCGTCGCGCTGGCCGCCGCAGCCAGCGCCAGCACCATCGCAAGACGCTTCATCAGAACGGCGACACACCAAGCACAATGCTCTGCAACCAGCCGCCATTGCTGCCATCGGCGACCTGCCCGTCCTCCACCCGCGCCACCTTGGCCTGTCCGACCTTGCTCGACGCCACCACGTTGCCCGACGAAATGTCGAACTTGTTGACCACGCCGGTAAAGCGGAACGTCTCCATGTTCCGTCCTTGCATGACCTGCTTCTCGCCGCCGACCACATAGGCCCCGTTGGGCAACACCTCCACGATCGCCACGGCAATCGTGCCGGTGAGCGCGTTGACCGAGCTGTTCGTGCCGTTGCCCTTGAAGCTGCTTGCCGACTGGCCGATGTTGAACCAGCGCTCCAGCACCGAATCGGCCCCGTCGTCTTTCGCGCTCTTGGCCGTGACGCTCCCGTTACGCGAAACGTCGCTCTGCGACTTGTTGCTGCCCGACGAGTTCTCAGACACCGCGATCGTGAGCAAGTCGCCGACGCGGTGCGCAACGGGGGTCTCGAACCAGTTCGTGGCGTTGGTCGACTGATAGATCGAGCCCGTGGTCTGTACGTTGGCCACGCGTGCCATCGGCATCACGGCCATTGGCGTGACCGTTGCCGGCGGACTCGAACAGGCGCTCAGCACGGTGCCCGCCGCCGCCAGCAACGCGACGGTCCGGAAAAGGCCGCGCGCCGCAGCGCGCTTTAGCATCGACAGCTTCGACATGGTGAGGCGCCCCCGCGCCGGTCCCGGATGCCGTATCCGGTCTTGTTCGAAAAGTGTGAACGGTTTGCAAATGGCGAAGACGGCACGGCGGCCAGCTTCGTGATGAATAGTAAGAAGTGGACGTGGAGCCACTAAGCACAAATAGAGGAAAATTTGTGGAGGCACGGCGCGCGTCGCGCCGAAGCTGAGAAAATGGCACGCCAACGTCGGCAGGGCCACGAGCCATGGATATCGGCCCGCCCTGACCGATTCCGGGGCGCCCCGTTTTCCGTCCGTCACCCTTAGCCCAGTTATCCAGCGCATGAACTCCGGCATCACTCGCAAGCTGTTCCTCGCGATCTTCGCGACAGGGCTGGTCACCATGACGGCAACGACACTCGTCGTGCGCGCCGCCCTGGCCGGCCAGAGCTGGCTCGGCGGCGATAACCTGATGTACCTGACGTTGCTGGGCGTGGCGCTGCTCGGTGCCGTCGCACTGCGCCTCGCGCAGCGTTTGCTCGTGCCGGTCACGCCATTGCTGGAGGTCACGCACCGCATGGCGATGGGCGACTACAGCGCCCGGGTGCCGACCGCCGGCGCCGACGAACTGGCGCGGCTCGCCGTCGACCTGAACCGGCTGGCCGATACCCTCTCGCACAACGACCGGCTACGCCGCGACCTGCTCGCCGACATCTCGCACGAATTGCGCACGCCGCTCTCGGTTCTGCGAGGCGAAATCGAAGCGATGGAAGACGGGGTACGCCCGCTCACTCAGGACGCACTCGCCTCGCTGCGCGTTGAAGTCTCACTGCTCTCCAAGCTGATCGACGACCTCTACGAACTGTCGCTCTCGGATGTCGGGGCGCTCACCTACGAGTTCGCGCCCGTCGACATCACCGAGCGCGTCGCCACGTCGGTGGCCGCGTTCGGCGACTGGTTCGAGGCCAAGGGCATTTCGCTGAGCGTTCATCTTCCCGACGACGCGGTCTTCGTCAACGGCGATCTGCACCGCCTCACGCAACTGCTCGGCAACCTGTTTGAGAATTCGTTGCGTTATACCGACGGTGGCGGCGCGGTACGTGTCTATCTGTCGTCGACAGCGACACAATTACGTCTGGAGATTGAGGACTCGGCGCCCGGCGTGCCGGACGACGCCCTGCCGCGCCTGTTCGAGCGCCTGTTCCGGGTGGAAGCCTCGCGCAGCCGGCGCAGCGGCGGCGCCGGTCTGGGGCTGGCGTTATGCAAACACATTGTGGAAGCGCACGGCGGGCAGATCATTGCGCGGCACTCGCCGCTGGGCGGTCTGGCGCTGGCGATCACGCTGCCCTGCCAGCAGCCTGTGTCCGGCAGCGCGAATAGCGCGTGCGCCGTGTTGTCCTGCGGCGCGAGCAGCGCCGGCTTCTCCCCCCAAGCCCTGACGACCCTGTGTTGAGCCTGTCTGCCATGCATCTGACCTCGCCGATCGCTTCACAAAGCGCCTCTGCGCATTCCGCCCTCCGATCACCCACCGACGCGATGACACTCGCCGACACCGCCCCGATCCTGATCGTCGAAGACGAGCCCAAGCTCGCCGCATTGCTCGCGGAATACCTGCGCGTGGCCGGCATGCCGTGCCGCATTCTCTCGGACGGACGCGATGTGCTCCCGGCCGTGCGTGCGACGCAGCCGCGTCTGCTGCTGCTCGATCTGATGCTCCCCGGAATGGACGGCCTCGAAGTCTGCCGCGCCGTGCGCGAAATCTCCGAAGTGCCCATCGTGATGCTCACGGCCCGCGCGGCGGAGACCGACCGGCTACTGGGTCTCGAACTCGGTGCCGACGACTACATCTGCAAGCCCTTCAGTCCGCGCGAGGTCGTGGCACGCGTCAAGGCGATCCTGCGCCGGGTGCGTGGCGCGAGCGTCGCGTCGTCCCATGGCGCGCCCGCCGCAGCCATCGCCCCGCAACCGCCTGCGCTCGTCATCGATGCCGTACGTCATCACGCGCGACTCGACGGGCATGAACTGCCGCTCACGCCGGTGGAGTTGCGCTTGCTCGCCACGCTGGCCAGCCATCCCGACAAGACCTTCCCGCGCGCGCACCTGCTCGACCGGATGTACGACGATCACCGTGTGGTCGCCGATCGCACGGTCGACAGCCACATCAAGAACCTGCGTCGCAAGTTGCAGGCGATCCGGCCCGACGAGGAAATTGTGCGTTCGATCTACGGCGTGGGCTACCGGCTGGAGTTGCGCACCGACCGGCCCGGCGCCCTTGCGGCGCGGCCCGGTGTCACGGCTATCGACAATCCGGCAGGGGCGGTGCCAGAATAGGCGAACCCGCGCCACGGCGGGGCCCATTGAGGAGATAGACGATGCCACGCTGCACCGCCACGCTGTCCCCGATGTCCGCGTCATCCGGTTCACTCGCGCCGCACGTGTCGCACTTGCCACTCGTGCAATACGCTCCGGCCCCCTATGCGCCCTGCGCACCGCACGCGCGCAACTCCGCCCACCGCTTCACGCCCTCGATGCTTGGCACTCCCGAGCTTGAACGAGGGCACGCCCCCATCAAACGCTTTCTGAAAGCGGCCACCGCTGTCGCGCTGTTCGGCATCGGCGGTTTCGCATTCGCACAGACACCCGTGTGTTTCGACAACGTCGGCCGCGCCTTGCCGCCCGAGCAATGCTCGCAAGCGGCACGCGATCAGGCCGTGCAACAAGAGGCCGCCTCGGGTACCGGATCGCCCACCCTTCGCGACGAATGCCGTGCTCTGGCCGACAAGATCGCCAACACCCCTGACAAGCCGGTGTACACCCGGGACCGGCGCGTCGACTCCCCCGCTGGCGATCGCGTCGACATTCCTACACGCACAAACCCGCGCAAAGCACTCAAGGAAGAATACGTGCGCAAGTGCTCGTAGGCGGGCACCTACAAGTTAGCGAAAGATAGGCGCACGTTGGCCGAATTTGTCGCGCGATTTTCTTGACAATATCGATGGAGTCCGCATAATCGACGTCATGCCGACGCACTGCGGGCTACTTTCGCGGCATCGCGAAACGAGTTCTCAGACGCCGCGCCCGGGTCGGTGAAGGCATTCTTCGGATGCCGAATGATCGATCTCATCATCCGCTTCAATGCCGAAGCGTTGCGTCTTGCACGGAACGCTTCATTGGCCTGACGTTTTATCCGCATCCATGCCGCCGCGCTTTGCGTGCGGCACACGCTACCAGGAGGGAGAAAATGCAAAAACGCGAATTCCTGATGAAAACTTCCGTCGCTGTTGCCACCGCCGCGTTCGCGCTGGCCGGTTGCACCACGACTTCGCCGTCGCAGGCCGACAGGAGCGACAACTCGGCCGGCGCCAATATGAACAAGCGCCGTGAGATCGATGCCTCCGTGAACGGGGCGCTCGACAAGATGTATGCGTCCGTGAAGGGCTCGCGCGAACTGGTGAGCAAGGCGCGCGGTGTGCTCGTGTTCCCGTCGGTGCTGCAAGCCGGTTTCGTCGTCGGCGGCGAGTATGGCGAAGGCGCATTGCGCGTGGGCGGCAGCACGCAGGGCTACTACAACACCGTGACGGCATCGTTCGGTTTGCAGATCGGTGCGCAATCGAAGGCCGTCATCTTCCTGTTCATGACGCAGGACGCCCTCGACAAATTCCAGCGCACCGACGGCTGGACGGCCGGTGCAGATGCCTCGGTGGCGTTGGTCAAGATCGGCGCGAATGGCGCGGTCGATCTGAACACCGCGACCTCGCCGGTGGAGGTGGTCGTGATGACCAACGCCGGCCTCATGGCCAACCTGAACATCGAAGGCACGAAGGTCAGCAAGCTCAAGATCTGAGGCCGATCGAGGCCGCGAACGCCGGGACACCTCGCGTCCCGCCTTCCCGTTTCCCGTGCCAAAAAACAACGGCGCCACCCCACGAGGGATGGCGCCGTTTTCTTATGCACTGACGACGATCGTTCGAGCGTCGCTTGTCGTGATGTTGCCGCGATGCGCTTACTCGTTGGAGAACGCGGCCGGACGCCACTTGAGCAAACGCTTCTCCAGCGACGTCAGCAGATAATCCGCGCCCAGCGCCACGACCGCCAGCACGATCATCGCGGCGAACACACCGCTTGCGTTGAAGGCGCCCTGTGCGGTCGAGATCAACAGACCGATGCCCTGCTTCGAGCCGAGGAATTCGCCGACCACGGCGCCCACGAGCGCGAAGCCGAAGCTCACGTGCAGGCTGGCGAGAATCCACGACAGTGCCGACGGAATCACCACCGACATCGTCACCTGACGGCGCGACGCCCCCAGAATCTGCGCATTCGCGATCATGTAGCGGTCGGCTTCGCGCACGCCCTGGAAGGCATTCGCGAACACGACGAAGAACACCATCACCACCGCGAGGGCCACCTTCGACGCCATGCCAAGACCGAACGCGATCACGAAGATCGAGCCGAGCACCACGCGCGGAATCGAGTTGGCGATCTGGATGTAGAGACTGAAGACATCGGAGAGCAGCTTGTTCCGACCCAGTACGATGCCGCAGATCACACCGGCCACACCGCCGATCAGAAAGCCCAGCACGGTCTCTTCGAGCGTGACGAGCACCTGCGTCCAGAGCGGCCCCTGCGACGTGCCTTCCACGCACCAGTCATAGATCTGCTGCACGATCAGACTCGGCTGCGAGAAGAAGAACGGGTCGATCCAGCCCAGGCGCGCCGACACTTCCCAGCCACCGAGCCCGACCACCAGAATCGCTACCCGCAGGAAAATCACCAGCGCGCGACGTTGTTGAATGCGACGCTGCGCCGCGGCTTCCTCGCGCGCGAGATCGGCGTCGCCGAACCCTGCCATGACAGCCTGTTCACTCATGTTCATACCCTCCTCCTGACAGCAAAGGCGCGCGCTGCTCACAGCAACACGGCCCGCAAAATCACTGACGCGGCCCCGGCGGGGCCACGCCAACTCAACCGATCTTCACTTCTTCGCGCAGATCTGCCCAGATCTCGCGCGAGATGTCGATGAAGCGCTGTTCGTAGCGAATCTCCGACATCACGCGCGGGCGCGGCAAATCGATCGTGTAGACGCTCTTCAACGTGGCCGGACGCGCCGTGAGCACGAACACGCGATCCGCCAGCGCAATCGCCTCTTCCAGATCGTGCGTGACGAACACCACCGAGCCGGACGTCGACGACCACAGTTGCAGCAGCTCGTCCTGCATGAGCGTGCGCGTTTGCATGTCGAGCGCCGAGAACGGCTCGTCCATCAACAGGATCTCGGGGTTGTTGATGAAGGTCTGCGCCAGCGCCACGCGTTTGCGCATGCCGCCGGAGAGTTGATGCGGATAGTGGCTGCCGAACTTGTCGAGACCCACGCGCTTGATCCACTCATCGGCCTGCGCGTATGCAGCGTCTTTCGACTGCCCGCGAAACAGCGGACCGGCGGCGACGTTCTCGCGCACGCTGCGCCACGGGAAAACGGCGTCGTTCTGGAAGACGAAACCGATGCGCGGATCGATGCCGTTCACCGGCTGGCCCATGACGCGCACGCTGCCCGCCGTCGGACGCAGCAAGCCGGTAATCATCGACAGCGTGGTCGATTTGCCGCAGCCGGTCGGGCCGACGATGGCGACGAACTCGCCGCGGGCGACCGACATGCTGAAGTTGCGCAGCGCGACCGTGGCTTTGCCGTCCGGCGAGATGAAGCGGCACGACACATTGTCGAATTCGATGGCGGGCGTGTCGCGCGAGACGGGGCTCGCGGCGCGTGCCGGCGCCGTAGGGGTGATGGTCTGGGTCATAGGCCCGGCTCCTCGATGCGTCGTCGAAAAAGGCTGACGGTGTCGTTACGGTTTTTCAGGGGTGAGCCGGCCCGCACACCGGACGGTCGTCGGGTGCGGGCGGCTCGGTTGGCGGCGCGTCGGGGGGCGCGCGCGCCGGTACTACAGGGTCAAAGGTTGTCGAACGTGTCGCGCACGATCACGTCATTACTTCGCCTGATCGACGAACTCGTTGGTGTACGTCTTCGACAGATCGATGTGCTTGCCCTTGACGTTCGGATTGAACGCGGAGAGCACCTTGAGCACGGTCTCGGGACCGTCTTTCGGCATGCGGCCGTCCGGCGAGTACATCGGCAGCGAGTTCTGCAACGCCTGCACGTACAGCGCCTTGTTGTTGCCGTAGTAGTCCTTCGGCATCTTGTCCGCGATCTCGGCGGCCGAGTGCGTGTTGATGAACCTGAGCGTCTTCACGAACGCCCGGGCCAGCTTGGTCGCTTCGGGCTTGTGCTTGTCGAGCCACGCGCGTTGCACATACAGGCTCGATGCGGGATAAGCGCCGCCCAGTGCCGCGACCGTGCCCTCCATCGTGCGCATGTCGACCAGCACGGCGGCGTCGCCGGTCTTGAGCAACTGCGATGCGGTCGGCTCGGTGGTCATGCCCGCGTCGATGCGGTTCTGCTTGATCGCGGCGATGAACGTGTTGTCGGCGCCGACCGGCAGCACCGAATACTGTGCGGACGTCAGGCCGTGCTTGGCCGCCAGATATTGCGTGAGGAAGTTGGTCGACGAGCCCAGACCGGTCACGCCCAGGGTCTTGCCCTTCACGTCGGCCATGCTCTTGATGGTGTCTTTGCTCTTCGTGTTGACCAGTTCGACTTCGCCGGGCACCTGACCGAAGACCACGATGGCCTGAATTTCCTTGCCCTTGCTCTGCAAATCGATCGAGTGATCGTAGAAGCCGACCACGGCCTGCACGGCGCCCGCGAGCAATTCGTTCTCGGCGTCGACGCCCGCGGGCTGCGAGAGCAGTTCGACGTTCAGCCCTTCGTCCTTGAAGTAACCGAGCTGCTCGGCAAGCTTGGCCGGCAAGTAGACCATCTTCGTGATGCCACCGACCATGATCGTGATCTTGCCGCTATCGGCCGCGAAACCCGGCAACGCGGCCAGTGCGAGCGACGCACCGAGCATGACGGCCAGAACAGGTTTCACGAAGGCTTTCGGCGCACGCACGCCAAGGCTTGCTCGCATTGTGGTGTCTCCATCGTTTTTAGGGATAATGGCCCGGGCCTTCGATTGCGGCGCCGGCCGGCCTCGCGCGGTTGCCCACGGGGCCCGGGCAGCGGTCTTGCGAATCGATTCCTCTGCCTTGTCGCCGATTGTAGAAAACCCAAGCTTTCATCAAGCTTTCGCCCCATGCAGGTTTTCGTTCGCGGCGGGGGGGTGTTTACCCGCTGTTGGCTTGCGCGGTTTCCACGGGCACACTCGCCGTCGCATTCCGCTTTTGCCGTTATGAAACTGCTGCTGATCGAAGACAACGACACGCTGGCCCACTGGCTCGCCCGCATGCTGCGCGACGACAACTTCACTGTCGACGCCGCGCGCGACGGCGACGCCGCCGACCGTCTGCTGCAATCGGAGACGTACGACGTGGTGCTGCTCGATCTCATGCTGCCCAAGCTCGGCGGCAAGCATGTGCTGCGTCGGCTGCGCGAGCGACGCAACAACGTCCCCGTCATCATTCTCACGGCCAGCGGCTCCGTCGACGAAAAGGTCGATTGCCTGGGCGCCGGGGCCGACGATTACCTGGTGAAACCGTTCGAAGTGCGCGAGTTGATCGCACGCGTCAAGGCGCTCGCGCGTCGTCATTCGCCCGAACAGGGCGCCGATCTCATGTGCGCCGACCTGCGCTATCAGACGGGCACGCGGCAGTTCACCATCGCTGGTGCGCCGCTCGCGTTGCCGTCGCGCGAACATGCGGTGCTCGAAATTCTCATGCGCAAACAGGGCAAGACCGTTGCCAAGAGCGCACTGGTCGACGGCGTGTTCGGTCTGGACGACGAGCCGAGCGCCGACGCCATCGAAATCTATATCCACCGGCTGCGCAAGAAACTCGAGACGAGCCGCGCGGCCATCATGACCCTGCGCGGTCTGGGGTATTTGCTGCGCGAGAAAGATGCTTAGTCTGCGCGTGCGGCTGTTGATGTGGCTGATGCTGCCGCTCTCGCTCTACATCGGGGCGAGCGCGTGGCTGGCCTATCGCAGCGCGCACGACACGGCCGAGCTCGTGCAGGACCGGGCGCTGCTCACCTCGGCACAGGTGATCGCGGGCGAACTGACATGGGTCGACGGGGCGCTGCGCGCAAATGTGCCGCCGTCGGCGCTGGAGTTGTTTGCATCCCCGGCGCGCGACCGGGTGTTCTATCAGGTCATCACCGAAGACGGCCGGCTCCTCGCCGGGCCGCCGGACTTCCCGCATCCGCCGCTGTTTCCGCCGACCGTACCCGCCTATTCGAACATCGAGGTGAACGGCGAGCCGTTGCGGGCCATCAGCTTCGTTCGTACGATGTACGACTCGGGCAAGCCCCACAAGGTCGCGGTGGTGGTGGCCGAGACGATGCACGCGCACGACGAGATGCTCTCGCAACTGTGGGAGCCGTCGCTGCACCGGCAGATCGCCATGGCCGCGCTTGCCGCCGTCCTGGTGCTCATCGGGCTGACGGTCGAGCTGCACCCGCTCATCCGCCTCAAGGAGGAAGTCGCGGGACGCGCGCCGCAGGAACTGGTGCCGATTCGCGCCGGACAACTGCAAACCGAACTGCGGCCCATCGTCGATGCCATTAATTTGTGCATCCAGCGTCTCTCGGCGCAGGCGCAGCAGCAACGGCGCTTCGTGGCCGACGCCGCGCATCAGTTGCGCACGCCCCTCACGCTGCTCGACACGCAGCTCCAGTTCGCGGCCCAGCTGGACGACCGCGCCGCGCTGGCCGACGTGCACGCCGCGATGCAGACGAGCAGCCGCGGACTGGCCGACCTCACGAACAAACTGTTGCTGCTCTCGCAGGCGGAGGCGGCCGACACCCCGGCGTTCTCCCGGTCGCGGGTGGATCTGGTCGAGGTGGCCGCCGGGGTGCTCGAAGAACTCGTCGCCCTCGCGCAACGGCGCAACATCGATCTTGGGCTGGAAACGTCGGAGACCCATGTGTGGGTGGCGGGCAACGGCGAACTGTTTCACGCGATGGTCATGAATCTTGTCGACAATGCGATCCGCTATATCCACGAAGGTGGACGCGTGACCGTCGCCATCGACCGTCCGAACGGCGCCGCCCGCCTGCGCGTGATCGACGACGGACCAGGGATTCACGCCGAGGCACGTCAGCGCGTGTTCGAGCGCTTCTACCGCAATGCGCCGCCGGGTCAGCCCGGCACGGGCCTCGGACTGGCCATCGTCAAGGAAATCGTGGCGTCCAGTCACGGCACCGTAACGCTGGCGCCCGGCGACAACGGTCAGGGCCTGATCGTGACCGTAACGCTCCCCTTAGATTCGGAGACCGAAAGCAACGCCCCATAGGGAACGTCGCCCAAGTCATTTCACCGATGAAGCCCACGGTAAACCCGTGCCTTCGCCTGAAAGAAAATCACAACTGTATGAAGTCACGATAAAAATTAAGGCGCTACAATTGTTTATATCGGAAATGTCGTTTGAAACATACGCTCGACTGGGTACGCTAGGACAAACCCTGATATATTTGGGGCCTTCGCAGAATCTTCCTTAAGCAGGCGGAAACTTATTGATCCAAATCAAATAGTTACGCTTCGCTGTCAACCATGCGGGTGCCCACCGCGTGTAATTGTGACGAATTGTAAAGTTTGTTAAATTGAATGTGGGTCTCGCCGCGTGGGTTGCGGCACGAGACTTTTTCTCTCAGGGATTTACCTCCATGCCGTATCTCGTCGATCCTGCCGCACAGGCTGCGAGACGTCGCGTGTCGCTTGACGACACGTTGCACACGCGCGCCGCGACGCCGGTATCGGATCAGCCTGCCGCCTGCGACATTACGTTGCCGGCGGAGCCGACCTCGCGCGCAGCGCGTGGGTCGGCACGTCCGCTGGCGCAATCCGTGGCCCGCAAGATCGACGCCGCCCGCGAAGCCGAGCGCACGCGTCTGGCGCAGGAAATCCACGACGGGCTCGGCGCTCAACTCACGGCATTGCAGTTGGTCGTGGCGCGTCTGGCGATGCGCCCGCCCACCGACGCGGCCGAATGGCAATCCCTCTGTACCCAGATTCAGCACGCGGCGAACGCGGCGCAAGACGCGGCTGACGAACTCGTCGGCCACAACCGGCCGCCCGCGCTCGACGCGGGCCTGGTCACGGCGTTGCGCGTGTGGTTGCGCGGCTTCGGCGAACAAAGCGGCCTCACGTGCATCTGGCGCTGCGACGACGTGACGCGTGAGCGCGTCGCGAATCTCTCCCCCGATGCCGTGCTCTCGCTCTACCGTATTGCGCAGGAAGCGCTGACCAACGTTGCCCGGCATGCACGCGCCTCGCGCGTCGTCGTGGCGCTCGATGGCAGCCATCGGTCACTCAAACTCACGATTTCCGACGACGGTTGCGGCCTGGCCCGCGGCGCTCGTCGCAAGCAGGGACATTTCGGATTAGTGGGCATGCGCGAGCGCTGTACGGCGCTCGGCGGCACGCTACGTATTGGTAGTGTTCAGGGATCGGGAACGCTCGTGAGCGCACGGCTTCCCTGGCATCAGATCCTGTCGGCCCCGGCCGGCCTCCATGGCCCGGAATCGCTTGCTCTTCACGGATACGCATCATGACGCTCAGAGTGCTCATCGTCGACGACCACGCCATCGTGCGTCAGGGCGTCCGGCAGTTGCTCTCCGATAGCGGGAGCATCGCCGTCATCGGCGAGGCCGATTGCGGCGCGGAAGCGCTGGAGATGACAGACGCAGCGCAGTGGGACATCGTCCTGCTCGACATTTCGCTACCCGACACAAACGGTCTCGAGATTCTCAAGGCGCTGCGACGCAAACATCCCCGTTTGCCGATCATGATCTTCAGCATGTACGGGGAAGGTCAGTTCGCGCTGCGCGCGCTCAAGGCCGGTGCTGCCGGTTATTTGAGCAAACGCTCGAACGCGCAGCAACTGGTCTCGGCCGTGCGTCAGGTCGCCTCGGGTCGCAAGTACGTGAGCCCGATGGTCGCCGAGACGCTCGCCGACTACCTCGGCCCGGACGCCGACCAGCCGCCGCACGAGCGCCTGTCCGACCGCGAGTACCAGACGCTTTGCATGATCGGCTCGGGCAAGCGCCTGACCGACATCGCCAACGCGCTCTCGCTCTCGGTCAAGACGGTGAGCGTGTACCGCACGCGCCTGCTGGAGAAGATGCGCCTGAACAACAACGCCGAACTCACCTATTACGTCATGCAGCACGGCCTGGTCAGCGCCGAGATGGGGCCGGTCTGCGCGTAGCGCCATCGTCACCACACTTTCTGCTAAATAAGTACTCACTCCATGGCCCGCTGTCGCGGGCCATGCGCATTTCGGACGCCGTCGTCCCCCGGCGTGAAGAATTTTTCATGGCCACGGGAAAAAATTTTTTCTCGACGGCGGTCCGGTGCCGTCTATTGAGAATTGCCCCTCGCGCCAACCGGGTCACACCACACCCCGCCACCTCTCCAAGCCTTACAGGGCATGAATAGGCGGCACATTGCCCCTTTCCTTGACGGATCAATCGTGGAGGAAATTTGTAGACTGGCCCACTAGCGTTTTTCCGACATCGACAGGCCAAGTCGATGGGGGTTGAGAGAGCATTTTGTGAAATCACCCTAAATTTTCCCAATGGCCGTCCGATATCCCCTACAACGGCGGCTTTCGGCGATTGGCTGTAAGGCCAAAGTTACGGCGCTTAAGCCGGAGCCAAAAATTTTGGGAAAGGAGTGGCTAAATGTCATCTGTCATCAATACCAATATCTTCTCGCAGATTGCTCAGCGTAATCTGAGCGCGTCGCAAGGCGCACTGCAAACCTCGATCACGCGTCTGTCGTCGGGCCTGCGTATCAACAGCGCGGCTGACGATGCTGCCGGTCTGGCAATTACCGACCGCATGACGTCGCAGATCAACGGTCTGACGCAAGCTTCGCAGAACGCCAACGACGGTATCTCGCTGGTGCAGACCGCTGCCGGCGCCCTGTCGTCGATCACGGACAACCTGCAACGTATCCGTACGCTGGCTGTGCAAGCCACGAACTCGACGAACTCGGATTCGGACCGTGCCGCACTGGACCAGGAAGTCCAACAGCGTCTGGCTGAAATCAACCGTCTGGCTTCGCAAACCCAGTTCAACGGTCAATCGGTGCTCAACGGCACGATGGGCGTGGCGAACTTCCAGGTTGGCGCCAACGCCGGCCAGACCATCTCGGTCAACCTGTCGCAAAGCATGACCACCGCCAGCATCGGCGCCGTGGCTCAAGCCAACTCGACGACCAACCCGCTGTCGTTCACGGTCGCCGCTGGCGCCCTGACGATTCAGGACGGCACGGGCACGGCACAGAACGTTGCTGCCGGCACGTACAACAACGCCACCGACCTGGCCGCCGCCATCAACACGGCAGGTGCCAAGGCTGGCTTCACGGCCAACATCGCTTCGGTGACGTCGACCGGCCAACTGCTGATCACCAACACCGACCCGAACGCTGGCCTGACCATCGGCGGTGCTGCTCAGACCACGCTGGGTCTGGCCGCGACCATCGCTGCTGGCGGTGCTGCGCAAACGTCGACCGGCGTTGCTTCGCAATTCCAGACGACGCTCGCCACCGGCGACCTGACCTTCACGGTCAACGGCGTTTCCCACGACATCACCGGCACGTTCAAGAGCTCGGCTGACCTGGCAACGGCGATCAACTCGGCGAACATCGGCATCAACGCGTTCATCGACCAGAACGGCGCGATGCACATCAGCTCGGGCCAGGCGTTCAACATCTCGTCGACCAACACCGGCACGCCGCCGACGTTGACGCAGCTGGGCCTGACCGCCGGCACGTACACGACCGCCGGCAGCCTGGCCACGGCCAACGTGACGTCGATCAACAACGCCACGCTGATGCTGTCGCAGATCGACGCGGCCATCAACACCGTCGACACGTTCAACGCAACGCTGGGCGCAACGCAAAACCGCTTCCAGTCGACGATCTCGAGCCTGTCGACCACGACGCAAAACCTGACGCAAGCGCGTTCGGGTGTGCAAGACACGGACTACGCAGCGGAAACGGCTAACCTGACCCGCTCGCAGATCCTGCAACAAGCCGGTATCTCGATGCTGTCGCAAGCCAACCAGCTGCCGCAGCAAGTGCTCAAGCTCCTCCAGTAATACCGGAGTAGTTCCTAGCACGGCCGGTGCGCGCAAGTGCACCGGCAAGTCGGCGGCGTCACTGCATAGCGGTGCCGCCGCCGCACGCTTTACAGACCGGGACACACGCACGACGGTCTGGCAGTAAAAACCAGTTCAACGAAGCGAGAGCAAAAAATGGCAACTTCGAGTTCAGCAGGCAGCATTTCCTCCCCCGGTATCGGTTCGGGGCTGGACGTCAACGCCCTTGTTACGAGCCTGATGCAGCCTGCCAACAACAAGCTCACGCTGCTCAAGAACCAGGAATCCAGTTTTCAGACCAAGCTCTCCGCGCTCGGTCAGCTCCAATCGGCATTGTCCGCGTTCCAGGCGTCGCTGCTGACCCTGTCGAGCGCTTCGCAATACCTGCAAATGTCGGCGAACGTTGCCGACAACACGATTCTCACCGCGTCGAGCACCACGGGGGCGGCGGCCGGCGCCTACTCGGTCAACGTCTCGCAGCTCGCCCAGGCACAGAGCCTGACGACGAGCGGGGTGACGAACCAGTCGAGCGCCATCGGCACGGGCACGCCGACCCAGCTGACCTTCTCGTTCGGCACGATCACGGGCGGCACGCTCACCAACGGCATCTATACCGGCGCGGGCTTCACGGCCAACGCCTCGCAGCAGCCGGTCACGATCACCATCAATAGCAGCAACAACTCGTTGCAGGGCATTCGCGACGCAATCAACGCGTCGGGCGCCCCGGTCTCGGCATCGATCGTCAACGACGGCAGCAACACCCCGTACCGCCTCGTACTCACGTCGAAAACGACGGGCGAGAACATGAGCATGAATGTGAGCGCGGCGGCCGGCGGCGACGCGACGATCAGCAACATGCTCTCCTACGACGCGACGGGCACGCAGAACCTCACGCAGACCTCCGCCGGGCAAAACGCCAAGCTGACCGTCAACGGTCTGGCCATTACCAGCCCGACGAACAGCATTCAGAACTCGGTGCAGGGCTTGTCGCTGTCGCTCATCAAGACGGGCACCACGACGGTCACGCTGAGCAACAATTCGTCCGCAGTCACGCAGGCTGTGCAGAGCTTCGCCACGGCGTACAACACGCTGCAAAGCACGATGGGCACGCTCACGCAGTACGACCCGACGGGCAAGGCGACCGGCGCGCTGATCGGTGATTCGACGGTGAATCTGGTCCAGAACCAGTTGCAAACGATCCTGAACGGCCGGCTGCCGGGCGTGCAGGCTAACGGCCTGACGTCGCTCGCGCAGATTGGCGTGAACTTCCAGACCGACGGCACGCTCGCGGTCGACACGTCGGCACTGAACAAGGCGATGTCGAGCGGCACGGGCTTCCAGCAACTCGCCTCGCTGCTCGCCACGAACGGCATCAGCACCGACAGTCTGGTGACCTACGGCAGTTCGACGAGCAAGACCCAGCCGGGCAACTACGCCGTGAACATCACGCAGGTAGCCACGCAGGGTACGGCGACGGGCGCGGTCACGCTGCCGGCCAGCACCACCATCTCGGCCGCGAACAACCAGCTCAACATTCTGCTCGACGGCAACAACGCGAGCATCGTGATCCCGAACGGCACGTACACGGCCGACCAGCTCGCCACGGCCATCCAGTCGGCAATCAACGGCAACAGCGTGTTCTCGGCTGCCGGTTCGGGCGTGAGCGTCACGCAGAAGAACGGCGTGCTGACCATCACGTCGAACCGCTACGGTTCGGCGTCGCGCGTGCAGGTCACGGGCGGCTCCGCCTCGGAAGGCGTGTTCGGCACCAACACGCTCACGACGGGCGTGGACGTGCAAGGCACCATCGGCGGCATGTCGGCGGTGGGCAGCGGCCAGTCGCTCACGGGCGCTACGGGTACGGCCGTCGAAGGTCTGAAGCTGACCATCAGCGGCACGAATACGGGCAGCCGTGGCTCGGTGGCGTTCTCGCAGGGCTACGCTTCGCTGCTGAACAATCAGGTCTCGGACTTCCTGAGCACGTCGGGCGCGATCTCG